>CALKIA010000029.1 GCA_937988705.1 uncultured Chloroflexota bacterium | reverse complement strand
TGACCGTCACCACGTTGAGCGCGCTTGCCGTCGAAACCGTGCAGTTGTTCTGGTCACTGGCCGCCCCGAAGATCGGCTTCACGCCCGACAGACCACCGACGATCCTCACACTGGAAACCGCGCAATACATCATGGCGCGCATTGTCGATCCGCTCATCCTTGAACACGGCTACTTCGATGCCATTACGATTGACCGCAACCGCCTGTACAGCCAAATCCTCGACAATTTGAACAAAGCGGCGGTGGTCGGCTTCGCGTACACCGAGATCGCGCAGCGCCTAAAAGACGCATGGTTGGGCGAAAGCGCGCAGTTTAAAACCTTCGATCAGGTACAGGAATGCGCGGAGCTATTCCGGCGCTACTGCATCGATCACAGCCTGCTGGATTTCTCGCTGCAAATCGAATCCTTCTGCCAGTTGTGGGATGAAATGCAAGTGCGGGAGTATCTGCTCGCACGTTTTGCCCACCTGATAGTGGACAACGCCGAAGAAGAAAACCCGGCGTTCATCGACATTCTCATCGACTGGCTGCCCGACGCCGACTCCGCGCTCATCCTCTACGACACCAACGGCGGCTTCCGCAGTTTTCTGGGAGCCGACCCGACGTATGCTTTCGACAACCTCGCTAAACAATGTGACGAGGCGATCAGATTTGAGGAGTCATTTGTCAACTCGCCAGAATTAGCCGCTTTGGCGAACGAATTTGCCCGCCAACTCTATGATGAGGATTACGATGGGAGTTTGAAAACCGATCCCCGGTCGGCGCTCGAATTCCGTGATCACCGCTACTACCCGGAGATGCTCAACTGGATTGCCGACGAGATTCGCTATCTGGTGCAAGAGCAAAGTGTACCCCCGGGTGAAATTGTCGTCCTCGCGCCGTTCCTGTCCGACGCCCTGCGCTTCTCGCTGCTGACCCGCTTGGAAGGTATGGGCATTGCGGCCCGGTCGCACCGCCCCTCGCGCGCCTTGCGCGAAGAACCGGCAGCGCGTTGTCTGCTCACGCTGGCCCAGTTGGCCCATCCACAGTGGAAGCTCAAGCCGACGCGTTTCGATGTCGCCTACGCGCTCATGCTGTCGATCAGTTCGGTGGAATCCGGCAAGACACTCGACCTTGTCCGCGCGCAATTGCTGGCTGAAGCCGCGTATCCCTACGCCGAAAGCAAAGCGGGACTCGCGCCGTTTGAAGTCCTGCCCATCGAAGTCCAAGAACGCGTCACCTATTTGATCGGCGAACGCTACGATGCGCTGCGGTTGTGGATTGAAGGCTACCTCGCCGATCATCCCATCCCTGAGCCGCCGCCACCTCCACCGCCGGATGCACCCAAACGCCGCCGCAAGAAGAAAGCCGAGGTCGAAGCGCCCCCCCCAGAGATTGAGCTCGATCACTTCTTCAGCCTGATCTTTGGCGAAGTGCTCTCACAAATCGGCTTTGGCATGTACGGCGATTTTGAAGCGGCGCGCGTCACGAGCAATCTGATTCAGTCAGCGCGGAGCTTCCGCCGCTCGTTGGGCGATATCATCCCGGCGGGTAAGCCGTCCGGCGCGGAATACATCGAGATGGTATCTGGCGGGCTGATCGCGGCGCAGTACGTTCGCCGCTGGAACACAGCCGCCGAAGACAGCGTTTTGATCGCGCCCGCCTACACGTTCCTTATGAACAATCAACCCGCTACCGTGCAGTTCTGGCTGGATATTGGCAGTCGTGGTTGGTTCGAGCGCCTGTACCAACCGCTGACGCATCCATATGTCCTCAGCAAGCAATGGGACGTCGACCGGCTGAAGACCCCGGATAAGAAGTGGACCGATGATGATGAGCAAAAGGTTCGCAAGGAAACCCTCTACCGCCTGATGGTCGGCCTGATCCGGCGCTGCCGTGGAAAAATCTATCTCGGCTTGAGCCAGCTCAGCGAGAACGGTTACGAAAGTCAAGGCGAACTGCTGCAAGCCCTCCAACGGATGCTGCGCCGTTTAGGAAAGGAGCAAGCGCATGGCGACGTTTAAGCCGCGCCCCAAACAGGCCGAAGTTCTCGCCTATACTCGCGGTAAAATGGGCGTCTCCGCCGTACCCGGCAGCGGCAAAACCAAGACGCTGTCCGCTCTGGCCGCCAAGCTAATCGCCGAAGAGTTGGAAGACGACGAAGAAGTGCTGATCGTCACGCTCGTCAATTCAGCTGTGGACAACTTCGCGCGGCAAATTGGCGCGTTTGTGCGTGAGCGCGGCTTGCTGCCGAATGTCGGCTACCGCGTGCGCACGCTGCACGGTCTGTGTAACGACATCGTGCGCGAACGTCCCGGTTTGGTCGGACTGGCGGACGATTTCCAGATTATCGACGAACGGGAAGCGGACACGGTGCTGCAAGATGCCGCGCTGACGTGGGTCAAGCTGCATCCCGAAGCGGCAAGTCAGTTCCTGGCGGGCGATCTGGAAGACAACCGGCGCGATTGGGTGACCCGCGAACGCTGGACGCCGCTCGTGACTGACATCGCGCGCGCTTTCGTCCGGCAGGCCAAAGATGAACGGCTGACACCGGACGCGATTCGCCACCGCCTTGACGCTTATCGCCAGCCCCTCCCTCTCGCGGAGATGGGCTACAGCATCTACGTGAGCTACCAACGCGGCTTGAACATGCGCGGCGCGGTCGACTTTCAGGATCTGATCCGGTTGGCGCTGTTGGCGCTGGAACTGGACGACACTTATCTGGCGCGCTTGCGCCGCCGCTGGCGCTATGTCCTCGAAGACGAAGCGCAGGACAGCAGCCGCTTGCAGGAATTGATCATCCGCCAGTTAGTAGGACGTGATGGCAACTGGGTGCGTGTCGGCGACCCGAACCAGTCGATTTACGAGACCTTCACCACGGCCAAGCCAGAACATCTACGCGATTTCCTGCGCGAACCGGGCGTGACGCCGCGCGAACTGCCCAACTCCGGGCGCTCCGCCGTGCCGATCATCAATCTGGCAAACCACCTGATCGCGTGGACGATGGACAAACACCCCAATGCCGATGTCCGCGACCGTGATCCGCTCCAACCGCCGCTGATCCAGCCCGCCCCGCCCGGCGACCCGCAGCCTAACCCGCCGGCCGAGCACTCGAAAGTGGTCTTGTACCCGGCAGCGCTGCCGCCGGTCGAGGAAATCCGCGCGGTGGTCGACTCGGTGCGCCAATGGCTGCCCGCCCATCCCGATCAAACGGCGGCAATCCTCGTGCCGCGCAACAAACGTGGCTTTGATATCGTAGACGCGCTCAAGCAAGCGCGTGAACCGCAGATCGAATATGTCGAACTGCTGCGGTCGACAACTTCGACGCGTGAAGCGGCCGGTGCGGTCGGCAACATTCTGCAATATCTGAGCAACCCCGGTGATGTGCGCTTGCTGGCGCGCGTTTATCAAGTGTGGCGGCGCGACGACCGCGATGACGACACGCTGGCAGCGCGACTGGAAAACACGGTTAAGGCGCTGCGCAAGTGCCCGCGGGTGGAGGATTTCGTCACGCCGCAGTTAGGGCGCGACTGGTTGGCCGACGACGAGGCTATCGCCAAGCTGATCGAAGCCGATCCCGACATCGGCGCACTGCTGGCCGAATTTCGCGAGATTGTCCGCCGCTGGCAGGAAGCGGTCATCCTGCCGATTGACCAACTCATTTTGATCCTCGCCCAAGACCTGTTCAAAAGCGCGGCGGATCTCGCGATTGCGCACAGCATGGCCGTGCTGCTGGCGGGCTACGCGGAATCACACCCGGCAGCGCGTCTACCCGAGTACACCGAAGAACTGGCCGTGATTGCCCGCAACGAACGGCGCTTTTTAGGCGTCGATGATGCGGATCGCGGCTTCGACCCGGAAGCGCACAAAGGCAAAGTCACGGTTGCGACCATGCACGCCGCGAAGGGTCTCGAATGGGATCGCGTGTACCTGCTCTCAGTCAACAGCTACGATTTCCCGTCTGCGCTGCCCGGCGATCAATTCATGTCGGAGAAGCGCTTCATACGTGAGGGATTGAACCTCGAAGCCGAAGCGTTGGCGCAGTTGATCGCTGTGGCCAATGACGTGCCCTACAGCGAAGGTGTGGCCACCGCCGCCGCCCGGGTCGATTACGCTGCCGAGCGACTGCGCCTGCTCTACGTCGGCATCACCCGCGCCCGCCGCGAGCTCGTCATGACCTGGAACACCGGACAGCAAGGTGATCAGCAGATGGCGATACCGTTCGCGGCGCTGCAAGCCTACCTTGAGGAGAAGACGCCGTGAAACCGCCGCCGCATTTCCAGTTCAGCCAGAGCAATTTGCAGGACTTTGTCGACTGTCCGCGCCGCTTCTACTACCGTTATGTGCTCGATTTGCAGTATCCCGCGCCGCAGAGCGCGCCGCTGCGCGACTTTGAACTGCACATGCAGCAGGGTGAGCAATTTCATCGACTGGCACAGCAGGCCATTCTCAAGATCGCGCCCGACGCCATCGCCGAAACGATTGACGATGATCGCGTCTATGGTTGGTGGGAGAACTTCCGCGCGCAGGGTTTGGTGGGTGTGCCAGAACAGCGCCACCCGGAAATCACGCTCTCGGTGCCGCTGGCAGGCTATCGACTGGTCGCCAAATATGACTTGATCGCCGTGGGGGAACAGGCGCTGATCGTAGATTGGAAGACGGCGCTGCGTCACCCCAAACACGAGACGCTCGCCCACCGCTTGCAGACGATCATCTACCCGTACGTGCTCACCAAAGCCGGGACGTACCTCAACAGCGGCCAACCGCTGGCACCGGAGAAGATCAGCATGCGCTACTGGTTCACCGAATTTCCCGATCAGCCGATTACCTTTCAGTACAGTGCAGAGCAATTCGCGGAGGATGGCGCGTATCTCGAACAGTTGGCCGCCGATATTCTCAGCCGCGAGACCGATCAGGATTTCCCGCTCACGTCCGACGTGAACAAGTGCAAGTTCTGCACCTACCGTTCACTCGATCAGCGCGGCGCCAAAGCGGGCGACTTCCGTGAACAGACAGAAGATGAGCCGGAAGCCGCGCCGTCGCTGTTCGGCTTAAGCCTCGACCAGATCGCAGAAATCGAATTTTAGGAGACCCTATGACGCGCATTATCACCGGTGATCGGATCGGCAAAACAGCGCAACTGCGCACAGGCTGTGCCGCCCTCATCTGGGACACCAGCCAGACCCGCATCCTGCTCACACGGCGCACCGACAACGGCTTATGGTGTCTCCCCGGCGGCGGCGTGGATCCGGGTGAGAGCGTCGAAGAAGCCTGCATTCGGGAAGTATGGGAAGAAACCGGCTTAGAGGTGCGTGTGCAGCGGCTGATCGGCGTGTATTCGTCGCCGCACCGCATCATCGAGTACGCCGACGGCAACCGCTTTCAG
>CALKIA010000028.1 GCA_937988705.1 uncultured Chloroflexota bacterium | reverse complement strand
GTGTGACCGCACCGCAGACGGGCAAGCTGGTCAGCGCGTACAAAATGGGCTACACCACAGCCGTCACCGCTGTGCTGCTAACGCTGTACCGCGAGAACGCACGCGATGTATCGCCCAGACAGGCATCGTATCGCTACGTCCAGATCGATGGCGATGTGGTCGTGCGGCATGGGCACATCCTGCTCACGCTGACGGCAGATGAATTGGCAAAAGTGGAACAGATCACACGCCAGAGCCACCGTGCCGGCGTGTTCCTGTGGCGCGACAAAAAGTGGTGGGCGTTCCCCGATAACAGCCATCCCGACTACACCGAACCCGGCTACCGTGTGGGTCCGACCTTCGATCCGACGGGATTTCGTCCGCCGTCGCCATCGACGGGTGAACGTGAGACAACGGTCACCGGCATCATCGCGGAGAAAAGCCAGCGCACAGCTTCTGAAAAGCCGTGGTGGTGGTTATCGGGCGAGACCTATCCGCACCGGGAATTGCTCAAGCGGCATGGCGCGCGCTTCAGCTCCCGCCGCAAGCAGTGGTACTGGATTGGCACAGAATTGCCCACTGCGATTCAGGCGTTAGTGACCAGCGAAACGCAGTCCGAAACGGAAGCATCTGAAGAAGAACCGGAGTCGCCGCTTCTTTCGATTTTCGGAGGACGGATCATCGGCAAAGAGCGAGCCGCGAACGGCGATGTAATCGTGAAAGGTGAGAATGGCGTGTTTGCCACGCGCACGACGATGGATAACCGCTTCGGAGAGACGAAAGCCCTGTGGGTATTCGACCTCCCGCCGCAGTCGCGTGTCGGCAATCCCCTGCCCGCGATCCTCACTGCATTGCAGCATAACAGAGCCATTTACGCGATCTACAACCAGCAGTGGCGCTTTGAAGAACCAGAGCGGGTCGCCGCAATGAACGCGCTCGTCGAAAGTATCCCGTTCACCGACGATGAACCCTGCACGGTCGATGAAGCGGCTGCCCTTCTGGGGATGCAGATCAAGTCTGCTCCTATCGTTGAACCGCCTCCACGACTGTTTGCACTGCATGACACCGCTTACGCACGCCACGAACTCGAAACGGCGGACGGCAAGCCGATCCCGACGGGAACACGCGGGAAAGTCGTTAAGCTCTACCATCACAACGCCAAGCACGGCTGGAGCTACGACGTGGTCTTCGAGCAAATCGGCATCTGCTGGTCATTCGAGCGCGAACTCACCCTGCACAAACCGATCCCCGGTATCAAGATTGTGCGCGGCACAGTTGTTCCGCCCGGCGCAGTGCTGCCGCCAACTGATGCGGAAATCAAGCGGACGATGCTCGAATACGGTCAGCAGCCTCCCGCTGAGGAAATCAGCACCGATGTTGAACCGGCGCGCGAGCCTATTTCTACACCGGAGGAAGTGCAGCCCCTCGCCATTCGCGTCCTCAAGCCTGCACTCATGCCCGCCGAAGGTGAGCCGCTGGATGCCGTGCAAACAGCGATTCGCGCCATCAAGACGCAGCCGTTCGCGTCAGTTCAACGGGAACCTGCTGTCCATGGGCGTGCTGTCCGCATTGAGCAGACATTTGTCGGGGAACTGACGGGCAGCATCACCGGCAACGTCTGGTGCTATGGATATGCAGTGCATGAGGGTGTGTGCATCTACCTGAATATGGGTGGGCCGCGCATGGCAGTAGAAGCGATCCGCGCCAAACTGTCGAAGGGCGATCAGGTGACAGTTGTCCCGTGGGATGCGCCTTCGGTCGAACTGACAGCCGGTGAGGGCAATTCGGGCATGTATCAGGATTTCTTCGCCAATATTCCCGAAGCCCGGTTCACATCCCTGATCCTCCTGCACGAGATGGTCATTCATCCGAACTACGGCGGGAAATCGACAACCTTCGTCCTGTATGTCAGCGAAGCGCAGGCGGTTGGACAGCTTCACCGCCATGTCGCGCAGCTCGTCAAAATCCCCGTGTTCGAGGCATGGGCTTCCTATCTGTGGTCAGCGGGGCAAGCGGCGATGCTGGTGCGAAAAACGCGCGGCGCAGGTGGGCTGACCGTCTACGGCATTGACCTCGATATCGACTCTTGGACCCGCCTCATCACGGGCGGTATTGAACAAGGCATTATCGCGCTTCCCTGAAACAGCCTCATTCCGTTCGTCAACGCCTGACCCAACGCGGATCGGGCATTTTGTATTTCCGAAGGTAGGTTTTCAATGGCTCGCGCACAAAGCAAGGAAATTCTCGGGTATCTGCCGATCTCCCCGCAGCACTACGCGGCAATCCTATCCCTGGTCGCGCCAGCCACGCCCGTGACCCGGATGCTTGACCCGTATGCTGGAGAAGGGGAGTTTCTCGAAGCGGCGGCGAAAGCATGGAATGTCACCCCCTACGCGAATGAACTGGATGGCGAACGGGCGCAAAAGTGCGTGGAGCGGTTTGGCCCGACCCAAGCAGTGCGCTGCGATGTGGAGCGGTTGGTCGCCTCAAACGAAGCATTCGGCATCCTGTGGGCGAATCCCCCGTATGACCATGATAAGCTGGCGAAAGCGTCCAAGCGCGTCGAGTTCGCCTATCTTCGTCACGCGTGGAAGTGGGCGGCGGACGGTGCGATCATCCTGTGGGTTGTCTATAACCATCACCTGACCGAAGAGAGGTAGAACTCGCTGCCAAACTAAGAGCCTGCTGTTCTGCCCTGTATTCTTCGGTTTCGTGCCACTTGATGCGGTAGGGATACTTCTTCTCACCCTTGTAGTAGGGTGTGAACCGTCGATCCGGGGAAAAGTGATTGAGGTAGCGACAGGTGATGGTGTGCCAGTTCCAGTGTGGAAATGCCTTCAGGATTTCCCACTGTGGACGAGCTGCATCGACCATCTCGCGCAGTTGCTGCAATTCCGCCTGCGTCCAGTGCTGACGAAAGTCACCCCAACGGAAGATCAGCGAAGAAGTCGAACCGTCCCGCCAGAAAATCGTCAGTTCGCGCCGCACTTCATCCATCTGTTTCACTTTGACATAGACTGCCAGCGCCTCGAACAATTCCCGGCGGTTCGCTGCGGGGACATCCTGCCAGCGGGCAATGATCTTGTTCAGCACCGGGCGGGCATCTTCCAGCACCTCACGCTGGCGCTTGCCCTGCCTCAATTCAATCTGTACAGCGCGAAGGCGCTCAATCTCGCGCTCGTTCGCGGCATAACTCGCTTCGAGGTTACGCACCATCTCCGGGTGCTGCAACGTCTTGAGGTTTTCGAGGATGGCGGTCTTGGCACGTTCGGCACCGCGAATTTCATTTTCGATCCGGCGCAGTTCACTGTGACCATCTTCACGAGTGCTGGCTAAGGCTGCCTGCCACGCGGTTTCATCAATCGTGGTTGCTTTCAGACGCTCCAGCAGCAGGGTATCAATGCTCAAATCCATCCGACTGGCTTTCACGCTGAAAACAACATCTCCACGTTTATTTCGCAGCGCATACTGGTACACCTTGTTATAGCAGTTCCACCCGGTATGCATCCGGTGGTGCGGATATTCCGGTACATCGTCTGAGAAAACGACACCGCTGTACACAGGCGGCGCTTCCGTTCGGTCTTTCGCCTCGTGGCGGTTGTAGGTGCGGTAGGGATGATACGCCGGGTTCGGATCGCCATAAAAATCCAACGGTGACAGCGCATTGAAGGCGAACATAAACAAGTCTTCGTCTACGATGGGTTCGTGGTTATAGAAGCGGGTAATCGCGCCCTGATGCACCCAATGCCCCATGTAAACCACGTTGGTCAGCAGTTTGTCGATCCCGGAGAGTGACGGCACAATCCGCCCGGTAAACATCGAACGATAATCCATCCGCATGTCGGTGCGAAAACCTTCGGGGGTCAGGCGTGTGACTTCCTCCGGTTCAGGGAGAAAGGGTCCGTGTTGTTCGGCGTACTCCCAGGTTTTCTGCATGTTGCGATTGAAGCGTTTGAACAACTCGAAATAGACCCGGATCGCATCGGCGCAGGGGGCGAAAGGCACATAGCGACGGTGGTTCGGGTTGGGGCTGCCGTCGGGCAGTTTCGGACGCATGTCCACCATGTACCCGGTGATGATGGCGCGTCCTGCCCATAATCCCTGCTCATGCAGATAGGCGCGACTTTTGTGCAGCCGCCCTTTGATGTGATACTCAAGGAAGTCCGCCGCGTGCTGCGCTTCCTCGCGGAAAATCTTCATGTGGTAAGCACCCATCATCGGGTGATTGAAGTCATACACCATGCGCGGGGTCATCACCCGCACATTGTTGCGTTTACAGGCATCAATGAACAGGTTGGTCTGGATTTGGGTCACGTCACGGAAGAAACGATCTACTTCCTGCGCCGCGACCAGGCTGATCTCTCCACTCTCGATGAGTGCCATCAGCCGCGCCATGCCTTTGCGGTCAGTGAGTTTGGTTGTCCCACTGACACCCGCATCCATGTCGATCATCTCGATGCTGTCCCGCGCCCAACCCTGACGGACGAGATGTTCAAACATATCGACGGTTTGAAGTGTCGTGTTGATGTTGCCAATCTGCGCGTCGGTGGACTGGCGGTAGTAGATGGCGCAGGGACGATCCACCGGCAGCGGTTCAAACCGATACGGATCAACGAGGGTCTGTTCGGGGCGCTTATATTTGGTTGCCATCGCCAATTCTCCTTTCCAAACAAAACGCCCTGCTCCCGCGAAAGTGATACGGCAAGAGCAAGGCGCATATTGTACAATGCTTCCTAGCCCTGCGATGTGCCAACATCACTCGCGGGGTCAGCCAGATCATCGAGTACCACCTCGGTGGTCTGGCGCAACAACGAATGACCCTCAGTGTACTCATTTTCATCCAGCCGCGCAACAATCCTGAGCAGTGAGCGATAAACGCTTTCCAGATTCATGCCCTGCTCGTTATTCAGTTGTAGAGTTGCTTCATGTGATGTGGGTTCAGCCTTCAACCCGGTCTCCTTGCTGAACTTGGCGGTGATACGCCACCGCTTCCAGTATGAAATGCCGCGCCATGTACGAGTCGGGCAGTCTGAGCTGCTTCGCCAGTGCCTCGATCTCGGCGCGTTCCCTGTCCGTCAACCGGATCGCAAAGATTCTTTTGCGTCTTACCTGCCGAACCGGTAGGGTAGGGATGTTGGTTTTCTCCATACGTCGCACTCCTCCGTTTTACTCATGGTTCCAGCGTAGCAAACCACCCCTTTGCAACCTCCGTATTTTTCCAGTTTCGAGTTGGAAATCTTGCGAAGGTGTCTGAAATATTCCAGTTTTCGGCAAGAATCAAAAAGCTGACTGCTCAGTGTGTGGTACGTCCACGTTTTACCGATGCAATCAGCTTATCAAAGTCAAGTCGTGTGACCTGTGTAAAATTGGCAAATCTGACCGTCAATTTTGGCAAATCGCCCGTTAATTTTACAAAAATCGTCTCAAAAGGCGGAAAATGGACCATATCAAGTTATGTCTGAAGCAAAAAAATAGTGACTGGCGATTGCTCACCAGCCATAGAAATAAAAACGACTGCTCCCGTCATGCGGAACAGCCGTAGGCTTTCATCAGCGCTTTGTGCGCCTTTGCTCGATACTGATTGTTGTTGGGCCATGGACATTGGAGTCGTGCCTCTGTCGGCGGCTGCTCCTCCAGCAGCGAACGGATGGCGTAGATCATGCGCGGATTGCGCTGATACTTCTCCAGCACCAGCAATGCCGGTGTCTGATGTCCACGTTTGAATTTGTCAATCCAGCGCAACCCTGGACGGTACAGTTCACCGAATGCCTGCTGCACATCCTTGCGAACGATACTGGCGTAATCGTCCAGCAGATAGTGATGATTGATCCCAGCGATGAGCGCCGCATCCTCCAGCTTGACCTGTGTCGTCACATAATACAGCGCGACTATGTAGCGGAAACGGTGAGGTTCTGGCTGAGCTTCGTATTTGGCGACCAGTCGTGCAAAGATGCGTTCGATGTCAATCCGCATATCAGCAGCGGTTGCCCAGGCTGCCCAGACCTCACTGCGGTTGGCTTCCAGCCCGGTGATCATCCACTCGTCGGGGTGATCTTCGGTAATGACACCTTCCAGCGCGTCCAGGCTGAGATGGCGATCATGCCGCCGCCAGTAATTCGTGCCGCAGTTCGCTTCTACAATCCGTGCGACGATGTATTTGTCCGCATGAGCAAACATTTGGGTATCCTTTGCCAGCCGTTCCCAGACGACCATAAACCCGCGCTGAAGTGCATCCGGGAAATCCTGGAACGCGATCCCATGTTTTCGGATCAGAGTAGCTGCCAACGGTGTGCAGTCCTCCATAATCTCGGCAAAAGTACGATAACCTGCCCAGCCTGTCGGATAGGTCGCAACACGCGGAAACGGGCGAATATCAAATCGGTTGCTGCAAATCGTCTGGTCGTGCATGAAGTTACTCCCTCTGCTATTGCTGGTTTCGCCAGCGTGTCGAGCACAACGCTCAACCACGCGGGAACAGCGCAGGGAAGGAGCCTGTCAAACAAAAAAGCCGCCTCTAATCCAGTGGCTTCTCTGAATGCATATTTGTCGGGCGGCTTTTTAGGCAGGTAGTTCGGTGGTCACGTCCCGTAGGGATGGGGGCAGCGTACTGCCTGCCGATGTTTGATAGGAAGGGTCATGCGCTGTATGATCGCCGCGCCGGCGTTGTGCGAGGGGGAGAGTGCTTCTAATGCGAAGTTGCTCATTCTTATTGAGAACAGCATGTTACAAAAGGAGAAGTTACCTTTGTGACAAATGGTACTAGACCTATGGCGATAGGCAGGTTTACGATATTCATAAATAACCTTTGAAGAACGGTGCTTTAGTTACGATTGTTCGGTAACAACTCTGTAATCTCATGACAGCCGAATGGGATTACAGCGGAAATAAAATCGGCGTCTGTGCGAGAACGTACAGACGCCGATTTTAGGAGGGAGGCACAGTCGCTGGTGCCCTTACATCAGGATTAGCCCCGGCAAGTTCTGACTGGTCGCCAGGGTTCGCCGCGCTCCAGCGACAGGTCGGGCGGCGTCATGGAGACATCCGGCTGGAGGAAGCTGGTGTGTCCCAGAGTGCTGTCGAGCAGCGACGGCAGCCTGCCCTCCTGACTGGCATTCTCTTCGGAGGGGGCGTCCATCGGGTAGATGTCCACCGCCGGATGGGCGGTAAGCTGCTGGGCTTCCTCGGCTACATCAACGGCAGGCGCAGTGATTGCCAGCGCACTGACCTGGAAGATGTCAGGGTTGCCCATGATGTCGGAGGTAAAGATGATTTCTGTCGTGCCGCACAGCCATGTCGGAGCATAGTCGGCGATGGTGTTGTCGGTGAGATGGCGTGTCTGTTCGCTCGATAGCTGATAGACGTAGATGTCGAGGTCGCCGTCCAGATCGGACTGGTAGGCGATCAGGCTGCCATCGGGCGACCACGCCATGTTGGTGGCATCGCCCGCTGCGTCGGAAATTGCCACGCGATTCTGGCCGCTGGCGTCCATGAGGTGAACGACGCTCCTGCCATCCGCGCCGATGGAGCGGAACACGATCTGCTGACCATCGGGCGAATACTGTGGGTCGAGGTCGTTGTCGCTTCCATCGCTGAGGGCCGTCACAAGCCCGGTGGCAATGTCCATGACGTAGATTTGCCACTGGCCGGTGCGATCACTCTGGAAGAGCAGTTTCGAGCCATCGGGCGACCAGTAAGCGTTCAGGTCGCTGGTGGTGTTGTCAGTCAGACGATACTCCGCACCCGTTTCCATGTCCACCACATACAGTTCCCAGTTGCCGTCGCGGGTGGATTCATAGGCGACGAGATTGCCGGGACCCCACACCGGGTCGGCGTCAATGGCGATGGTGTTGCGGGTGACGCGCTGCGTGCGGGTCGTGTCGCCGTCCATCGGCGTGACGTAGATTTCCCAGTTGCCGTCGCGGTTGCTGGCAAAGGCGATCCACTGGCCGTCCGGCGAACGCGACGGTTCAACATCATCCGCCGTATTCTGCGTCAGATTGGCGTCCGAGTCCGGTTGGCCGGGGACGCTGCCGAGGCGGAAGATTTCCCAGTCGCCGGTACGGTTGGTGTGATAGACCTGATTTGAGGTACAGCCCAACGTGCAGGCAGCCGGTTCCGGTGTGTTGGCTGTCGGGACGGGCGTGCTGGTTGGTGTGATGGCGGCGCTCACAGGCGGCGGTGGCAGGCGATGATAGCCAAAATCCACGTCCAGACGATCCTGTCCGGGGAGAAGCGTGACGGGTGTATCATCGTCTTCTCCCGTGTTGCTGTCAAAGGTGTTTGCCATGCCCGCAGGCGGCGTGACCGTGATAAGGTAATCACCTGCCAGCAGGTTGTCGAACAGGTAGAAGCCATTGGCATCAGTGGTCGTGGTGAATGTGACCGTGTTACCGAAAGCGTCTGTGCCTGTCAGCGTCACGGTGACGTTGGCGATGCCTTGTTCGCCTGCATCCTGCACACCGTCGGAGTCGCTGTCGAGCCAGACGAAATCGCCAATCGAGCCAGTACCCTGATAGCCGAAATCTACATCAGTGCGATCCTGGCTGGCGGCGAGTGTAGCAACAGCAACATCGGGTGTGGCAATCCCGTCCAGATCAAAGGTCGGTATAGTGCCAGCGGGTGGCGTTGTCACGGTAACGGTGTAGCCTGCTGCGTCGCTGGGCGGCAGGTCGTCGAACAGGTATGCCCCGTTCGCGCCCGTTGTCGTCGTCAAGGTGACGGCGTTGCCGAAGGCGTCCGTACCAGCGAGTGTAACGGTGAGACCGGGCAGACCGGGTTCGCCCGCATCCTGTAGGCCGTCGCCATCCTGATCGTGCCAGACACGATCACCGAGCGAACCGAGTCCCTGATAGCCAAAGTCGGCGTCGGTACGATCCTGCCCTGCGGTAAGAGGCACATTCGCCGTGTCGGGCGTTGCAACACCGTCGAGATCGAAGGTAGGAGTCATGCCCGCCGGGGGTGTCACGGTGACGATATAACTGCCCACCAGCAGGTTATCGAAGATGTAGATGCCGTTCGCGCCTGTCGTGGTGGTTGCATTGATGGGGTTGCCGAAGGCATCCGTGCCTGTGAGGGTGACAGTGACACCGGGGATGCCGGGTTCGCCCGCATCCTGCACGCCGTCGCCGTTATCGTCGCGCCAGACGCGATCCCCAATCGAGCCAGTGCCCTGATAGCCGAAGTCTACATCAGTGCGATTCTGACCGGGCGCGAGGGCAGCAGCCGTCGTGTGGGCCGTGCCGATACCATCAAGGTCGAAGGTCGGCGTTGTGCCCGCAGGTGGCGTTGTCACGGTGACGGTGTAGTCGCCTGCGCCACTGGGGGGCAGGTTGGCGAAGGTGTAAATGCCGTTCGCGCCCGTTGTAGTCGTCAGGTTGACGGCGTTTCCAAAGGGGTCTATGCCCGTAAGAGTGACGGTGAGGCCGGATAGGCCGGGTTCGCCCGCGTCCTGTGCGCCGTCACCATCCTGATCGTGCCAGATGCGATCACCGAGCGAGCCTGTTCCACGATAGCCGAAATCTACGGCGGTTACGTCATTGCCCGCCGTGACGGTGATAGGCGTCTGACTGTTCTCGGTAACATCACCGGGGAAAGCGTCGTTGGTCACGCTGAAGCCCGCAGGCGGCGTGACGGTGACGATGTAGTCGCCGGGCGGCACATTGTCGAAGCTGTAGTTCCCAGCGGCGTCGGTGGTCGTCGTAAAGCTGGCAGGCGTCCCGTTGGCATCCGTGCCCGTCAGTGTCACCGTGATACCTGACAAATCCGGTTCGACACCGTTTTGTGTGCCGCCACCATCGTCGTCGCGCCACACGCTGCCGGAGACGCTCTGCGTACCCTGGTAGCCGAAGTCTACAGTGGTGATGTAGTTGTTGGCGGCGTCCACTACGACAGCGGGTGTTGTGCCGTTTTCGGCGGCGTCGCCCGCGAAGGTGTCGGCGACAGGCGCGAGGCCGTTGAGCGGCGCGCCGCTGTTGGCGACGGTGTAGCCTGCCGCGCTGCTGAAGGGAAGGTTGGTGAACAGATAGTTACCGTTGGCGTCGGTAGTCGTGGTGAAGCTGACAGGCGCGCCGCTGGCGTCCGTGCCTGTCAGGGTGACGGTAACGCTGGGGATACCGGGTTCGCCCGCATCCTGCACGCCATCGGCGTCGTCATCGCGCCAGACGGTATCGCCAACCTGAGCCGAACCACGCAGGCCGAAGTCTACCGTGAGGATGTCGGCGTTAGGGGCAAGGACAATGTTTGGCGTTGTGCCGTTCTCAGTGACATCGCCCGCGAAAGTGTCGGCAGTGGGGGATATGCCCGCAGGCGGTGTGATGGTGACGGTGTAGCCTGTGCCGTTGCTCGGTGGCAGGTTGTCGAACAAGTAGCTGCCGTTGGCGTCGGTGGTCGTGGTGACGCTGACCGCGCCGCCGTTGGCGTCCGTGCCTGTCAGGGTGACGGTAACGCCGGGGATACCGGGTTCGCCTGCATCCTGCACGCCATCGCCGTCGTCGTTACGCCAGACGGTATCGCCGATTGAGCCAGTGCCCTGATAGCCGAAATCCACTGTCGTGATATTGTTGTTGGCGGCATCCACGATAATGGCAGGTGTCGTGCCATTTTCGGTGGCGTCGCCCGCGAAGGTGTCGGCCACAGGCGCGAGGCCGTTGAGCGGCGCGCCGCTGGTGGCGACGGTGTAGCCTACCGCGTCGCTGAAGGGAAGGTTAGTGAACAGATAGCTGCCATTCGCGTCGGTGGTTGTGGTGAAGCTGATGGGTGCGCCAGAACTATCGGTTCCAGTCAGGGTAACGGTGACGCCGGGGATACCGGGTTCACCCGCATCCTGCACGCCGTCGGCATCGTCGTCGCGCCAGACGGTATCGCCAACCTGAGCCGAACCGCGCAGCCCGAAATCCACCGTGAGGATGTCCGCGCCGGGGGCAAGGACGACATTGGGTGTCGTACCATTCTCGGTGGTGTCGCCGGGGAAGGTGTCGGCAGTGGGGGATACGCCCGCAGGTGGGGTGATGGCGACAGTGTAGCCCGTCCCGTTGCTGGGCGGCAGGTTGTCGAACAGGTAGTTGCCGTTGGCGTCGGTGGTCGTGGTGACGTTGACCGCGCCCCCATTGGCGTCCGTACCCGTGAGGGTGACGGTGACGCCGGGGATTCCGGGTTCGCCCGCGTCCTGTACGCCGTCGCCGTCGTCATCGCGCCAGACGGTATCGCCAATCGAGCCAGTACCCTGATAGCCGAAGTCTACAGTGGTGATGTTGTTGTTGGCAGCATCCACGATGATAGCAGGCGTTGTGCCATTCTCAGTGGTGTCGCCCGCGAAGGTGTCGGCGACAGGCGCGAGGCCATTGAGCGGCACGCCGCTGGTGGCGACGGTGTAGCCTGTCGCGTCGCTGAAGGGCAGGTTGGCGAAGAGATAGTTGCCGTTGGCGTCGGTGGTCGTCGTGAAACTGACAGGCGCACCTGTGCTATCCGTCCCTGTCAATGTAACGTTGACGCCGGGGATGCCGGGTTCGCCCGCATCCTGCACGCCATCAGCGTCGTCGTCGCGCCAGACGCTATCGCCGACCTGTGCTGCACCACGCAGGCCGAAATCTACGGTGGTAATGGCGGCGTTGGGAGCGAGGACGATGTTCGGCGTCGTACCGTTTTCAGTGGCGTCGCCCGCGAAAGTGTCGGCGGTGGGCGAGACTCCGGCAGGTGGCGTGATGGCAACGGTGTAGCCCGTCGCATTGCTGGGCGGCAGGTTGGCGAAGAGATAGTTGCCGTTGGCGTCGGTGGTCGTCGTGACGCTCACAGGATTGCCGAAAGTGTCTGTGCCTGTCAATGTGACGGTGACGCCGGGGATACCGGGTTCGCCCGCATCCTGTACTCCGTCAGCGTCGTCATCGCGCCAGACGGTATCGCCGATGGAGGCGTTGCCGCGCAGCCCGAAATCTACTGTATCAATATCGGTGCTGGCGGGCAGCACGATACCGGGTGTGATGCCATTTTCGGTGGTGTCACCCGCGAAGGTATCGGCAACAGGTGATGTGCCCGCAGGCGGCGTGACCGTGACGATGTATCCGCCTGCGCCACTGGGCAGAAGATTGTCGAAGGTGTAGTTTCCAGCCGCGTCCGTCGTTGTTGTCAGGTTGAGCGCATTGCCGAAAGCATCCGTGCCCGTCAGCGTAACGGTAACGCCGGGGATACCCGCTTCGATTCCATCCTGTATACCGTTGGCATTAGCATCGTGCCAGACGAAATCGCCGATACTGCTGTCACCGCGATAGCCAAAGTCCACTGTGGTGATGTTCGCGCCAGCGGCGGTCACGATGTTGGGTGTGGTGTCGTTTTCGGTGACATCGCCCGCGAACGTGTTTTCTGTTGCCACCATACCCGCTGTCGGGGTCACGGTGACGGTATATGTCCCCGCTTTCAGGTTGGGGAAGGTATAGATACCGTTTGCGCCTGTGGTGGTCGTCAGGCTGACGGGTGCGCCGGTATCGTCCGTTCCGGTGAGGGTGACGATCAGGCCGGGCAGACCGACCTCGCCTGTATCCTGCGCGCCGTCGGCATCAATATCGTGCCACACGCGATCTCCGATGGTGGCAAAAGCGAGGACGGTTACAGGCTCGTTATCGGTGTTGTTGCCGGGCACGGGGTCGGGTTCGGTGGCGGATACACTGGCGACGTTGTTGAGTATGTTGCCCGCCTGCCCCGCGTTGACGGTTGCCGTCATGATGATATTGGTCGAAGCGCCAACGGCGAGGTTGCCTACCGTACAGGAAAGCGGTGAGCCAGAGCAGATGGGTGGTGCGGCATTCACGAACGTCAGCCCGGCGGGCAGCGTGTCAGTGACGACGACGTTGCTGGCATCCGAGGGGCCGTTGTTCTGGATGGCGAGGGTAAACGTCACCGTATCGCCTTCGTAGACCGTTGAGTCATTGACGGTCTTGACGATTTGCAGATCGGCGGAACGGACGATGGTGAGCGTGTCGGGGTCGCTTGCTGTGCTGTTGCGGTCAAAGGCATTATCCGGGCTGGAAGTGGGCAGGTCGTCATAGGTGGTGATCCCTGTGTTGACGACGCTCTGTGGTGTGACCGAAGCCGCGACTGTGTAATTGACGGTGACAACAATCGAGCCGCCGATGTTGAGGCGGTCAAAGCTCATATCCACATCCGCCGGACTGCCGGTGGTGGAATTGTCTGCCAGCAGGGTTGTGCCGGGCGCGCCCGCCAGATTGACGGTGATGCTGGTCACGTTGAGAAGGGCGTTGATGGTATCCGTCATAGTGACTTCGTGGGCGTTGGCATTGCCGGTGTTAGTGACGGTAATGGTGAACGCGCCGCCCGCGCCGCCTGCCGTGACCGTCGGCGGGGTGAATGTCTTGAGGACGGTCAAGACTGGCTCGACCACATCCATTGTCACGGAAGAGGTTACTGTGCCGATGCCGAAGTTAAGCGTTGCCGTGTTGGTCTTAAGATTGCCGTTGTTGTTGGCCGCATTGTCGAGCAGGCGCGCTTCAATTTCAACTTCGATTTCGTCGGCAGCAGTGTTCACTCCGTCTGGCGCATTGGTCAGTGTGCCGAAGGTGAAGGTGACAGTGCTGCCCGCGACAGCGCCGGGGTCGCCGACGGCCAGCGCCAAGCCGCTGAGATTCGCGCCGATGCGCACTACCCGCGAACTGATAACGCTCATCGCGTTTGGCAGGGGGTCGGTAATGGTGATGGGGGAGACACCTTCGGGAATCTGCGCCACCATGCGGAAGACAATGCGCTCACCAATCGCCAGGTCGGGCGCGCCGGTGAATTGGCCGGTGCCGGTGTCAGCGAAGCTGGTGCTGAAAACCGACTTGGCAAAGTTGGGGGCGACTACTGTCACCGTTGCCGGGTCGGTAGCGGTGTAATCTCGCTCGCCGTCGGTGGCAACGTAGGGCGAGTCAAGGTCTTCTTCGTTAGCCGGGTGGCTGCCGTTCTCCGGCAGACTGTCGTAGACGGCGTTAGCGGTGTTGGTAATCACGAGGCCAGAGCCGACATTGGCGTTGATGGTCGCCTGAAAACTGATGGTGCTGGTCTGGTCAGGATTCTCGGTCAGGGATGCCCAGGTCGCGGTCAGTGTCGGCGCGGCGCTGTCGTTGAGTGTAGCGGCCACGCCCGCGACGTTGGCGAACGATCCGGCCACATAGGTCATGTTGGCCGGGACAATATCCGTCAGCACGACGTTGAAGGCGTCCTCGTTGCTGGCGGCGGTGTGGCTGATGACCATCGTGAAGGTGATGGTATCGCCCGCGTCGCCCGTGACGGGGTTGGCGGTCTTATTGATTGAAAGTGTCGGCTCGACGACAATCACATTCGCGGCAGAAACGGTTTGCGTTTGCGTGCCACCGGGCGGAGTGCCGCGTGTGTAGCTGAGTTGGGCGGCATTGTTACGCTGGCTGCCGCGCGCATTAGCGCCGATGTCCACCACGACGACTTCATAGGTGATGACGATCTGTTCCGGCGTGCCGTTACTGCTGTTGGTATTGGTAATGGTGCCAAAGTTGAAGGTCGTTTGCCGCCCGGCTGGAAGAATTACAGCGGCGTCGGCATTGCTCAAGATGGTGGTACTGCTGCCGATGCTCGACGTGACGCCCGCCGGGAAAGTGATGGTCGCAAAGCCGATGGGGGATTCGCGCAGGTCGCGGAATACCAGGCCATTGTCCAGCAGGTCGGTGAAGACCACGTTATTCGACACGCCTTCTGGCACCGTCAGCGTCACCTGGTAGGTCACGGTCTCGCCGATGACGACATTCGCGCCCGATGTGAATGTCTCGCTGGTTGCGGTGCGTGTCTTGGCAACCGTAACCGGGTTGACGGTCACAAGAGCGGGGTCGGTTGTGTTGTAGCTGCGCTCCCGGTCTTCCGGCCCCGGATGGAATGGCGAGAGGTCGGTGGCGTTATCCTGCGGCAGCGTGTCATAGTCCGGAATGCTGCCAGTATTGGTGATTTGCTGAAGTGGCTGTACCGTGCTGTTGAGCGTCGCCGTGATTTGCAGCGTGCTGCTCTGGCCGTCAGGGATTGTGTCCCAGAAAGCGGCGATGGGCGTCGCACACCCGGACAGTGTAATCGGCGCAACCCCGGCGGTGTTCGTCACGCTTACGCAGGTCATGTCGGTAGGCAGCGTGTCGGAAAACTGCACGTCAAAGGCGTCGGCATTGCTGGCAGCGGTGTGGCTGATGATTATTGTGAAGGTGATGGTATCGCCTGCGTCGCCCGTCACCGGGTTGGCCGATTTGTCTATTTGCAAGGTCGGCTCGATGACCGTCACGGTAGGCGGCGTGTCGTCGGTGATGGCGAAATTGCTACTGCCTGACGTATAGGTCATGTCCACGTCGTTGGTGAGCGTGGTGCCGCGCACATTGCCCGCCACGTCGGTGACTACGGCGTCGAAGACAATCGTAACAGTGAGTGTGCTGTTGGAGCTGGCGACAGTCGTGGTGAGGTCGCCCAGGTCAAAGGTGGCCTGACGGGCCGGTTGGCCGCCTACGGCTGCAATTGTGGGAGCCATGTTGCCGCAGGAGAAGGCACCGAGGCTGCTGGACAGCCCTGCCAGGGCAGTGATATTCACGCAACCGACGAAGGCCATCCCTGCGGGCAGGGTGTCCACGATAGCGACGTTATCGGTTGCGCCTTCGGGGATGTCGGCGACAATCGTGTAGCGCACGATCTCGCCGATGGTCGCCAGCGTGCGATCCGCCGTCTTGTTGATGGTCGGCTCGGCGATTGTCACCGTCGCCGTATCCGAGATCGGCGTGTACGTACCCATCGGCGGGCTGACCAGGCCGGGCTGCGTCACCGGGTCGAGCGGACGCCAGTCCACGTTGCCCGTGTTGAGAATCACCTGGCTGGGCGAGACGCCGTTCGCCAGCGCGCACGTCACCGTCACCAGCGCCCGCGCCGCGTTCGCGCTGGCCCCGGCGCGCAGTCCCGGCAGCGGGTTGGTGAGCGTAATCCCCGGCGACACGAACAGATTGCCCGTGAACGCGAGCGGCGTCCCACCGCCGTTCGTCACACTCACCAGCACGCAGCCAACGAGGTCGGGCGGCACGTCGTCGAAGATGCGCGCCGCATAGGCTGGAGCGCCGCCCACATTCTCGACAGTAATCACATACGTGACCAGATTACCCGCATCGGCGTCAGTCAGGTTGCCGTCAATCGGGTTGGTGATCGGGCTGATGGTGCCGCTGCCGGAGGTGGAGGCGACACCTTTGGTGATCTCCAGCACGGGCGCGCCCACATTGACGTAATCGATCGCGTCGGCGATGAGTGTGATACCGGGCGTGTTCTGCGAGATGATGCGCGCCTGGTTGGAGAGGTACAGATCGTCGGCAAAGGGACGGTCAATGACGGCGATCACCACGTCGAAGGTGACGCGCCGCGGGCCGCTGGGCTGGTTGGTGTCCTGTATGTTGATGCTGATGCTGTTGGTGGCCGCATTCACCGAGACGCTGTAGGGCGTGACATCGCTCAGCGGGATGTCGCTCTGGCTGGCGACGAAGTAGATGCCGCAGCGCTCGAACTGCGCCGGGGGATTGTCCACAATCGCCAGCGGGTAGGTCGAACACTCGCCGACTGTGTTGGTAATCGAATCCAGCGCCGTCGGGCCGCCGGCGGCGATGCCGTAGTCGCCGTCTGCCGCGTCGAACACGGGCAGCGGGAAGAAGTCCTGAATGACGATGTTGCGCGTGTCGCCCGATGGAATGGTGGCCGTCAGGCGGAAGCGCACGGTTTCGCCGTGCACGAAGCCGACGCCGTTGGCCGGGGTGCTGAACGTGGTTTTGTCCAGCGTGACCGCCGGTATGGCGACGATGGCGCTGGAGCCGTCCTGCTGCGAAGAGCCATCGGTGAGCGAGTAGTCCGCCAGCACGGTATTGGCGAGTCCGTCGGCGGCGCGCACGGGCTGGCCGGTAGCGCGGTAGGTCTGGCGCACCACGCCTTGATACGTCAGCGTGCCCGATGTCCCTGCTGGGAAGGTCGCGGGCGGGTTGACGACACAGGTTGGGCCGGCATCCAGCACGCAGAACGTAACCGTTAGCGTACCGTCGCCGTTAGTGACGACGCTGGGCGTAATTGGCCCGCTGTAGCCGGGGACAGTGATGTTGGCCGAACCGACCACGAAGTCAATGCCGTCGGGTACGGTATCGGTAATCACCATCTGGTCAATAGTGCCGTAGTCGGTGATCTGCAAGACGACAGAATAGTTCAATGTCGTTCCCGGCACAGCCGTACCGGGGTTGACCGATTTCTGGAAGACGTTGTGCTCGGCGCGGATGGTGGTGCTGTCGGTCAGCGGTGGGTCGCCAGCCGGACGCAGCGGGTGGTCGCCGTCGAATGAGGCGGTGTTGGTGACGGGAAGCTCGTTGGGCGAGTTGCCTGCTTCATCCAGAATATCGAGAATGTAGCCGCTGTAGGTGACGGTCACAGTACAGGGATTGGTGTTGCTCGTCTCGGTCATGTTGCCGAGATTGACCGTGAGCGTCTCGCCGTTGGCGGGTATTGGTTCGGTAATGGTCGGGCCAGTCACCGAGCATGTCCCGCCAATGATCGTCGAGCCTTCTTCGTAGTCGAAGCGCAGCGGCCCGCCTATACCCAGATTGGGCATCACATCGCGGAAGTTCACATTCGTCAATGTTTGCCCCGGCGCGAGGGTAGCCGTCAGGATGTAGTTGTATGTCCAGGTCGGGCCAGGCGGGCGCTCGCCTTCAGGGACGGTGTTGGCCTTTTCAAATGTCACCAGAATAGGCGTGATAGTTTTGGTCACGGTATTGCCGACAATCGAGCCGTTGTCACCCGTCGGGGTGTTACCGAACTCGAAAACCGGGGTCACGGTGATGGGCAGCGGCACGTATATTGGCGCGAGCGGGTCGGTGGTGACGCAGAGAGTCGTCACCAGCGGCGGATTGCCTTCTACCACCGAGCCAATGGGAAGCTTAATCAAATACAACTCACCACCGTCAAGGCCAGTTATCGCCGCGCCGGAAATCGGGTCAATGAGTGTCAGGCCGTTGGCTGTCGTGAACGTGCCCACGAGCGTCACCAGCCCTGCCGAGCCAAGGTTGCTGCCCAGGAAGGTGGCGCTGTCGAAGGTCACACCGGGCGGAATCGTCACGAGCAGATAGGGGCCGTAGCCGGGGTCATCCGTGCCTGGGTCATCGCCGTTGGTGAAGGTGGCGGTGAAACAGGTCTGATTGCCTGCGAATACATTCTCGGCAGACGGGTTGACCACGACTACCGGATCAGGGTCGCTGATGGGCGCGGCGGGGACAGCCAGCGTCGCGGAAGTCGTTGTGCCGTAGTTGCTGGTGGCCGTGTTGCGCAGCAGGCCGTCGGACGGGCTGCCCAGCACTGTTACGTCTATATAGAAGTTGACGCTTTGCCCCGGATTGAGCGTGCCGATATTGGCAGTGACATCCTGGCCGCTGAAGCTGATGGTTCCCTGATCGGTGCGTACCGCGTCAATGCGCTGGTCGTTGCGGATGGTGTCGCTGACGATGATGCCGGTTTCGGGCAGCGCGCTCGTGTTGCTGACGGTGACTGTCCAGGTGAGTTGTTCACCCGGGAGGCCGGTGTCGCCGGGAAACAGGGTGCCGAGTTTGCTCAAGGCTGGGTCGCCTATCTGAATGCCCGGCAGCGCCGGGTATATTGGCGTTTCTACGGCTGCTTCTTCCTCAGTCGATTCGGGTGAAGGTGTGACCGGCGTTTCGCTTGGTGTGGGAGTTTCAGTGGGTGATAAAGGTGTATGGGATGGCTCCAGAGTCGCGCTGGGCGTAAGCGTAATCGTAGGCGTGCTGGTCGGCGTGTCCGTCGGGGTATTGGTGGGTGTGGATGTTGGCGTCAAAGACGGCGTGCTGGTTGGCTGCTGCGTCGGAATCTCAGGGCAGGCGCCGAGGCTGTCGTCTTCGTGACCAGCCTGCGGGCTGCCATCTTCATTGAAGTGTCCACCCTGACCGTATACAGCGTTGTAGGGAAGCGTTAAGGTGTTGTAACTGGCCGGGTCGTCGGCGCGCCCTGCGACATGACAGATGGTGATCAGTCGCTCGGTGGGTACATCGGTAGGAGGAGGCGGCATGTCCGTCGGCGGCGGAGGTACGTCAGTAGGGGGCGGAGGCATATCGGTAGGAGGAGGCGGCACGTCCGTCGGCGGCGGAGGTACGTCAGTAGGGGGCGGAGGCATATCGGTAGGAGGAGGCGGCACGTCCGTCGGTGGGGGTGGTACATCAGTAGGGGGCGGAGGCACGTCAGTCGGGGGCGGCTGAACTGTGTGTTCTGTCGCACCACCGTCGTCGGTAGGCGGCGGGGCATCCTGGGCAATAACGCTGGCTTGTGGCGGCCCATCAAGCGAGAAAATGAGGAGGGCAATAACAACGATAAATAGGCGCACATTCAGTTTGTGCGCCCGATGTAGAGCTTTTCGGGACGAGGCCATACTTGATTGTGCTTTCCACTATCATAGATAGGTTCAGTTTCTAAACTCGATGTTACAACTATTTATCCCAAAATATTGCTTAAGATGGTTCTTTTGGGGAATTATTCATAACCAAGGCGGCTTTATGCACCCCACTTTGCGTTCATCTATGTTCACTTTCAGGATAGTATTTCTTCGTTCAGTGTTCATTCCCTTTGATCTGATCCAGTAGGACGCAATACTTGGAATCTGTTAAACCATGGGAAATGATCTAATTCTGATCACCCCTAGAGGCGAAAATTGAACACCTTCTATGAACCAGCGTCACAGGTGTCACAGAGGCAAATTCAGCCTGTTGATGCATGTTGGATATCCCACGTGGAATTCTGTATTTTGTAGCCCAAAAGTGATTTTGTGACAGGTTCGCTGGTTCACCTGTGACAGTGATTTTGGAGTTCCGACACAAGAGAGAGTGCCTCTCTCAAGTGAACCAGATGCTGTTGGCGAATCGACGTAGGATGGATTGTGAGGGAAAATGGGGCTGAGAAGTCCCATTTTGCTGTCACAACCTACAGGAGATAAGCCATGACGCTGCATCCCCGCTACATTCCCGATGTGCCTGAAGAAACCGTCAAAGTGGCAAAAGCCGCCTTTCGCAAAGGCAATCGCTATATGCAGATGCGAGATGAGTTGGGGACACTATTCAGCGATGAGCAATTCAAGGATTTGTTTCCAAAGGTGGGACAAGTAGCTGAAGCGCCCTGGCGGTTGGCACTGGTGACGGTGATGCAGTTCGCCGAAAACCTGACGGATCGACAGGCAGCCGATGCGGTGCGGGGACGGATTGACTGGAAGTATGCGCTGAGTCTGGAACTGACGGATGAAGGCTTTGACTTTTCCGTGTTGAGTGAGTTTCGGTCACGGTTAGTTGCCCGGGGTGCCGAAGTGCGGCTCTTTGAGATTATGCTGGCAGGCTTTCAGTCGCGAGGACTACTCAAAACACGCGGCAAGCAGCGCACGGACGCAACCCATATCCTGGCGAATGTGCGTGAACTGAACCGCATCGAATTTGTCGGTGAGACCCTGCGGATCGCGCTGAATGAACTGGCGGTCACGGCCCCGGATTGGCTCAAAGCGCTCGCGCCACCGGACTGGTTTGAGCGCTACAGTCGTCCGTTTAATGAGTATCGCCTGCCCCAGAAACCAGCCGAACGCGAGGCACTGGGTGAGCAGATTGGGCGCGATGGCCTCTATTTACTGACCCAGGTCTACGCTCCCGACACACCCTCAGAACTGCGCCAATTGCAACGGGTCGAATTACTGCGGCGGATATGGGTGCTTCAGTTTTACCAGGACGAGGATGACCAGACGCGCTGGCGTAGCAGTGGAAATGTGCCACCGGGCGAGCGTATCCTGACTTCGCCCTACGACCCCGATGCCCGCCGCAGTCAGAAACGCAACACCTACTGGGTTGGCTACAAGGTGCATCTGACGGAAACGTGTGACGACGATGCGCCCCACCTCATCACCCATGTACAAACTGCCCTGGCAACGGAGGCGGATAGTGAAGCCGTCCAACCCATCCATGCCGACTTGCACGCCCGGCAACGGCTGCCCGGTCAACATCTGGTGGACAGCGGCTACGGCTCAGGGGCAGCCTTCGTCCAATCCCAACACGAGTATGGCGTTGATCTGTTCGGTCCGGCGCGTCCCGATGTCAGTTGGCAGGCCAACACCGAGGGGGCTTTCGATCTCACCTGCTTTAAGATGGATTTCGAGAAGCGTATCGTCACCTGCCCTCAGGGACAGCACAGCAGCGAATGGTATGAACGAGTGGGCAGTCGTGGCAAACCCGCTATTCAGGCGAAGTTTTCCACCAAAGCCTGTCGGGTCTGTCCCGTGCGGGAGCGCTGCACAACCTCTAAAGACGGACGACAGATTGGTTTCATCCCTGAACCGGAGTTCAGTGCCTTGCAAGCAGCTCGTGTGCGCGAGCAAACCGATGAATTCAAGGAAACTTACAAGAAGCGAGCCGGTATTGAAGGCACGATTTCGCAGGCGGTTGGGGTGCTGGGGATGCGCCGTACTCGCTACCGGGGTCTCGATAGGGTGCATCTCCAGCATTTAATGACCGCAGCGGCCATGAACCTGATGCGCGTACTGGATTGGCTCAATGGCAAAGAGCGGGCGACCACCCGCCTCTCTGCCTTCGCCCGCCTTGCTGCCGCTTTATTTGATTCGCCAACAGCATCTGAACCACTGTCACACCTGAAACAGGCACTTTTATGCTCCTTTACTGCGATGATTCGCGCTGTTATGCTGTCACTGAACCACCGTCACAGTCGTCATACCCCAAAACATCGGCTTTTAACTGCCAGAGGCGTGTGGGTATCCCCCGGATGCGTCGCTGCACCGTCAGGTTGTTTGTACCGGGAATCAACCAGCCATCTTCCTTCAATTGTGCGCCAATCGCCGGGGTGTTGAATTTAAGTGCCTGCACCCTCAGAACAGCGCGGTGAGCGACATCGGGGAGGAGATACACGTAGCGTTCATCGAGATAACCAACAATGGTTGTTCCGGGTCGTGGTTCTTCCGGTTCGCGCATATCGCGTGCCAACATGAGTTCGCCACTGGCAAGTAGCTGCCCCAGCGTGTCAATGAATACCTGCCCGGCACGTTCCTGCTGCACAGCTTTCACTGTTTCCACGATGCTGTCCTGCCACGAGGGTAACGCATCGTCGCAGTCTAATACCGCCATGAACTGCCTGAGCATCTGGTAGGTCGTCACCAGTACCGCCCAGTTCTGCACCATACGTCCGGTGTTCGCCTGCCGTCCCAGCTTGCTCGTGAGGCTGTCGCGATAGCCCTTTACATTAGACTCAAAGCGACTTGCCAGTTCTTTGGCCAGTGTTCCTTCATCCGCCTCTGCCGCAATCCACTGGATAAAGCGGGCAGTGAAACCGGGGAGATAATGGCGTATCACTTCCAGCTTCGCCAGCGCTGCGCCACCCGGATCACGCTTCTCCCAAGGCGGAATCTCCAGCACTAACATGCGTGACAGGATCGAGGCTTCCCCTTCAATCGTCGTCTCGCCGGTAGACAACAGCAATCCGCGACAGGGACGCTCGTGCCGCAGCTTAGCCTCACGGGTCAGCCTGCCACGTCCCATGCCGCGTGAATAGCTCTGTAAAAAGCGGGTGAAGGTGCGTTCGTCGGCATAGATGGTCTTATAATCATCCACCCAGTACAGGGTATCCGCCAGCGCGTAACCCAGCGCCTCGACGGTATTGATAGTATCGCCCCACTGACCCGGTGGGGTGTCACGGGTGAACTGTCCATAGAAACTGGTCAACAGTGATGCGATTTCCGATTTGCCACTGCCGGATGTTCCGACCAGATGCACCGCCGGGCGGGTCGCGGCGGCGGGAAAGAACCGCTGCACGACAGGGAGCATGGCAAAGGCAATCAAGGACGGTGCGAGGTGTCTGGGAAGCGTAGCAATTGCTGCTCTAAATGCTTCCAAACTGTCCTGCCAGTTCCCACTGCACAAGCGATAGTCCCTCAACCGTGTTTCAAGCTCAACCTCTGGCGGCTCACCCAACTGTCCATCGACACTGACACTCATCTCCGGTGAAACATAAACCCACTTACCGTTGATCTCTGTCCAGCCCATGAAACGGTACGTTTTCCGACGCGGGTATGCACCTGATAGCGCCAGAATCGCAGGCGCAAGATGGCGAATCATCCCGGCGCGGACGGTGAAGTTTTCACCCGCATGTCCGGCAATAAAACGCTGCAAGGCATTCGGGTCGCCAAAGAGTTCGCTTGGCACATGCAGCGTCAGCATTTCCTCCCCGCAGGTCAATTCCAGCATGGTCAGGTGTTCGACCTGTCCATCATCGTCCATGCGGGAGGTGCGCTCCAGCACCCGCCCGACCCATCCCGCGACGATCTGGCGACTGGTGCCACGCTCAGTCTGCTTCTCAAACACCATACATCCATCAGCGATGAGATACTGTTCTGTTGCGATTGCGGCGGCAAAGGCGGCGCGGTCTAGTTCGCGCTTCGCTTCCCGATACAGCCTGTCAAGATCAGCGATTTTCAGCCCATCACCACACAGTATCTTGAGGCGCTGGCGCTCGGCAGCCCACTCGACAGCATTGAGGTGAGCGCAGGCGGTCACAGCCGAGCTAATCTGCTCCATCGTCGGACGTTCACGCTCTGCTTCTGGCTGCCCAAAGCGGCTAACGAGCTGCTCCACCTGCTGGCGGGCGGTTTGTCGTGGCTCTGGAATGGGATCCCGGGCCGGGTGGCTGAAGGCGCTTTTGATTGTCGCCAGTGCCTCGCGTTCACTGCTGCCGCTGGCAAGATGGCGAGGGATGAGTTCGCGTTCCGCGTCGGATTGGCTGTAACCCGCATCGCGCATTTGACAGGATGCCGCGAACAGCTCAGTGTTGCGGCTGCCGTCCGCAGCGCCAGATGCCAGATAGTTTTCAGTGCGTGGTGGCAGAGGATGATGTCCATTCCCATTCAGGGTGATCACATTCAGGCCGCCTATTTTCTCAGTACGCGGCTGACTCTCCAACCAGGTGAAGTTAGCCAGTGAATAACGCCGTTCCGGGTAGCTCGCGACCACAGTAACTACGACATTGCCGCGCTCAGGTTTGGTATTCACCGAATCAGGCAGGCGCATGATGCCTGCCACGGTTTTTACGTATTCTGGATCGCCACTTAATGCCGCGAACAATCCACGCAGCATACCCGCGATTTTCTGCCTATCTGTCTCGCCCTGAAGTTGGAATGGCTCATCCAGCAGCCAGTAGCCATGCCAGCCGCCCCCGCTGTCGAGGATGAAGGATGGCGATGGGTCGAAACCTCTGAGCGTCATTAGGCTCTGGTCACGCTGGTGGGTATCCCCATCACAGTCAATATCGACCCACAACGCCGGAACGAGTGTGGAGGCTTCTGCTTTACCCTGCTTCATCCGGCGCAGACAGGGAGCAAAGTACACCCCATACCCCTCGCGGTTGAGTGCCTCCGCTTGTTTGAGCGCGGCTGCCAGTTCGCTCTTGTTCCCTATTCGTCCCCATAGCGAACGTGCCTCCCCGGTGGTCGGATGGATGCAGCGCAGTTCGAAATAAAGATTGTCCGGGCTTCCTTGATAGAGTGCGTTCAGGAAATCGCGTCTCCCGGCACCCGGCGCGTCGAATGTGCCCGTCTTGTTCACAGTTCCATTCTGTGTCATACTCGTTGCATTCCTATCTGGTAGGTACACAGGGGTTTGGAGCGCACACGTTTGGCGACGGTAGGCGCTGCTCTCGCCTGTGTACTTTCTCGGCTAAAGTTCAAAATCGGGTGATACATCCCTTGCTACCCGTTCATATCCACCCATTTCCTCGATCAATGCCTCCCGCTGGTCAGCACTCATCCCGTTAATCAATCCCGCGAGTTCCTTCAATTTGTCCATCTCGCTATTCATCGCCTGTGCCAGTACCTGCGCGAAAAAGGCTGCCTGCTCATGTGGTAGTCCCGCCACCAGTGGACGAAATTCCAGACGGAGGTTATCCGGGTCGTCTTCAGTCGGTGCTGCATACCAGCGATAAAAGCCAACGGCGGTTTGCTGCTCATCCGTCCGCCGTGTGCCACACCAGACATCCCAGCTTGCGCCTTTGTCATCAAGCATCCCCCCATGCGGTTCGTCCTCGATGATCTGGCGCTCCTGCTCACGAACGGCGGCTAACTCGTCATAACGCTGTTCCCAGTCGGGACCGACGTAACGTTCCATCTGCTCGATCATCGTGCGCTCGGTGACATCATGCAGCAGGTCAATGTGATTCACCTTGCGGTTGCGGCTAAAAAACAGCGGCACGCGCTGCCCATGTTCCTCGTCATACATCGTCCCCGGCAAGACAATATGGGTGTGTGGGTCATGCAGTCCGGGTGCTTGTGGATCGTCGGTCAAACGATGGTGCATGACATAGCTCATCTCGACCCCTGTATCGATCCCTCGTGCTTCAAAGAAATCGTCAACCACGCTTGCCGTCAATTCGCGGACAAACTGTTCCCGCTCCTCCGGCGCGACCATCGTTATCAGGTCGGGGTTAGGGTTCATGACTAGCGAGAATGTCAGTACATGCTCACTCTTGAGGTCGTCGCAGCGCTGCGCGATTTCGGCTACCGAACTACCCATACCATGATCGACCCAGCGTTCCCGTCCGGCGACATGCCGCGCCGCCTCATCCCGGCTCTCCCGATAAGTCAGATACCGCAGCAGATTCTTCGACTGCTTTGCGCCGTCAGCGGACGGTTTCTTGTACTGCACATTGGCAATGCACATCTGCTTTCTGTCCATCTAGCCCTCACGTTTGCGCGTCACGCGCTCGATGAAGCCTTGTAGCAGCGTGGTCAGTGCTTCAACTTTGGTGTCCAGTGCGTCTACCTTCGATTCGATACCTTTGGCAATCGCCCGACGCGACCCCGGCAAATCCTCTTGCGCTGCCAAGTACAAGTTGACCGCATCGCGCAGCAGGTCGTTCTTGCTGACAAAGTTTCCGACACGGCTGCGGACATTCCGCAGTTCCTCCAGCCGCCGCATCTGGTCGGGAGTCAGATTGACGGTCATGCGTTCACTGTACGGGTTGGGTTTCTTCTTCATTTGAGTTGTCCTTCCTCTATATAGGCGGTGATGATTGCCTGGCGAAACTTTGCCGTTGGACGAAAGCGCAGATACACCCGTTTGAGGATGCGCCGTCCTACCGCGCCACCGCTGCGGACGGTCTGCACCTCGACGGTCAGTTTGCCCAGATCTGCGACGGTGACTGTCTGATCGGGCTGTGCCAATTCCTCCAGCCACAACTCCGTCATGATTTCCAGCACCTCGGCCACGTCGCGCCGTTTCAGGCGCGGCAGGCGTCTGCTGATTTCGGTGACTGTCTGACGATGGTTCATGACCTCTGTTCCTCGTTTTTCTGCTGAACGGACATGATGCAGATGGGGAACGCATCCCGGTCACGGGTGCGTTCGGTGGGCGCGGCGAACCGCGTCCACGAGTGCGGCGGCATCTCTGCACCGCCGCACTCATGCAGGGGCGACAGCCGCTGCATCAGCCCCCACGGCGCATGAGTGGCGAGCGGATTTAGCTCGCTTGCTAATCTTGGGGTATAGAGGCGATTGTTGACTCATACCTACCTGTGTTCGAGCGACTGTCTGACAGCGCACAACCACAGCCCCAAGATTAGTGTATGGTCGCACATCTCCTCTGCCGGTCACTATGGCGGCAGGCTTCCCTGTACTACACTCGGAGAGCACGCTGCCAGCGTCGGAGAGAACCCTTAGCTTGCCGTCCCATGAGGACCCTAGAAGACCGTTCTCCGACGTTGTGATATGGCGGCTGTCGTAAAAACGTCGCGCCACGAGCGCCTTAGCAAGCGAACGGCCAGCCCATGTCCTGCGTGATCTTAACCACCATTCAAGCGAGGAGGATTTCTCATGCATTACCTGGGCATCGACTGGGCGACCGATAAACATGATCTGTGCCTCATGGCAGACGATGGGCGTGTTCTCAGCCAATTCGAGATCACACACGATATGGCGGGTTTCAGCAAACTCTATGAACTGCTCAAAACCTTGCCGGACATCCGCATCAACATCGAACGTTCTGACGGACTGCTGGTGGACTGGCTGGTTCAGCAGGGGACTGATCTTTACATCACACCACCTCACGTCCTGGCACATCGCCGCCCGACCCGCGTCAAAGATGACAAGGGTGATGCCTTTCTGCTGGCGTATCTGCTGCGGTTGGGCGATCCCGACTGCCGTCCATACAGTCGTCAGAGCCAGATCGTCACTCATCTCAGACAGCTCGCCCGTGCTTATGACCGTGCGCTGGGAGAACAACGCCGCCTGAGCAACCAGTTGATCTACAATCTGCGCCAGTATTATCCGGTGGCGCTGACCCTGTTCTCCTTCGTACGTTCGCCGCTCACTCTGGCGTTCCTGGAACAGTTCCCAACCCCACAGGAGGCTGAAAAGATCACCTATGCCGATCTGGAAGCCTTTCTGGGCAGCCAGAATTACCGTCATATGCATCGGTTGGACCTGATCTACCAGCGCCTGCAAGTGCCCATGCCCCATGCTTCGGTGCAGGCAGGCTATGTTGAACACGTCAAAATGCTGGTTCCCATCCTGCGAACTTTGCATCACCAGAAGGCAGCCCTCATCCGCGAGATGAAAAAGGTTTTCCTGACCCATCCCGAAGCGGAGTGGTGGTTGTCTTTTCCCGGAACCAAAGGTCCGTTGACTCCCGCCCGACTGCTGGCTTGGATCGGTGACGACCGGAATCGCTTTCCCACTGCCGCTTCGTTGCAGGCGGTGGCGGGCACTGTGCCCATCACCCGGCGGAGCGGCAAGAGCAAATCGGTGGAGTTCCGCCACAACTGCTCGCATCCCCTGCGGAGTGCCGCTGACGATCTGGCACGACAAAGCCTGCGACATTCCGGCTGGGCGAAGGCTTACCTTCAGCAGCAGTTGGATAAAGGGCACTCCACACCCCGTGCGTACCGGGCCTTGGCGAACCGCTGGATGAAGATCCTCTGGACGCTGTGGCAGCGAGGCGAGATGTACGATGAAGTGATTCACGTTACCAACCGTTCGCGGCAGGGTTTGCCAACCGTCGTTCAGCTTGCAGAAGCCGTCTAACGATTGCGATGCGTCCCATAACTGATGCTCTATCTCTACACGCTGTGGTTTTGACCAGAGCGCTGTCTTTGTTTTCCTGGTGTGTGTTCCACACGACTTTCTCACCAATTCTTCGCTTTCTACTTGACAAATTAAAAACGTCTTGCGGCGGGGAGGATAGTTCCACTTGAAACTTCTACCATTCTCCCCCGCCGCGCGAAGTCGCAGCGCCTCGACGCTGCGACGTGCATGGCTGTGCCATGCGCCGTTTTTTGCTTTGATGTCCTACACGCTGGGATGAAATGCTCCATACACCGCCTCCTTACCACTGGGATCGCTTCATGCGTCGCGCCCGGCGGTCACTGTCGTTGTCGGACAGAGCGGGTTCAGTCGGTTGTGGGACAATGCCATTCGCTGGTGTCCGTGCTTCAGGCTGTGTCGACATACCATTGGCTGCTACATGCTGCACCAGCCGTTCCAGATAGCCCGGCATTTCGTTCAGGGCATCGCGTATCCATAGGGTGTCCCGCCGCACTTCCAGCAGTTCAGGAATGGTCAGCAGTTTGTTGCGGCGCGGCTGCTTCCCCAGATACGCCCTGATCAGGTCGCGTAACGCATCGCTGCGTTCGCCTTCATCAATCCCTTCCCACCAGTCCAGGATGTCGCTGTCGGTATCCTCGAATACTTTGAACGTAATCATCCGGTAGCGACGTTTGCTTGTCTTGCGCTTTGCCATTTGTCTCTCCTCCGAGTGGGTCTTACCCGTATCACCCATTGGGCTGACCAGTAAGACCCGCCCCTACACCGAATTGGTTATTTCCGGGCAGCAAAATGGGCGTAGTGCAGATAGCCTCTGGCATTCGCCATCTGTGCATCCGGCACCAGCTTCGTTTGGGGGTAGGCTTCGACCACCTGCTCATACACCAGTTCTGCTCCGCCGCCAGACAGGTAAATTACATCCACCGTCGTGCCGCGCTGCCACTTCTCCGACAGCAGATTGAGGGTCGCGCTGCGGAGCGGGGCGAGTGCTTCCTCGACTTCGGCGCTGTAATCCACTGGTTTGCCGCTCGCGGTGAATATCCCGGTACGGAGAACCTGTTCGACAATCCGGTGGGGCATCTTCTCGCGGTAATCGCGCTCCAGCATGGCGGCAATTCGTTCCTGCGCGGTGTAAACACCACTCTCGACACTGCCGCTTTCGGCATCCACGAAGTCGCCATCGTCATCCAGAATGATGTCCACCGTATACGTGCCAACATCGACCACCCCGGTTCGCATGTAGGTGTGATAGACGTTGATTTCCCCCTGTTCGGTGAGCATCATGGCATACGCCGAACCATAGGGCTGTGGCATGACCATCACTTCGGTCACATTGGCGATGATCTCGGTGGAATCGGTCTTGATGAGATGCTGCCCCAGCAGCGCCTGCTTGAGTCCGCCCGCATCGCGCATATGGTCAACCGGGAGACCGCTGCATAAGCGCAGATGGACGACATCCCGCCCTGACATCCCCTGCGCCAGCTTGCCAATTGCCGCTTTCGCCAGCCGCAGACGGAAGGTATTGCCCATCGTCTTTTCATTCGCTGTGCGCCCACGCAGTCGGAGTAATTCGCCGGGTGGAAGCTGTGCCAGCGCCAGATCGCCGACAAACCAGGTGGAACCGTCTTCATCGGTCAACTGGTCACCGGGATATTTGGCTGCCAGTGCCTCCTGCTGGAACTTGATTTCGCGGGCATGACCCGCAACCGAGGGAAAAGCAATGGCGGTATTGTCCGTCACGACTTTGGTGACACCGTAGCCGATGTCCAACCCAACTGTGAGAATGCCGCCCGATGTAAGGGGTGATTCGGATACCTGCTGCTGATTCTTACGCCTGTTCATTCGATCTGCCTCCATAAACAAAAACAGCCCATCTACTCCTCATCGGTAGATGCGGCTGAAGAACCCACAAATTCAATTGGGGAACAACGGTTCAGGGCGACTGCGACTTCGCCGGGGTCAAAACTCTGCGAATTCGCATGAGTACCACCTGTCAGAAGAAGCGGCGGCGTTCTTCGCCAAAAACAGCCGCAGTGTCGATGTGTGGGCGCTGCCGGGGAAACATCTGGGCGAATATGATCAGATCGTCGTCGCTGCCATCAAAGGTACGCAGCCCGAACCCGGTGCGCTCTACAATGCGATCCTGAGGGAGAAGGCAGAGCCGCGTCCTCTCGTGGTGCAGCCGCAGCCAGTCTATCGCGTCCCACCGCCGCGTGATCCGAACCGCAAGTTCGTGTTCGCGCCCGATGTAATCGACGAAGCGCAGGGCTTGCGGCTCATTACCGATGGAGGCGCGTGGCGTTCCAACGCATTTCAGGCACTGCTCCAGACCCCGCCGCCACCAGCGGACATAGAACCGGTCGTCGCGCCGCGGCCGGGACACCTCGCACTGGTGCTGGCAGCAGGGGTAGCTGATGGCGCGGTCATCGAGACGACGGAGTACGGTTGGGTGGCTTTGCGTGGCAAGACTCGCCATGTCGAACAGATCGCCCGGGTAGAGGTCGAAGCCGATCCCAATGACCCGGAACGGCAGGTCAAGAAGACAACCATCCGGCTGAAGCCCTCGACCACGCTCTCGCTCTTGAGCGGCGATGGCACGACGGTCGAGATGGAAGGCGACGAGGCGCTGCTCGGTTTCATCACCGCCAACAAGCGGGCGTTAGCCGGATACCTGAATGCAAAGTTCAAGCCCATGTACCGCTTCGACTTCGCAGGCATCGGGCACTGGCTGGATCGCATCCGGCTCAAGGGCAAATACCCGATGTATACCGCGCAGAAGCATGTGGTTGGCGCAATCGCACGCGGTTTCCAATCGCGCGACAGTATCCTGCTCATTGGTTCGATGGGTACGGGGAAAACGTTGATGGGCGGATCCGCCGCCGTCAGCATTGCGTCCGGCATAGTGAAGGCAATGACGAACGACATGCGCCCAGATCAGGTGGTGCTGATCGTCGCGCCGCCCCACCTGATTGAGAAATGGAAACGGGAACTGGCAAGCATCGCGCCGAAAGCCGTCATCGAACGGTTGGATAGGCACGAAGCGGTCAAGTCGTTCCTCCAGCGCGCCGAAACTCTGCCCGCGCATGTGCCGAAGATCGGGCTGATCAAGCGCGACCTGACGAAGCTTGGCTGCGCGTGGGAACCGTCGGTTGCCTGGCGGACGGAAGCGGTTGCCCTCTGGCGGCACGGCACGCCTGTCCCGCATGGGTACTTGCCGAACCACCGTATCCGACGTGAACGTGTGCCGAAATGTCCACACTGCGGGAACACCGTCATGCAGGAGAAGAAGG
>CALKIA010000027.1 GCA_937988705.1 uncultured Chloroflexota bacterium | reverse complement strand
TCCAGTCCGCCAGCGCGTCCCACTGGTGCAAAATTGCCTCGTGCGCCACTTCGACATGTCCGCCTCGTGTAGGGACAATGCCTGCATTGTCCGGTTTTGCGGCGGACGACGCGGGCGTCGTCCCTACGGCATCGGTGATCAACAAGCGCGCCTGCGCAAATGTCTCGATCAACCGCGCCTCGTTTGTACCTGCGCCAAAGGCGGACAACGGCGCGCGGCGGCGCGTCGGGATCAACTGTCCGTCTTCTTCGGTCAGCGCGATCAGTTCGCGGAAGACCGTTTGCAGCGCCTTCTGGCGGGCAGCCTCGGCAAACGGCAGCGCCGCATAAGCGCGGTCTGCCAGCGTGTTGATCGCGCCGCGCACACCGTTCAGTTCGACTTCGTAATCATGGCGTGACAGCCGACCATCGCCGCGACTTTTTGCGCGCAAGTACAGCGATTCCAGCACATACGAGATCAGCGCCAGCGCGCCGCTTGCGCCGCCGACTTCATCCACGATCTGCGCGGCTAAACCATCGTCCAGCTTCAAACCTACCAGTTCCGCCGGGCGGGTAATCATCTCGTAAAGTGCGAACGGCGATGGGCGGGTCAGCCCGTAGGCGTGCTGCTTGAGTTCGTCAAAGTGTGGGAGCGCCGCGCCATAAAAATCGGCGCGCATCGTCAACAGGGTCGTGATCTGCCCCGACGGCTGGCGGATCGCCTGAATGAACGCCTTGACGCTGTCAGGGTTGGCTTTGTCCGCCAGCGTGAAGATTTCTTCAAACTGGTCGATGAACAGCAGCACCCGCTTGCCGGGCAGCGTCAGCGCGATTTGTTCAACCAGATTTGCCGGAGACTCGCGTAAAGTGTCTGCCAGCTTGCGGGCAGCGGGCAGCGCATCGATCAGCGGAACGCCCAGTTCGGGAATCTGTGTGACCAGCGCCCGCGCCACATGCAGGAACGGATCATCGCCGGGAACACAGCGCACGATCCGCCAACCGCGTTCGCGCAGTTTAGGCAGCACTCCCGCTGCCGCCAGCGATGATTTACCGCTCCCCGACGCGCCCAACACAAAGACTAATCGCTTCGTGTCCACGCGGTTCAGCACTTCGAGCGTCTCGGCAGCGCGCCCAAAGAAAATCCGCACATCGCCTTCATCAAGAGCGGTGAGTCCGCGATACGGGATCAGGTTCGGGTCAACAACGCGCTTCGGCGGCGGCGGATCAGTCGGGCGGGGATTATCGCGCAAATGGCGCTGATAGGTGATCAACTGCCCCTTGAACAGCGCCTTGAAGTCGGCGTGCGTCTTGTATTCGTTCACGCCGCCCGTGTAGCGTCCTTCAGCGTCCTGAAACTGCTTGAAGAACTGCTCCACCTGATCAAACTGCCGATTCTTTTCGTCACGCTTGGGGTCTTTCGCACTGAAGAATGGTTCTTCGGCGCAGCGGTATAGCCACACGGTCGGCTTGCCGATCTGCTGGTAGCCCTGCAACGCTTCGGAATATTCGTAGTGGGTGCCGCTCAGGTATTCGCGCTCGTCCATTACCAGCGGCGACCCCATGCGCGACCAGAACAGCACGACGGTGAGATCGCACTCTGACGGGCGGATCATGTAAATGTCCACCGACTTCTGCGGGATCGCGGTCACGGGCATGGGCAAGACGACGGCTCGGTCATCCCAACGATACAATTTGAGGATGAAGTGATGCGCGAACTCGCCGCTGTCGTTGATTTCATCGATCACCGTTTGCGCGTCGTCGCGTTCCCCCGGCACATCACCGGGTGAGGAGAGGAAGATTTTGAAGATCGTCGGATCGGCCATGTCAATTTTCCGCATGTGGAATGAACGGCTGTTATGAGTCGTCATTATAGCGACTCTTCTGAGTTCTTACCGCCGCTTTGCTTGAGCCACCCGCCCAGCAAGCGCCCGATTTCCTCCACCATAAATAGGGGAAACCTCTGACGCAGCGCGCCAAACAGCAGGTCGAGGCGAAGCAGCCTGTCAGCGCAATTTCAATTAGCGGTATACTGGAATAAATACACTCTACCTTAACCTGAGTTTTGGATAGGTGGGATACCTTTCGAGAAGCGGCGATATACGAAGCAAATAACGCGGGAAATTGGGTTCTGATTGAACGCATTTTCCACCCATTTGCTAGCGTCTATCACCGTCACTTGGGCTGACCGTAATCATCGAGCGCTGAGCGTCGACTATGCTTTGTCATGTACCCCACGGCCACGACGCCTTTGTCCTGCTTACGACCGCAAGGCCGCACCAGAACAACAGCGATGAGCAATAAGATCCACACTGATTTCAACCTCATGTTGACCTTCTCAAGACACTCGGACAGCTAAGCCAGTGTCTGAAAGACTCCAAAACAGGACGAGATATATCTCGTCCCTACGAAAGCGGCGGTTTGTAGGGACGAGGCATGCCTCGTCCTTTGGCTAACATTCGATTTGTGGCTTATATATTATCGAATAGGTGTCATTATTATTATCATTGTACCATCATAAACGGACTCCTCGATGAATTCAAGTGAATCTCATAACGGTTATGAAGTTATCCGTACGATTAGGGTTTTGAAGCAACGACGCAGTTCATGGGACGCCGTGCCATATGCAGAACATCCATGAGCAGCTACTGATGGTCGCTGTGGCCCACAGACTGGGAATGAAGGGTACGCGCGAGGGTACGCACTCTGCAATAATGCTTGTAGCGTCTCGGCATAATTTCCTGTATCTTATGGGCAGAACAGATCGAAGCTCGATGGATGCCTTTTCACTGCCAGCCCGTCCACAACAGCTACCAAATCCCGTTCACAATTGCTTGCTTATCCGCTAGCAGTCTGCTGCCGAGTGGATGGGGTTTCGGCTTTGGCAACAAGCGACGTACACAACGCCACAGCGGACGCGGCATGCAAAAGTAATCGACAATTTTCGGTTCCTCGGTACGCTCTTCGCTCATGACATAACTGCTCTGATTGATGTTTGGCGACTTCAATCTCTTGCAGATATGTCATCTTTTTAACCCTCAATTCCGTTTACGGATAGATATTTAGTCTGATTCAGATTTTTCCAGACGATGTGTTTCCAATGCAGTCATCGTCTTTTCGATGAGGTTGACTGCCGACTGGAAGGTGGCCACGTCAAAGGCGAACTTTGCACCTGCCGCCTCGAATAATTCAGGAACCGAGCGTGTACCGCCATAGCTTAATGCCTTGCGATAATCCGCAACTGCCTGCCGCTGATCGGTCAGTGCATTGGCCCACACCTGCACCGCGCCAAGCTGTGCCAGCCCATATTCAATGTAGTACAGCGGAAACTTGAAGAAATGCGGCACCCGATACCACTGTCCGGCATGTTCCGCTGCCAACCCTGACCAGTCAATGCCTTTAAAGAACCGATTGCGCAATTCGACAAATTTGCTATCACAGGCATCCAGGTCTTTCGCCTCTTCCCAGTGCGTATAAATCCAGTGCTGGAAGGCATCATTCACAGCGACACTGACCCAGATCCGCAGTATCCCCTCCAGATGTTTGGACCGCGCCCGGGCAGCGTCGACGGGCTGGTAAAATTGCGTCCAGTAGGGGGCACTCAGCAGCTCCATCGCCATAGCGGCGAGTTCGCCAAACTCGTTCGGCGTTTCCGTCTGCTGAACATAAGGCAAATGACGCGATTCAAAGCCGTGAAAGGCATGCCCGCCCTCGTGCATGATCGTTTCCAGATCGCGCTGCACCCCCACGGCATTCATAAAGATAAAGGGATGCCGGTCGATCAGGAAGGAAGTCATGTAGCCACCTGGGGCTTTATGCGGACGATTTTCCAGATCAAGCAGATCGTGATCGCGCATGTAATCAAAGTAACCACCCAGCACCGGGTCGACTTTATGAAAAACTGTGCTGCTTTTTTCTGTCAATTCCTGCGCTGTTTCGAAGGGCTTGAGCGCGGGTAAGTTCTGTGGATCAACATCCAGATCCCAAGGGCGCAGCGTGTCTACCCCTAATTGCTGGCGTCGTTTGACGTAGAGCCGTTCCAGTGCAGGGGTGACCGTTTGCTCAACGGCGTCATGAAAATGCAGACAGTCCTGCGGGGAGTAGTCGAAGCGGGTCTTTTGCTGCCAGATCCAGCTCAGATAGTCCATGCCCGCGTTCGCGCCGATCTGCTGGCGGATTTCCAACAGCTTGACCCAAACATGGCCAATAGCCTCCCGATCTTGCAGCACCCGTGCCGCCGACAGCCGCCAAACTTTTTCGCGCAGGCTGCGATCTGGGTTTTGCAACACAGGCAGCAGTCGCGTTAGGGTGACCGTCTCGCCTTCCCATTCCACTGTTTGCGCCCCGGTGATTTTGTCGTATTCTGTCCCTATACGATTATCTTCGGCAATTAAGGGCTGGTTTGCTTCGCGAAAAGTGTCGATTTGTGCGCGCCAGTTCCGTATGGGAACAGTAAAGTCCTCCGGTTGTAGACCACTGGCAACCAGCTTTTTCCGTAAGTCGTTAATCGCCCCTAGCATGGGTGGGAAGACTTGGTCGAGGAAAGCGGCGTAGCGTTTTTCGACCTCCGCATCGGCAGTGTTGCGCGTCGCTTGAACTTCGAGCCGGACATACACATCGTACAGCAGTGCTTCAAAATTGCTAAAGTCCCGCATATATTGGGGCAGCGTTACCGGAGTTATCTCCCGCGCCATGAGGTTTTCAAAATAGGGCTTGTAGTTCTCCCATGTCCAGTCCCACGCTGCTTCGTGATGCCCGGGGAGAGTATCAAACATTGGCGTTTTCCATTTCAATTAAACATTGATGCGACCCATTATCGCCCATTCTAGCGAACAGCAGGTAAAATCGCTGCATCGATATTCGACTAGAGAGCATGGAAAGATGCCTTTTGGGCACAGCGAACGGGAAATGCTGATAATCCTCGGTAACAGTAAATCCTCCTTTGATCGATAGATGTACTAGGTGTACAGTCCCAGCATTTACTGGTGCAAAGTTGAGCTGTGACGACCGCAAACAGCTATGGGGACAGGTACTACACGGCAGTGCCTGCACTAACAGTCCTATGAACTTTTGGCCATGCTATCCTCATAGTCGTAACGGTTATGACAATTCTCGGCACATCTTCTCGCGTTTTGACAAACTTGCGCGTCGTTACTTGGTGCTTCATCAGCCTGCCAGTATGCTCATTTGGCTTCGCTGATATGACAACACAAACTAAGAACACTTGTGCTATATACCCATCCGCGATAAACTACCTCTACAAACCTGATAAGAAGGGACGTTAGCGCATGGATACCTTACTCAAAAAGAGTGTTTGGCAGCAGTTCGGGGCCGCTATTGACACCCTAGATGACGCCCTTACCCTTTGCCCCGACCACCTGTGGACGGTCACCCTGTGGGAAGACCCCGACGACCCACGCTACGGCCAATTCTGGTATATCGCTTATCACGCTCTCTCCTGGACCGACCTTTTCCTGACCAGCACCTATGCAGACTTTCAGCCACCCGCCCCTTTCATGCGCGGCAAATTCCCCGAACAACCCTACACCAAAGCGCAGATTAAAACCTATCTCGATCACTGTCGCAGTCTTGCCCAATCCATCATCGAAAACTTAACCGACGAAAAAGCCTCTGAAATCCGCAAATTTGAATGGATGGAACCAACCTATCTGGAATTGCTGCTTTACAGCATGCGTCATCTTCAGGAACATGCCGCGCAGATGAATTTAGTCCTCGGTCGTCAGGGAGTCACCGGGCAGGATTGGGTTGCCAAAGCCAGAGAAAAAACGAGCTAATCCCGCCTCATTTTCAAACCGAATCCTATGCGAGTATAGCTGACCCAGGCGCTGGTGCAGGGTGTTGTACCAGCGTTCCATGTGATTGGTCGGACCACGGACACCCACATCAATGACGAGTTGATCGGACGGGAAAGTCGACTGGTAAGCGTGCCAACCGCCGACATGGAGCGTGCCGCCCTGGCTGACATGACAAAACCCTCGATGGGCTACCTGATTGAATATCTGGAGCAGCCTGGCTATGTAAAGCGGTTTCGGATCCGTCCGATGGGCGCACAACTGGTTCAATTGACTTCACGCGACTGGGAGATGAGCCAAATTGGATTGTGGGGCTTTGGTGTTGGGCAGGATGGCGATGACCTCCGTACTCATGGACGGCCTGAAATGGAGCGGGAGCGTGAGGTTGGGGCTCGTAAAACTGCGACGCTTGCCAGCCGACGACGGTGACTAACGAACGATTGGCACAGCAGTGGCCGTTGACGGCCCAGCGGTTGGAGCGACATCCTGTGCCAAGTAATCGACGTTGACATACATTTGACCGACCCACCCTATTTCTCCGCTCCTTAGCTGCACCTGATACCACAGTCCGTCGTCAGATACTGCGAGAATCATGAACTGCGTATCGGCTCGAACAGTACCCACCTCACGGCTGAGAGGGTCAGGGCTCTCCATCAACTGCATCGAGTCGAGCAGAAATAGACTTCCGACACGCGGGGTCGGTGTCATACCTGTCAACGCAAAGGTGAATGGTGTGCCGCAGGACTGCGTCAGCTGCGGCAGCGCGTCCCGTAATCCGCGCAGGTCAAATACGGTATCGTCAGGCGCTGCATTGAATGGGTTGAATTCAAAAATCAGGCTGTCATGATTAATCAGGTCGACGACTACAGGTGAGCCCTCCGGGAAAAATAACGCATCGCCGTTATCTGATTCGGTCATCGCGACTTCCAGTGGCGCGTTTGTGCCGAAGCGGAAGCGGCCGTAAGTGTTCGCTATCTGAGCGTTGACGAAGATGTACGCGTCGAAACGCGCTCCGGTGCAGCGCAGATTAAGGATGGGTGTCGTATCATGTAGCGATGCCTGAATTGGTTCATCTGCCTCCAGCGACAAAATCGCGCTGGTCGTATCGTCAACGGCTGAAACCTCACTACGAAATCCCCACTTATGCGTTAGTGTCGTCATTAGGGATGACTCCCTTGGCGTTACCTGTGTCTCGGTCGGCAGGTCGGCAGTGAGCGACACACTGGTGACAGTGAGGGCGGCTGCGGGAACGGCAGTCTGAGTTTCGCTGACGATAAGTGCCACCGTCGGCACTTGTGCGGCGATGTCAGGCGTTTCTGTCGGCTGATTACGCGTGAGGAGCACAAACGCGCCGCCAATGACGAGTACGACAAGAAGCACAACCAGTGCGACCGCGAGCAGCAGCACGGCCCTGCTATCTGGTTCCGGTTCAGTCACGTCAAGCTCGGCGAGCCAGCGCTGGGCAGTTGGATCCGTTTTCAGGGTACGGAGGATGGCTCGAGCTTCATCATACTTCTTCTCCTCAATAAGTTCGCGAGCCGCTTCAAGTTTGATTTTTGACAACATCAACCTCCACTGACGAATTGGTAGAGCATTCCGTCGTTATCACGGTCTAGACCGCCATTACCAGTACAGAGACAGTCGGCACAAACGCGCAAACCACACTAGGGCGGCAAGGAAACGGGCGGAACGGTTAACACTAGCACCGGCGGGATCTGGGGGCAGTAGGGGGCAAAGGTATCGGCAAATCAGAGTGATGAGCGAATTGTAAACATATGCGACTTGATTATTGTAGGTGAAGCGGGCGAATCGTCAAAGGAAGTAGGATACAGAAGGCGATTTACCTTCGCTCCACAACGGTTATGAGATTAATCATCGCCGACCTCATTCATCGGCTGCGTGCACTTCTGACCAAGCTATCCTCAGGGTCATAACCATTATGACATGGCCGATGTTTGCGTCAGTCGACGCGTAAGACGCCTAATGAGTTACCCCCAAAGTCATAACCGTTCTGAGAATGAGCTTCATGGGACGTCTTCGATGCATACAGTTCCCAATAGGTCTGACAAAGTTATAACGGTTATGAAAATGAACAATACGAGATTCAGGCGCTGCGTGCAGCACCCAACGAACCTAACCGAAAGTCATAACCGTTATGGGATTGATCATCCCCGCCTGCCCTATCAGCCCCTGAACTTCCGCCAATCTATCCCTAGGGTCATAACCGTTCTGACATGATCAGGGGTGCGTCAGCGGATGTGTAAAATGCCGAATGCGACTACCTCAAAAGTCATAACCGTTCTGAAAGTTTAGGCGTTTCCACGATCAACGGCACAACGCGAAGCAAGCCAAACCGCTCCCACTTTCATAATCGCTATCCCTTTCCAGAACGCTCAATGCATTTCGTAGATAAAGCTTTTTGCCATGAAAGATTGAGAGCTTTCTCAAATCCCTAGCTTGGGTTGGTTGGGGTTTCCGAAAAGCCTGTGATAAACCTCTTCCTCCGTGCATTAATTAGATGTCATGATGGACTGAAGCCAGCGTCTGCTTTCGTCGGTGACAGGATCATGTAATCCGTACAGCAGGGACAAAGGGAGTCTGAGATGTCGAGACAAGATTCTTCGCAGCATTTCGACCCACGGCGGTATCGGTTCACACTTCGCCTGACCTTCGCCTATGAAGGTGAAAATATCCGTCAGGTGAGTTCGACGCGAGTGCAAATGCTCGCCCCTTACGCGCCCTTTACGCCGCAACCTGAGGGCGATATCGGCTTCTGGATCGAGCTACAGGATCGCGAAGGCAAGCGACTGTATGCTCAAGCATTCAACATGCCGATCCGATATGCCGTTGAAGACTACAGCCCGGAAGGCAAGATCAAGCGCGTATCGCTCGCCGAACCCAAAGGCGAATTTGAGCTGCTCATTCCCGACATTCCTGAAGCGAGCGCTCTTGTGATGTATACCAGCCCCCTCAACGTTGAAAACGAAATGGAAGTCGCAAAAGAACGCGCGCGTTTCGACCTGCGGTCATCGTCCGGTGATGAGCCTATGCATCAGGAGAAAACATAATGGGTGCTTCTGACGGTGCAATCGGAACCATGACCAAGGTTATCGATCACGGGCCAGCCAGCTCGCGCTGGAATATGGTCATCTTTGGCGACGGATACCGCGCCTCTGAGCTGGCTCAATATCACACTGATGTCGAAAACTTTATCAACGCCATTTACAACACAGTTCCCTTCAATGAGCGCTGGTGCGGTGTGAATGTTTACCGTGTCGATGTCACGTCGACGGACAGTGGCGCAGATGACCCCGCGAGTTGCAGTGACGGGAGTGTTGGAACTGGAGCTAGCCGAAATACATTCTTCGACGCGACCTTCTGTGGTGACGGCGCAACGCGTCGGTTGCTGACGGTTGATGGAGCACGGGCGAAGGCGGCGGCGGTTGCACTCGTACCGCAGGTGCATGTGACAGTCGTGATCATCAATGACGCGCAGTATGGTGGTGCTGGTGACTGGGGCAATCGAGTCGCCACTTGCTCAACCAATCCCAGTTCTGCTGAAATCGCTATCCACGAGATCGGACATGCCGCTTTCACGTTGCATGACGAGTATGGCGGCACAGGTGCAGCACCCGCTGTTGAGCCGTGGCAGCCTAACGTAACCATCAACACCAACGGAGCAACGCTGAAATGGGCTACTCAAGTGCCTGCGGGCACACCCATTCCGACACAGTGCGCCGCCGGTTGTGCATCCGGTTGCACGCCTCCCGCCACACCGGTTGTAGGCAATCCCATCGGACTATTTGAAGGCGCGGTTTATACCGACTGCGGCGCGTATCGCCCCAGGAACAACTGCAAAATGCGGGAACTCAACGTTGCATTTTGTGCTGTGTGCCAACGCGTCATTCGGGATACGCTGGCACCCTTCATGCCGCCCGAGTCGATTACGCTGACCACCCCAAGCATCAGTTTTGCTAATGTACCGACGGGCGTCGGCGGCACCGGCGTGACCTACTACCGAGCCATCACATTTGAGATCGCGTCCTGCACACCAAAAACCTTCCGGATCACCGCCGGACCAACTGGCGGCTTTGGCACACCGTTTGGCACGGTTGTGTCCGTGCCAGTCAGTCAGATCACGACGCTCACCTATGGACGCGTATGGCTGTCCTACACCTCGACGACTCCCGGCGCGACCGCCTCCGGAACGGTCACTGTTCGCTGCGATGAGACAGGACAAACATGGGTCATCAACATCAGTGCCAATACGGTTGCCCGGCCAAAATCAGCCGTTGTACTGGTACTTGATCGCTCATACAGCATGACTGAAGATGCGGGCAACAATCGCCAAAAGACGCAGTTGATGCGCGAAGCTGGAACAAGCTTCTTTGAGGTCATGCTCGAAGGGGACGGCATCGGGCTGGTCAGCTTCGATGATCAAATTGCGCGCCTCATGGATATCACGGATGTAGGTCCGGTCGGCACCGGTGCGGGTCGTACAACCGCGACAATGACCATCAATGGTGCTGGGCTAGATCCGCGCGGCGCAACGTCGATTGGAGGCGGGATTGCCGAAGGCCGAGACGTGCTCAATGACACTCAGGCAGTGACCGTTCCCCCCTACGACGTGACAGCGATGGTTGTGCTCACCGACGGGATGGAAAACACCCCGCCGATGATTTCGAGTGTCAGCGGCAGCATCAACGCAAATACCTTTGCGATTGGCTTTGGACTGCCTTCGAACCTCAACACAAGTACGTTGAATGCGATCACGCAAAGTCATAACGGCTATCTGCTCGTGACGGGTACCATCACGCCATCCATCCGAACCCGTTTGCAGAAGTACTTCCTCCAAATCCTGGCGGGCATCACCAATGCGAATGTCATCCTTGACCCGTCCGGACTCCTCGTGCCGAAGATCGAACATCGAATCCCGTTTCAGGTGACTGAGGCGGATATGGGTTTCGATGCCATCGTGTTGAGTCCGCTGCCGCGCTATATCACGTTCGAACTAGAAACGCCAGATGGTCAGCGTATCAATCCAGGGGTGATGAGTGGCTTGGGCACGGGCGAGTTTGTCGCAGGGCAGACAACCACCTTTTACCGTGCTGGACTACCCGCGATTCCCGCAGATCCCTACGGCAGCCATGCGGGCACTTGGTACGCCGTTCTGAGCCTGAGTGGCAGAATCGAGCGCGAGTTCACGCGTTATCAGGCCCGGGGCAACGAGGGCTGGACACCCGATCAGCAGTATCTGGCGGCGCTGCTCGCACAGGGACAGCTGCCCTATGATCTGCTCGTTCACACCTATTCCAATCTGAGCTTCACGGTCAGCGTCCAGCAAGCGGACTACCAGCCAGGCACCGAAATCCTGCTCTTTGCGTCATTGCGGGAATACGATGTCCCGGTCGAAAACCGAGCGTCGGTCTGGGCCGAAATCACGCTGCCGCAAGGGAGCCAAACCATTGTCAAGCTCGATGAAACCATGCCCGGTGATTTCAGCGGAAAGTTCACGAGCAGCTACAGTGGGCTATACACGATCCGAATTCGCGCTCAAGGTGAAACCTTCCAAGGAACACCGTTCACACGTGAACAGACTCGCACCGCTTACGTAGTTACCCAAGAAGGTGGCGACAACGACCAACCGCAAGGGGGTGGTCACAGCGACGAGCTGATCTGCCAAATCCTGAAGTGCCTGCGCGAAACCGGAGCATTTTCTGACCGTTTGCGAGAACGCCTGAAGGATCTCGGCATTGATCTGGACGCCCTGCTCAAGTGCATGGAAGAGATCTGCCAGGATCGAAACGTTTCTAGACGGGCAGAACGGAAACCTACACGTGATTTCGATGCGATCACCTTGACCAATATGCTGACGCAGATGGACAGTTCCCAATTGAAGACGTTAGTGGAAGGCGTAATGACGAAGAACCGCTAAAATGCCTTAGCACCAGCTCAGATGTAGTAAATAAAGCGGGGGTACACAACAATGTACCCCCGCTTCCTTGCGTAAATCACAGCTTGCAAGATATTTCCCTTTCAAACTTTCACTTGTCATCGATTCTGTTCCACTACAATTCCTCCCTTCAATCGCCTTATGGCTCGAACTCGTAGTTTAGCAGCCTGAACCTCCTGATCTAACCGTCTGAGTATTCGGGAAGGTATATCAAACCACAACGTTACTTGAGTCAAAGTAGCCAAATTCATAACGGTTATGACGTGACTTGGCCAGTTGCTTCACAAAAGTAATAAATCAGTCTATTCTTCACTTATTACTTCATACTCTATTTTATCGGGGGTAGACCAATTTATCCAATGGCTCGAAATGGAGAGTAATCATGGGCAAGAACTTCAGTCCCTTCAAACAACCCTTGATCGCCTCCAAACCGCTGGCGCAATTGGTGACCCAGATGGCAAACTCGCGTATGCCTACATTCGCGTGAGCAGTGACGAACAAGCCGAGGAAGGTGCAGGGGGCCTTCCTCGGCAAATCCAGCATATCCATGAAGTTGCGCAGTTGAGCGGGCTGCACATCCCCATTTCAAACATCTTTGCCGATGATTTCACCGGATTTGAATATCGCGACCGACCAGAACTGACGCGGTTACGGTATAAGTTCAAAACGAGAAGCAGAGGTGCTGGCAATTGACTTACGCGGAATATCCAGATCGACCCAGCGCACCGCCGTCAAG
>CALKIA010000026.1 GCA_937988705.1 uncultured Chloroflexota bacterium | reverse complement strand
TGGATAATGCCAGCCGCAGCACGAGCGCGCGCGCCATCGATCAGACGATGGTGCTCGTCATCGACCGCAACGACTTGCTGATGCTGGTACGCGCGCATCCCGCCGCCGCACTCGACATGATCGCCATGCTGGGTAAACGCATCCGCGAGACCGATGTGCTGGTGCGGAATCGCGTGGTGGCGCGCAACGTCAACGAGGAAATGGAAGAGGTCATCAAGCCGACGGTTGGCGAGCGCCTCTCCGATTTTCTGACGATGGTCGCGGGCGATATTCGCTTCGTCTACTTCAACTTCCTGTGGTTCGCCGTGTGGATGATCCTCAATATAAGCATTATTCCCGGCCTGGAACCCTTCGATCCGTTTCCATTCGGTTTGCTGACGATGATCGTCTCGCTGGAAGCGATCTTCCTCTCGCTCTTCGTGTTGATCAGCCAGAATCGACAGGCGGCGCGCGACAAGGTGCGTGACGATATCGAATACAGCGTCAACATCAAAGCCGAATTGGAAATTCGCGATATTCAGGATCAACTCGACGAGATTCAGGCGTTGATGGTGCAGCAGTTGGCCCAAAATCGTCCGCCGGGCAAACCGCCGCTGCGCCACAGCCCATTGAAACCCGAAAATGAAGCTTGATGATGGGGAGAAAGGGATTGACTGATGACGGATCAACTGACCGCTTTAGAGAAATTCCAGTCGGCATTGCAGCACTTCCGGCACGTTAGCGGCGCAATGCTGGCCGTGGCGGATGGGTATTCGCCCGAATTGGCGGAAAAATCGGAGGCGTGCGGCTGGTGGTCGCCCCGGCAGATCATCGCGCATGAGTCGGGCTGGTTGGTTGAAGTGCACCGCCGCTTTGATCTGTATGCGACCGGGGATCTCGAACCGATCGAATACGATTTTGACGCCTTTAACGCCAAATCGGTCGAGGCGCGCGCGGGACTCGACTGGAAATCGACTTTAAGTGAGTTTCGCGGACTGATTGAACGGACGATCAGCCGCGCCGAAGGACTGCCACCGCAGCAGGTCAGTACCGTGCGGGGCTATGGTGGATGGTTAGACGCGATGAGCGAAGATATGGAAATGCACACGCACCAGTTGGTCGACTTCCAGAACAAGGGCTAAAGCGCGATGGCTCACGAGTATCCGATTCTCGAATATGACAGCAATCCCAACGCCATGATCGAGCCGCACCGCTTGCTGCGTCCGCTTGACCGCATGCCGGAACACTGTGTGCTGTGCTTTTTTCAGGAAGTGATCAACGCGGCCTGCGCGGAAGCCGAGCAGGTGATCATCCTGCGGAGCGAAATAGGGCAGAACCCGATCTACGTTATTGAGCAGAACGGGCAGCGGGTGGCCGTCCTGCATCCCGGCGTTGGCGCGCCGCTGGCAGCGGGCTATCTCGAAGAGGCGATTGCGCTCGGCGCGAAGAAGTTCATCGCGTGCGGCGGCGCGGGCGTGCTGAATAAGGATCTCGCCGTCGGACATGTCGTTGTGCCGGTGCTGGCGATCCGCGATGAGGGGTTGTCGTATCACTATCTGCCGCCGAGCCGCGATGTCGCCGCCAGTCCGGAAGCTATCGAAGCGCTTCAGCAGACGCTGGAGGCGCATCACGTGCCCTATGTGATCGGCAAGACGTGGACGACCGACGCCCTGTATCGCGAAACGCCCGGCAAGGTGGCGCACCGGCGCGACGAAGGCTGTTTGACGGTTGAGATGGAAGCGGCGGCGTTTTTCGCGGTGGCGAAGTTTCGCGCCGTGACCTTCGGGCAGATTCTGTACAGCGGCGATGATTTGAGCGGCGATGAATGGGATCATCGTAATTGGATCTCAGGACGACCGGATACGCGGCAGAAGTTGTTCGCGCTGGCGGTCGAGGCGTGCTTGAAGCTGTAAGAGCGAACTAGCCGTTGGGGCAACCATGAATTCACATGACCACCATCGCCGCTCGATTCGCTTGCAGGATTACGATTATGCCCAAAATGGTGCGTATTTCGTCACCATTTGTACCCAAGACCGTGCCAATCGGTTTGGCGAGATTGCGGAAGGCGAGATGGTGCTGAACAGCGCCGGGAAAATGATCGAAAAATGGTGGTATGAGCTGGGACGCAAATTCCCGGAAATCGATCTGGATGCCTTTGTAATTATGCCGAATCATGTGCATGGCGTGATTGTCATTGTAGGGGCAGACCTATGTGTCTGCCCTGATCCCACGAACCAAGTAGATCAGGGCGCACACATAGGTGCGCCCCTACAGGCAGAGTCGTCAAATCCTTCATTGTCGCAGATCGTACAATGGTTTAAGACAATGACAACGAATGATTACATTCGTGGTGTTAAGGGTCATGCTTGGCAGCCGTTCCAAGGTAGGTTGTGGCAGCGCAATTACTATGAACAGGTCATTCGGCATGAACCCATGTTGAAAGAAATTCGCGAGTACATCGTATTCAATCCCGGTCGGTGGGCCGACGACCGGGAGAATCTGGCAAACGTAAGCAGAAATTAGGTGAGCATGACGCAGAGACACACAAATCGAACGTATACGAACCGCCGCTATCTGGACGCGATTCACGATCACGTCGTGATCTTTGACGGCGCGATGGGAACGAGCATTCAGCGCTACAACCTGACCGCCGACGACTTCGGTGGTGAACAGTACAACGGCTGTAACGACTATCTGGTGATCACGCGCCCGGACGTGATCGCGGCGATCCACGAATCGTTCTTGCGCGTCGGCGCGGAAGCCGTGGAAACCTGTACCTTCCGCAGCAACCCGTTGACGCTGCGCGAATATGGCTTGCAGGACAAGGCGTACGAAATCAACTATACGGCGGCGCAGTTGGCGCGCGGCGTGTGCGACAGGATCGAGGCGGAGACGGGCATTCCACGCATGGTGGCGGGCAGCATCGGGCCGTCGGGCAAGCTGCCGAGCGGCACCGATCCCGACCTGAGCAACATCACGTTTGATGAACTGGCGGATGTGTTCTACGCGCAGGCGAAAGGTCTGGTCGAGGGTGGCTGCGATGTCCTGCTGATCGAGACGAGTCAGGATATCCTCGAAGTTAAGGCGGCGGTGTACGGTATCAACCGCCTGTTCGAGGATCTGGGCGTGCGGATTCCGTTACAGGTGCAGGTGACGCTGGATACGACCGGACGCATGTTGTTCGGTACGGACATCGCCAGTGCCTTGACTACGCTCGAACCGCTGCAACTGGACGTGATTGGCCTGAACTGTTCGACCGGCCCGGAATACATGCGCGAACCCGTCAAGTTCCTTGTCGAGAACAGCCCCTACCCGATCAGCATTCTGCCGAACGCTGGTCTACCGATCAACGTGGATGGCGAAGCGGTCTACCCGATGGAGCCTGATCCGTTTAGCGAGATGGTGTCAGAGTTCACGCGCTGGGGCGTCGGCATCGTCGGTGGGTGCTGCGGCACCCGGCCGGATCATATCGCCAAGTTGTACGAAGCGGTGCACGGTCACAGCTATGAAGAAGAACTCGCCGGGCATGCCCCGCGCCGCGAACCGCTGCGCCGTGAACTTGACAATGTGGCGAAGGCGTCCAGCAACATGCGCGCCGTGCCGATGATCCAGAACCCCGGCCCGACGATGATCGGCGAACGCATCAACACGCAGGGCAGCCGCAAGGTCAAGCAGCTGATCCTCGCGGAAGACTACGACAGCGTGATCCCGATCGCCGTGCAGCAGGTGGACAGCGGCGCGCACATGCTTGATGTGCAGGTCGCACTCACCGAACGCATCGACGAAGCTGAGCAGATGAAGATCCTCGTCAAGAAGCTGGCGATGGCCGTCGAGACACCGCTCATCATCGATGTGACCGAGCCGCCCGTGGCCGAAGCGGCGCTCTCGGTGTACCCGGGACGCGCGATCATCAACGGGAACAATCTGGAAAACGGGCGCGAACGCATCGATAAGGTGCTGCCGATTGCGCGCAAATATGGCGCGGGCGTGCTCTCGATGACGATTGACGAAGAGGGCATGGCGCACACGCGCGACAAGAAACTCGCCATCGCGCAGCGCATCACCGAGATTGCCGTCAACGACTACGGCCTGCTGCCGCAGGATTTGATCTTCGACACGCTGACGTTCCCGCTCACCACCGGGCAGGCCGATTTGCGTAATGACGCAGTCGAGACGATGGAGGGCATCCGCCTGATCAAACAGCACATGCCGGGTGTGATGACCGCGCTGGGCGTGAGCAACGTCTCGTTTGGGATCGGCGTGGCGGCGCGCGGTGTGCTCAACAGCGTGTTCCTGTATCACGCGGTGCAGGCGGGGCTGGATATGGCGATTGTCAACCCGGCGCACATCACACCCTACGCCGAAATCCCCGAAGATCAGCGCAAGCTGGCGAACGATTTGATCTACAACACTGATGAAAATGCGCTGCCGCGCTTCATCCAGTACTTTGAGCAGAACGAAGTCAAAGTTGGCGGGCAGCAGGCCGAAGACCCGACCGCGGATATGACCGCCGAACAGGCGCTTCACTGGCAGATTCTCCACCGCAAGAAAGACGGCGTCGAGAAGCTGATCGACGACTGCCTGACACGGCAGGATGCGGTCGGCGTGCTGAACAATGTGCTGCTCCCTGCCATGAAGGAAGTCGGCGATAAATTCGGCGCGGGCGAGCTGATTCTGCCGTTCGTGCTGCAGTCCGCCGAAGTCATGAAGAAGACGGTCGGCTATCTCGAAGGCTTTATGGAACGGCTGGAAGGCGTCACCAAAGGCACGGTCGTGCTGGCGACGGTCTACGGCGATGTGCATGACATCGGCAAGAACCTCGTCAAGACGATTTTGAGCAACAATGGCTACACTGTCCACGATCTGGGCAAGCAGGTGCCTGCCAATACGATCATCGAGAAGGCGGTCGAACTCAAAGCCGACGCCATCGGGCTGAGCGCGCTGTTGGTGAGTACGTCCAAGCAGATGCCGCTGATCGTCAACGAGCTAGCGCGGCGTGGGCTCAACTATCCCGTGCTGATCGGCGGCGCGGCGATCAACCGCCGCTTCGGGCTGCGCACCCTGTTCCTCGAAGGCAGCGATCAGCCCTATGAGCCGGGCGTGTTCTACTGCAAGGACGCCTTCGAAGGCCTGGAGACGATGGAGCAGCTTATGAACCATCGCGAGGCGCTCATCACGCAGACGCAGGCCGCCGCCTATAAAGAACTCGACCGCCCCGTGCCGGTGACGCGCCAGCGCAATTACGACCGGGTGGTCACGGTCAAGCCCGCCGCCGATATCCCAACGCCGCCGTTCTGGGGCATCAAAACGATCCGCTCGCTGCCGCTGGAAATCGTCTTGCAGTACCTGCACAAGCCGGAACTCTTCCGCCTATCGTGGGGCGCGACCAACACGCACGGCGAAGAATGGAAGAAGCTGGAAGCCGAATTTGAGGCGCGCCTGTACAAAATGACGCGCGAGGCGTTGAGCGCCAAGACGCTCCAACCGCAGGCGGTCTACGGGTACTTCCCGGCCAACAGCGAGGGCGAAGATCTGGTGATCTACGATCCTGAACCGTTCCTGCAGACGCTGCGTTTCACGGGTAAAGGCGCCGACCGCCGCCTGCCGGAGGTTGAACGCCGCGAAATTGCGCGCTTCACGTTCCCGCGCCAGCCGTTCGGCGAGCATCTGTGCATCAGCGATTATTACGCGGCGGCCGACAGCGGGCGCATTGACACTGTGCCGCTGCAAATCGTGACAGTCGGTGAGGTGGCGACGCAGCACTTTGACCAGCTGCAAGGCGCCAACGAATATACCGAGGCATATTTCTTCCACGGGTTGGCCGTGCAAACGGCTGAAGCGACGGCGAACTACGTCAACAAGATCGTGATCAACCGTGAGTTGGGCGTGCCCGAGAAGCGCGGCAAGCGCTACAGCTGGGGCTATCCTGCCTGCCCGGATTTGAGCGATCACCAGACGGTGCTGAATCTGCTGCCGAACGCGGTGAGCGAACTGGGCATGACGCTCAGCCCCGCGTATCAGTGGATACCGGAGCAGAGCACGGCGGCGATCGTCGTGCATCACCCGGACGCGAAGTATTTCAGTGTGGGTGTGGATCGCGTCCAGCAGATCGAAGAGGCGTAACCCCGCAATTGTGAGGTATGCCGGAGGATCGCGCTGAGATAGACTTCCTGTAATGTTAATCGAGGAGGCAGCGCATGATCCGGCGCGATAATCGGGGCATTCTGGCAGGGGTTGGGATGATCACTTTGGCGGTCATCGTCACGTCGGGACTATTGGCAGCCTTCTTGAACAACCGCTGCCAGAGTCAATTTCGGGACGCGCTGGCGCTTTATCCCGGCGCAGAGATCGTCGTTGAGGACTATCCGTTTCTGGCGCAGCAGCGCGTGGAACTGCGCAGCGCCGATGCCCCGGAAACGGTCGAGGCGTGGTACACCAGTCAGCGCGCCGCCGCCATGCGGGAGCGGGTCGTCAGCGGCAATGTGAGTGTGCTGCCGTCGGAGAACTGGATCATCGAAGCGGCGCCCGATGGCAATGGCAGCGTGATCACGCTGGCGCAAATGTGTCCGTAAAACAATTGAACTGTCCTGCCAGCAGCGGTGTAATCGAAGTAGATCTAAGGGCTGGCAGTTCGAGGTGAAGCAATGCAGAAAAAGCGGCGTAATTGGGGCCCAGCGCTGGGCTGTCTGGTCATTGTCGTGGCCGTGTTCGCGTGCAGCGTGGGATCGGTCTTGGGGTTCAACGGCGTGTGTTCGGTCTATTTCCCCGAACGCCTGCCGTACTATCCCGGCGCGGAAGTGCGCTCGGAAGTTCACAATTTCATCAATCCGTGGGGGATGGGGGTGACGGTGGCCACATTGTACACGCCCGATGATTCGAACACGGTGCGTTCGTGGTATGGCGTGCATATTGGCACCTACCTGCGCAATTCGGTGGAAAACCCGACGCCGATCTCTTACCTGGGGCGGCAGATCGCCCGCGTCGATTTTAATATCGCGCGCGCCGACGATGGCGTCGGCACGCAAATCATCCTGTACGGTACGTGTTTGAATTAGGCGGCCATGACTCCTATTCCTTTCTCCCAACGCATTACTCAACCGAATCGCCCGCTGCTGGCGGATGGCGCCATGGGCACGCAGATTCACGCGCACGGCGTCTCGATGGACACGTGTTTCGATGACCTGAATCGCAAGCAGCCCGCCATCATCCTCGACATTCACCGCACCTATTTACAGGCGGGCGCGGAACTCCTGGAAACGAATACTTTCGGCGCGAACCGCTACAAGTTGGCCGATCACGGCCTTGAAGATCGCGTGTCCGAGATCAACCGGGCGGGCGCACGGCTGGCGCGGCAGGTGA
>CALKIA010000025.1 GCA_937988705.1 uncultured Chloroflexota bacterium | reverse complement strand
CTGGGCTGCGGTAAGTCGCTTTGGTTTTCCTCATCCTGCGCGGAGGCCGAAGCCATGACCAAGATACACCAGAGGATGGCCAGCAGGACTCGATACCCCAAGTTCTTCATAACGGTATGCTCCTGCTCAACGCAGTCAATGGAGGGCGATGTGGTGAGTATACGTGAGAAGTGGTGGTCGGCAAAGCGGCCTGCTGAAAAACTCCCGGACGTGAGCTTGTGAGCCTCTTATAGATCTCACGGCGCTTAGGGTTCAGAATGACATCATTTGACCTGCTTTTCAGGTCGCATCGACTGGTTCAACCGACGGCTGTCATGGTGAGTAGCTCACTAGATCATCACGCTGATTCGGCTTATCGACCACGCCGAAGCGCAGCGCCAGCACTCGCGAGAGGGGAGTCAAGCCGAGCGATGCAGCGAACCCGACCACGAGGATCGGCACAAACATCAGGGAGTCCATGAATGCCTCACGACACGTTAGGCGGGCATTATAGCAGATGAGTCATGGTGGGGAGGGCATATGCTCGGACAACCCTCAAAAAACGTGATAAACCTGACCATCCTCGATTTTGAAAGTTTCTGGATATTCTCTAATCCATACACTCAGTTTTTTCTTCCCAAAGCGATGTTCATAGTGCTGACCGAATTGGCGCAGGTTCTTGCCCATGTGTGCTAGCGAGACTTCACCATATTCCTTCTCTGTACGGATGAAGGCTTGGACGAGTTCGCCAAAGCGTGCATATTTGAGATCCGCATCAATTCGGCGAACCTGCTGTCCATCATACTCATACTCTCGATCAATGCTTTTGAGCAGTACCGGTACAGGGTATTTTCCGAATTGAGTTTCGAAGTCGGCACACACTTCGTGCAGTTTTTGCTCGAAGTCGTGTTGGCTAACCCAGACATAAAATTCGTTTGAAAGATCATGATAGGCAAACAGGGCAAAGTGAAAAAAACTCCTCGCGTCACGCGGTGCAACGGGATAGTGCTTTTCAAGTACCCTGAGTTCGGTACTGAGATCTTCCAGATAGTGCGTAATGTACCGTGACGCTCGCAAGGCGGGAGATGCTTTTTTTCTATTGCCCATGACATACACATATTTCCCCCGATCTTCGAGTTGATCACGGAGGGTTACGAAATCGCCATCCGCAGAAACAATAACGATGATGTTCACAATGGGTGAGAAGGAGAATGCCGAGATTTCTGCCGCTTCGAAAATCAACCCGTGATCGGTCGCGTTCTTCCTGCCTCCTTTAACCTGTCTGCGTTCAATCTGCAGCACTTCTAATTTCTTGCTCCAACCTGCAAGCAAAGGTGATTCCCAATCACCGTACGCACGGCAAATCTCTATTTTTCCGTAATACTCGATAAGTCTCAGTGCTGGTTCAAGGTATTTTAGCTCTGCATTATCGGCATCAATTAGGACCGCAACGCTGTTATTTAGGGAGAGTTCAATCATGAATCTATCCTGCTTGGGGTAAGTGGTAACGAAGAACTTACGATAGAAGAAAGTATAATGATTTTTTGAGCGAACACAGCTTGCAATAGGGTTTTCGCCGTGCCTAAATCTCGGTTAGCGTTGGACGAACATTTGCGAAAAAGATTGTCAAAATCGGGAATCGTCCCCTACGATGTGATCAGCATAATGCGCCTCGCAATTTGCCGGACGTCCGGCAATGGAAGTGAACCCTCTGAAGAGGGCTGTGTAGCCTGCTTCAGCAGGTTTTTTGACTAGCCGGAGGCGTTGAGCCGCCGGCGATTTGTGGAGACTCTCAATGGACGCACGCCAGCAAGTGCGCCGCGTGTTGATCATCACGCTGGTGCTGAATATCGCCGTGGCAGTCGGCAAAATTATCGTCGGCGCGCTCACGGGCGCAGTCTCGATCACGGCGGATGGCTTCCACTCGCTGATGGACGGCTCGTCCAACCTGATCGGCTTGGGCGCGAATGCCATCGCGGGCAAACCCGCCGATGAGGATCACCCCTATGGGCATCGCCGTTTCGAGACAGTTGCCGCGTTGGGCGTGGGCGTGCTGCTGCTGCTCACCGCCTATGAGATCGTCACCAGCGCCATCGACCGCCTGACCAGCGGGGAAGCTCCGGAAATCTCACCGCTCGCTTTCGCCGTGTTGATCACAACGCTGGGCGTTAACCTGTTCATCAGTCGCTACGAAAAACGCGCGGGCGAACGCCTGCGTTCCGAACTGCTCATTGCCGACGCCGCCAACACGGGCGCGGATGTGTTCGTGACGCTCTCTGTGCTCATCAGCATGGTGCTCGTGTCGCTCTTCAACTGGACGTGGGCAGACCCCGTTGCCGCGCTGATCATCGTCGCGCTGATCGGGCGAGCAGCGTGGCAAATCATCAAGCAGACGGGCGGCGTGTTGGTTGATACCGCGCCCTACAAAGCGGGCGAACTCGAAACCTTTGCCCGGGAAGTGCCCGCTGTTAAGCGTGTGCTTCGCGCTCGCAGCCGCGGCACCACCGACGCCGCTTTCATCGACATTGATGTGGAAGTCCCTCCGGGGACGACCGCTGAGCAAACCGCCGCCATCACCGAGGCCATCGACGAGAAACTGCGCGCTCATTTGACGGGTGTCTCCGAAGTCGAAGTGCATTTCCAGCCGAGCGGCTTCGATGAGCGCGATTACGCGCAAACCGCCCGTGCCCGCGCCGATGCGCTCGGCTTGAACACGCATGAAGTCCGCGTGATCGAAGCGACCAACGGTAAAGTCATGGAAATGCATGTGGAAGTCCCGCCGCATCAAACGCTGGGAGAAGCGCACGAACAGGCGACCGAACTGGAAAGCTCGATCCGTTCCGCGCTCCCCGATGTGGTCGAGGTCGTGACGCATATCGAACCTAAGCTGGGCGAGACGAGCGGCGAACTCTCCCGCGACGCGAAAGAGCTGAAGATCAAGGCGTTCACCCTGCTGCGGGATAACTTCCCCACTGCCGACTGGCACGATTTGCGCGTGTCGGCGCTCAATGGCAGCGGCTTCTACGCACTCACGCTGCATGTCGCGCTCGCCGCCCACATGACGCTCGAAGACGCCCACGATTTCGCCGAACGCGCAGAGATGCTGCTGCGCATGGAACTTCCCTCCGTCGCCCGCGTCACCATCCACACCGAACCGCGCGAAGCGCGGGATTAATTTCTCTCTTTTCAGCTAACCCCATACATTGCAGGGACGTCCTTGCGCGTGTCCATAATGAACGGACGCCCAGAAGGGCGTCCCTACAAACTTCGATTGTTAAAAGCGCCCTGTCGGCAGCTTAGAGGAAAGTGCCGACACATCCGCGCCACACCGCCCTAATTCGTCTCGTAGGCCTGCTTCATCCAGGCGATCAGTTCGTCGTCGATCTCGGCTATGTCATTCACCTTGACCAGATGCGACACCATGCCATTGAAGCCGCCTTCGGTGAGGCGTTCGGTCGGCGGCACACCTTTGAGCTTCAGTCCCACGTCAAAGCGCGTCTTGGTGGTGGGCTGCAAGCACGCGAACTGTTTGTTGCGCCGCACACTGACATAGGCTTTCATCGGCACGAATTCCACATCTGCGCCGAACCCGCGAATAATCTCGGCTAAGCGTTCATAGAGGGGTCGGAGCGCGGCTTTGCCCCCTGCGTACTGCGCCTCAACCAGGGCATCGCGGTCATCGGTCGTTTGGGCGGCGCTGTTGTTCGCCGTATGCACAATCAGGTTGGCGTAACCGTAGCCGAGTCCATGCTCGGTCTGCAAATACTTGACCATCTCGCCGTGTTTTTGCAGGCCGCTGCCTTTGGCGATCTCGACCCACTGCGGCATGGTCTTGCCCGTCGCTTTTTCCAGATTGGCGATCATGTTGGCGGTTTCCGCCGCCGGGTCACGGGGTGTCGTCATCTTAAATGCTCCTTATGCTCTTTTCTCAAAGTATAATACATCTGTTCTACTATTATGGCGCGAGTTTGGTTCATTTGTTCGCAAATTGCTCGCAGGCAATATGCGCGGGATGGTGGCTCCCGCCCTCGAATTCGGGGCGGGGTGTTGTTAAGTTGGTACGCAGCGGACGCGTAGAAGCGCGTCCCTACAAATTCACTTGAATTCGGGTTCGCATTAGGCGTGGGGTAGAATTTTCATGGGTGACCGCTCAACCTGAGCTAATCCTTAGGAAAATCTCTCATCTGGGATAGGGTGTACTATAATGGGCATTACAATGTCCATTAAGCAAAGGACAAGGATATGAGAACTCTATTGGCGCTGCTTGCCTTCATGCTAATGGCGTGCACATTGAGCAGTGTTCCACCGACGCCAACGACTGCGCCGTTTCCCACCCTCGACCCGGCGCTGCAGTTCAGCACACCGTTCGCGCCGGACTCGTCGCAGACCCTGGGCTTTGTTACGCCTACGCTGGATATTGCGGGCAGCGGTAGCGCAGTGATCCCGCCGAACGCCAATTGCCCGCAGCCTCCCGGTTGGATCACCTATCTGGTCGAATCCGGTGACACACTCGGCTTGCTCTCACTGCAAACGGATACCACCGTCGCCGATCTCGCGGCGGCCAACTGCATCACCGATCAAGATATCCTCTACGTCGGACAGGTGATGTACCTCCCGACGCAGCCTGTCGTCAGCCAATAGGAGCGCGCCCCATGTCCGACCTGATCAAGACCGTCCAGATCATCATCAACCCCGCATCCGGTCAGGATGCCCCCATGCTCGCGGTCATGAACCGCGCCTTCAAAGCCGCCAATATTGATTGGGATGTGAAGCTCACCAAAGAGGCGGGCGATGCCGAACGCTTCGCGCGGGAAGCTGTCGCGGCGGGCGTCGATGCGGTCGGCGTCTACGGTGGCGACGGCACGGTGATGGAAGTCGCGAGCGGTCTGCAGGGCACGCGTACGCCGTTGGCGATCTTCCCCGGCGGTTCGGCCAATGTGATGTCCGTCGAACTCGGCATCCCTGGCAACCTCGAAGAAGCGGTTGCGCTCGTCAGCAGTGAGGCGCGGCAATTTCGTGAGATCGACATGGGGCGGTTGGGCGACCAACAGATGTTTATGCTGCGTTTGGGAATCGGCCTGTTCGCGGAAACGACTAAGGGGGCGGATCGCGAGGTCAAAAACCGAATCGGTGCACTGGCCTACGGCCTCTCGGCGTTGCAAGCGCTCCCCAAAGCCCAGAAATCCGTGTACACCATCACGCTCGACGGCGGTGAAAGCGTACAGGCCGAAGGCATGGCCGCCTTCATTGCCAATTCGAGCAGCCTCGGCTTACCCGGTTTGACGCTCGCTAAAAAGGCCAGCGTCAGCGACGGTCTACTCGACGTGATTGTGCTGACCGACATGACCATCGGCACGCTGATGCAGGCCGCTGCCAATGCCATGGGTTTAGCTGAAGATCTGCCGCACTGGCAGGCGAAATCGATCCGGCTGGAAGCTGACCCGCCGCAGAGCATCGAATGTGACGGCGAAATCATCCACGATACGCCCGTCACTGCATCCATCATCCCCAACGCGGTGCGCGTCATTGTGCCCAACCCGGCTACGGTGCAGGATGTGAAGCAGGCGGTCAGCGCCGCCACTCCACCGAGCGCGCGTTAATTCCCCGCTCCTTTTGGAGAGGGACTAGGGGTGAGGTTGCTCTTTTGCCCCACCCTGTCTGTATTTTGTGTTTACGAGGCGACTAAATGAGTGACCAATTGAACCCGGATCCAACCGGAGTGCCGCCACCCACCGCCGCCGCCAAGAAACTGAATCCTTCCATCGATGCCCCGCCGATCCAGAACCCGACTACCGAGCTGAACCAGCCAGAAATACCCGAAGTCATCGCCACGCCCGCTGATGTGGCCGAACCCAATCCGCTCAAGCACGCGCTGCACCTGATTCAGCAGCTGCGCAAACAGGGGCCGTTCGTGACTCTGCTTGAGGCAGTCGATCAGTCGATTCGCCGCGTCGTGGGCGCGCCGACCGAGCGCTTCAGTCGTGTGACCGAGCACGTCCATGTCGGCGGACAGTTCACACCTCGCGGCTGGCGTCGTTTGCAAAAGCGCGGCGTGACCGCGGGCGTCAGCTTGCGCGGTGAATTCGATACACGCGCGGCGGGCTTTGCACCCCCGAAATATCTGCACCTGCCCACCGTTGATAACCATGCGCCAACGCAGGAAGATGTGCAGCAGGGCGTTGATTTTATTAAGTCGGAAGTCGACAAGGGCGGACAGGTGTATATTCACTGCTGGGAAGGTGTGGGCCGCGGGCCGACCATGGCCGCCGCCTATCTCGTCAGCACGGGCTGTACACCTGCCGAAGCATGGGGGAAGATCAAACAGGTACGTCCATTCATCCGACCGACCGTCCCGCAGTTGGAGCTGATCGACCTGTACGCCGCCAAACTGCGTGGAGTCGAAACTGCGCCGCCGCTCTCCGAAAAGCTGCCCTCCGTGCCCGACGGCTCGATTCAGCAAGCCGCGCAGCAGCAAAAACAACGACCTAAAGAACACGATTCAACGCAAGGACGCGAAGGCGCAAAGTGAGTTGAGATCATTCTCCTGGGCGCCTTCGCGTCCTTGCGTCGTTGCGAGGTATTCTTTCTTTTATGCTTTTCCTGGTCTTTTCTGTAACAGCACGGCCGGGATGAGCGCCACCGCGCAGATCACCGCGCCGAGCAAGCCAATCTCTGTCAGCACCTGAATAGTGAGTTGTACATAGACATTCATCGCCGCCGTCGGGTCGACGATCTGCGCGCCGAGGGCCACACTTGCCAGCGACGCCAGGCGCTGCGAGGCGAACGCGGTCAGCGCGGACACGCTGATCGTCATGCCGAGCAGGCGCATGATGATCACCAGCGCCGACGCGCTGCCCAGCTTATTCTGATCCGCCGCGTTAATGACCGCAGCGCTGATCGGCGAGAACGTCAGCCCTAAGCCGATGCCCACCAGCGCCATCTCGACCGCGATCAGCGCGTCGCTCATCTCCACTGTCCACGTCTGCCAGATCGCCGCGAAGCCGATCCCGGCCAGCAGCAAGCCGATCCCCGCCGTCCACCCGTTCCCAATCCGCTGACTGAGCCACCCGCCGGGGATCGCCGCGATTGCCATCGGGACGGTCAGCGCGGAGAGCAGCACCCCGACCTGAAACGCCGCTTCTGCCAGACCACTCTGGTCTTCGATCCGAATGTTGACGAGGATGGGCACGCTCACCAGCCCGATCATCAGGCAGAAGCCGACGAATAGATTCGTCAGCAGCCCGGCCGCCAATTCGCGCCGCCGGAACAACCGCAGATCAAACAGCGGGTCGTGGGATCGCAGCTCCACGATCACGAACAACGCGAGCATCACCACCGCGCCGATCAGCACCGGGGCGGCATAGGGCGGCAGCCCGCCGATTTCCTCAAACGTCGTCGTATCCGTTGACACTTCGATATTCGCGCCCAACCCCAGCACCAGCGCGGTCAGCGCGCCGATGATCAGCAGCGTACCGAGCCAGTCAAAGCGCCCACCCGCTCGTTCCTGCTTGACCCCGCGCAGCGCCCACCACGTCAGCCCCAGCGCGATGAGCGAGATCGGCAGGTTGATCCAGAACAGTGCCCGCCAGTCTGGCACGCCCCAGTTCAAGCCCAGTGAGCGGAAGACGTTGAGAAACCCGTCGCCTGACTCGGCAAACCAGCGCACCATAATCCCCCCGTACAGGTGACCAAGCACCCATCCGAGCGTATCGATTGCGCCGATCACCCCGAGCGGCTGGGCACGTTTTTCCTTTGGGAACAGATCGCCCACCAGCGCCAGACTCACGGGCACAATCGCGCCCGCGCCCAACGCTTGAATCACGCGCCCGATGATGATCGTCACCAGCGCGATATTGCCGGGATCCGGTCGCGCACCCGTCGCGCTGAAGCGATACGACAGGTCGTAGATCACCCCGGCGATCCCCGTTCGCGCGCGCGGATCAACTTCCGCGACGACGAGCGAGCCGATCATGAAGATGATCAGGCAGGCAATATAGGCTCGCCGCCGCCCCAGCAGATCGCTGACACGCCCCATAAACGTCATGCTGATGGTGTACGCCAGCAGATATCCCGTCACCACCCACGCCGCGTCATCGATGACGCTCTGCACGGGCAGTTCCAGCCTGATGATGATCTCCGGCAGGAAGGCCGACACAATCGTCAAATCCAGCGAGCCGACGAACACCGGAATACAGACCAGCGCCAGCACAATCCACGGGTTGACGCGGCGCGGGGCGTTAGTCATCTGTGTTTGCTGCATGAAAGCTCCTCATATCAACCTCATCCCTCAAGCCCCTTGCGCAAGGGGCTTGCCAATCTCCCCACGCCTAGCGGAGAGGGGAGTCAGGTGTGCTTTTCAAATCCCCTCTCCGAAAAGCGGAGAGGGGATTTAGGGGTGAGGTTAGGCAAAATGTCGATTCTGAAATGCCCTCATCATTTTCCCCTCTCCTTTAGGAGAGGAGCCGGGGTGAGAGGTTTACGACCCATTCCCCAATAGACTCGGCGCTTCTACGCCTTCGGTTGCCTCCGGCGTGACTTCCCCCGTCGCTTCGACCTGCGGCACATTCAAATCCGGTGCGGCGTTGATGTCGTATAGGTCGATGATCCACTTGACCGGCTCGGCTGCTTGACCCGGTTCAGGCGTCTCAGCATAGGGGCTGTCGAACTCGCTGATCTCGAAGCGTACCGGGAAGCGCGTTTCACGGTGCACATACACATCGACCGTCACATCGCCCACCGGTTCGATCAGTCCGGCCAGCAGCGCCGCCACCTGATCACCTTGCGCCCGCGACGCGATGTGATACACAGGCGTGCCATTTTCGAGCGTTTCTTCGCCCACGAAGTTCAGTTCGATCAGCGCGTTGAGCGCTGATTGGAAGCCGGTATCTTCGGCAATCAGCGTTTCCGGGTTGAAGCCCGGCGCGAAGGCCGCGTTGATCCAGTTATCACCCGTCCAGACCGCCGAATACCACTGCTCCGCGCCGCGCGAATACACCGAAATCTCAATCGGCAGGCCCAGCGCGATCACGCGGATGCGTGCCTGCATTTCGCGCGGCGCAACGTACTGCGCGGTAGCACGGCGGAATAACACCGGGGCGTATTCGGTGTAAATTGTGTAATTTGGCCCTTCTTGATTCACATCAATGCGGAATGTTTCGGCGGCGCGAATGTTGTTCGCCG
>CALKIA010000024.1 GCA_937988705.1 uncultured Chloroflexota bacterium | reverse complement strand
AGAGAAAACAGGACGAGGCATGCCTCGTCCCTACAGAGATTTTGGCGAAGGAAACACGTTCCATTGGGAAGCGTGAAGTCCCTACCCCTGATAGACCCCCGACCCCTCCCCGAATTCAGGGAGGGGAGCCAACAGCCCGCGCCAAGCGGAGTTGATCTTCGTAGGGACGCGATTTATCGCGTCCGCCAAACTCCAAAACCTTGTTTCACAGTCTGCTACGTTGCTACCGGCCTGCCTCGTCCTCGTTATTCGTCGATCCAACAGTAGGACGAGACATGTCTCGTCCTACAAGTTAAAACCTACCCCTGTGAGGGTTAGGGTTGGGGGTAAGGGGTACCCGCGAATGAGGCTTATCATATCTGACATTATTAATGCTGCGAACAGCGTGTACGTTACGGCTTATAGCGTCGGAATGAGGGTTACAATACTGATAGATGTAAATGGGTTGTATTCTGATCATATATTGTCAGTATAAGTACTGGCTGTTGTCGAGATAACCGTCATGACCCAACCGCAGCTGCCCTCCCCGGAAACCGCGCACCAGAACCTCGCCTGCGAACCGCAGTCGACGGAGGCGGCGCTGCGGGCTAGCGAAGAACGTTACCGCAGCCTCGTCAACAGCCTCGACTCGTCAGTCGCCATGTTCGATGTGAATGGCATGCTGTTATTCATCAACGAGCAGGGAGCACACGTCTTCAACCGACCACCTGAGACACTAGTTGGCAAGTATATGACGGACCTGTTCCCACCCGATGTGGCGACCCGGCAGTTACATACCATCCAAGAGGTTATCGGGACCGGGGAAGGCTATGTCAGTGAGACGCCGAGCACGATCGGTACGGAAGCGCGCTGGTATCGCACCAGCGTGCAGCCGGTACGGGATGCCAATGGGCACGTGACCGCCGCGCTGATCAATGCGCTGGATATTACCCAGTCGAAAGCGACGGAGAACGCGCTGCGGCTCAGCGAGGAGAAATTCCGCGGACTACTGGAAACGGCACCGGAAGCGGTCATTGTCTGCGATGCGCAGGGGCAAATTCGCCTCCTCAACCAGCAGGCACAGTTGATCTTTGGCTACAGTGCCGATGAACTGATCGATCAGAACATCGAGGTGCTGGTGCCTGAAACTGCCCGTACCACCCACGCCGACCTGTTCGCCGAGTATGTCCAGCGACCCAGAAATCGCCATTTGAATAACGGTTACCAACTGAAGGCGCGGTGCAAGGATGGCCGCACGATTCCGGTGGAAATCGGGTTGGGTTATTCTAACTATAATGGCGAGCTGGTGGTAATGTGTTTCCTCATCGATCTCACGGATCGGCAGCAGGCGGACGCGATCCTCAAACATCAGGCGAGCCTCCTGCAGCGAGTCTCCGATGCGATTATCACGCTCGATAACGAGGGGCGGATCACATCATGGAATAAGGCGGCCACGTATATCTATGGCTGGGCTGAGGAGGAAGTACTCGGTCTAGTCCTGTCGCAGCTATTGCACTCGGAATTTCTCCATCAGTCGCGTGAGGAAGCGTGGGCGCAAGTGCGATCCGGCAGTACGTGGCGCGGTGAGATTATCCAGCAGACTAAAGCGGGCGAACTGCGTTTTATCCTATCCTCATCCAACCAACTGCGCGACAGCGAACAAATGACCGGGGTCGTGGTCGTGAACCGGGATATCACCGAGCGCAAGCGGCGTGAGGTCTTGCAGAAGCGCATCAGCGAGATTCTGGAAATGGTGGCGGTGGCGCTGCCCCTCGCCAGCATTCTCGAACATCTGGTGCTGGCCATCGAAGAATTCCAACCGGAAGTGCGGGCCTCCATTTTGCTGATGGATCAAGCGGCGCAGCGGTTGATGCATGGAGCTGCCCCAAGTTTGCCCGAAGCCTACAATGTGAAGATCAACGGTTTGCAGATCGGGCCGAAAAACGGATCGTGTGGGACAGCCGCCTACGAAAAACGGATGGTGGTGGTCGAAAATACTCAGACCGATCCGCTCTGGAGCAACTACCGCGAGCTGGCCGCGCTCTATGACCTGCGCGCCTGCTGGTCTCAGCCGATCATCGATCACGAGGACAACGTGCTGGGCACCTTTGCCCTCTACTACAGTCAGCCGCGCCTACCCGCGGACTCGGAACTGGAACTCATCCAGCTGGCGAGCCACATCGCTGGAATTGCTATTCGCCGTGTGCAAACCGAAACGGAGAAGCGGCAGGCACAGGTGGCGCTGCAAGGGGCGCATGATCTGCTAGAGCAGCGCGTCAGCGAGCGGACGGCTGAACTGGAACACACCAAGAACCAAATGGAGCAGAAGTACGAAGCAGAACGAGTGTTTCAGCTCTACCTGCTCGCACTCCATGAGGCGAGCATTGTCCTCGCGCGGACTGATACTTTGGACGCCTTCTATCGGAGCGTGGTGCAGGTGGGGCGGGACTATTTCGGGTTCGATCGGATGGGACTCATCCTGCTCGATGCGAAGAATAAGCAGGCTCACGGTACCTATGGGTATAACCTCAAGGGCGAGTTTGTCGATGAGTATCATTTGCAGATGCCGCTGGAGCAGCTGCCCGAGATCTTCAAAGCGACGATGGAACGCGGCGAACGCTTCGCGCTCAATGAACAGGCGCAGATTTACAGTGATTTTGAGGTGGTCGGCGTGGGCAGTCAGGCGACGACAGCGCTCTGGGACGGCGAACTGCTGGGGTGGCTGGCGGTCGATAACGCGCTTCAGCATCAGCCGTTCAGCCCGATCCAGTTGGATGTGCTGTCGCTGTATGCCACGACCGTAGGGTCGCTGCTAGCGCGCAAAACGGCTGAGGAAAAGGCGCGGTTGCTATCGTGGCGGCTGGATATGGCGACGCAGGCGGGCGGGATTGGCATTATGGAATGGGATCTGCAGAAGCAAGTCTGCTATTGGGATGCACGCCTGTGTGCTATTCATGGAATCGCGCCATCGGACGAGCCATTTCCTGAGGATTGGGTGAATCACTTCATCCATCCCGAGGATCGGGAAGCCGCACTCCAGCAGGCTCAGGAAGCAATGTCTGTCGCTCTCACGCACAGCGATAGCTTCCGGATTGTGCGCCCGGATGGAAGCATCCGGCATATCCGCTTAAACAGTGTGCTGCTGCATGACAACAACAAGGTTCCAGAGCGGGTGATTGGGGTGGTGTGGGACATCACCGACCAGAAGCGCAGTGAAGAGGCGCTGCGGCAGGCGCTCGAAACTGAGCAGGAGTTGGGAGAACTGAAGTCACGTTTCGTCTCGATGGCATCCCATGAATTTCGCACGCCGCTGGCGGCGATCATGGCGCTCGCCGAGTCATTGTCGATTTACCGGCACAAGATGGACGCCACGCAGATCGAACTCCGGTTGGAGAAGATTCGCCAGCAGGTGGATCATATGATCGACATCATGGATGATGTGCTCCAGCTCGCGCGTATGCAGAGCGGACGCTTAGATTTCGCGCCCGCTGAAGGGGATCTCGACGCGCTGTGCCGCGAAGTGATCGAAGAACTCGACCTTCAGTCGCCGAACCGCGGACGCATCGTCTATACGTCTCCAGCCGCGCCGCTGCTGGCTAAGGTTGACGTGCGGTTGATGCGGCAGGTGATCGGCAATCTCGTCGCCAACGCGCTCAAGTACTCACCGCCGGAGCAAATCGTTAAGCTTGAATTGACCCAAGATAATGTTAATATTTTTATACGTGTGCTCGACAAGGGCATTGGTATTCCCCCGGAAGATCAAAAGCATCTGTTTGAATCCTTCCATCGTGGGCGGAATGTGGGCACGATCCCGGGAACCGGTTTGGGGCTCAGTATCGCCAGACAGTTCGTTGAGCTGCACGGCGGTACCATCCGCGTTGAGTCAGCGGTTGATGTTGGCACAGCATTCATCGTAACCATGCCAATCGACTCAGTGAAGGGCAGCGAAGATGGTTAGAATATTGGTCGTTGAAGACGAAGATGCCATCCGTGACGAAGTGACGGATTGGTTGGGCTTTGAAGGCTATGACGTGTGCAGCGCGCCCAATGGACGCCTGGCTCTGGAAGCGATTCGTCACGAACTGCCCGATCTGATCGTCTCCGATATCGCCATGCCCGAAATGAACGGCTATGACCTGCTCCTCACCGTGCGGCTCGAGTCGTCGCTGGCACAAACGCCGTTCATCTTCCTGACGGCAGCGGTGGATCGTGATGCGCTGCGCAAGGGGATGACTCTCGGCGCGGACGATTACATCACCAAGCCGTTTACCAATCTGGAACTGTTGAATTCGGTGCGCACCCAGCTCATGAAGCGGGGTACACAGCACGCCCAGCAGCAGGCGGAGATCACTCTGCTCAACTCGGCGCTCAGCGAGGAACGGGAGCGGCGCCTGCTCAAAGCGCGCTTAATCGCCATGATCTCGCACGATTTTCGGAATCCGCTGGCGGCGATTATTTCCTCGTCCGACCTGATCAAGAATTACGAAGACCGCATGACACCAGCGCGGCGGCATCAATATCTCGACCGCATCAACGGGTCCGTCCATTTGCTGCTGCAAATGCTCGATGATTTGATGATGGTGGCGGCGATGGAGAGTGGCCATCTCGATTTCACCCTCGAAACAGTCGAGATGTTCCATTTTGTCGAAGGCATTGTCGACGAATTTCGGCTGATTGATCAAGGTGGGCATGAGATCGTGTTCGAGGAGCTGGAGAGCATCACGATCGACGGTGATTCCAAACTGCTGCGCCAGCTCATCGTCAATTTGATCGCGAATGCGCTCAAGTATTCTCCGACCGACACGGCGATCAAGGTCGGGCTGATCGAACAACCCGCCTACATCGAATTGACGGTTGAGGATCAGGGCATTGGTATTCCCCCGGAAGATCTTCCCTACCTGTTTGAGCCGTTCCATCGCTCGGATAATGCCAAAGGCTTCAAGGGCATGGGGCTGGGACTGACGATTGTCAAACAAGCCGTTGATCTGCATGCTGGCACGGTCTCGGTCGAAAGTGAAGTCGGTTACGGGACGCGCTTCACGGTACTTCTGCCAAAACAGCGGGACACCCCGCTTCACATCGGCTTCTGATCCGCGGCCAAGCACCCTAAAAGTAGGTTCTCGAAACAAATCCACGAATGGATGTAGGGGCGCACCTGTGTGTG
>CALKIA010000023.1 GCA_937988705.1 uncultured Chloroflexota bacterium | reverse complement strand
GACTTCCAGACCATCGACTTCAACACCCTGCTGGACATCATGGACAGCCAGACCTTTGACAGCATCATCCTCGGTTGGCGCAACGGCTACCCGGATGATCCGGATGCCACCCAGCTCTTCACGCCCGCCAGCGATGTGATCGGCAGCGGCAGTGACTTCACTTCGTTCAACAACGCACGCTTCAACGAACTGAACACGCAGGCGAAGTCGCTCGCTGGTTGCGATCCGGCGGAACGTGCAGCGATCTACGGCGAAATGCAGCAGATCATGCAGGAAGAACTGCCCTACATTTGGCTGTTCGCCACCAATGGTATGTATGCTGCCAACAGCATCGACGGCTTTGACCCGTATCCGTCCCAGATGTACTGGAACGTGGATGCGTGGTCGGTTGCCACCCCGTAATTTGTAGGTAGAAGTACCTCATCGCCCCCGCACCACATGGTGCGGGGGCGATTTTGAAGAGTGTCAATTTAGATATGCATTCTTTGTAACTCGCATGCGGCACCCACCAGACTCATAGCGAGACTTGTTTCGGATACCCGCAGGTTTCCCGATGTACCTGTTTATGCAAAACATCGTTCTCGTGATCTGTCATATTTGGGATTAAGCCCATGATCAAGTACACACTGCGTCGCTTAATTCAAGCGATTCCAACCTTCTTCGGCATCACAGTCTTCTCGTACTTGCTGATGGCGGCAGCCCCCGGCGGCCCCGTCGCCGCGCTCACATTCAGCCCGCGCATGACCGTCGCCCAACGCGAACTGGTCGCCAAACGACTGGGCGTCAATGATCCGCTGCCCGTTCAATATCTCCGCTGGCTGCTGGGTGATGACTGGATGCGCTGGGACTCGGATGGCGATGGCACGGCCGATGGCAGTTTCCTACTGGCGCTGGACGTCGACAATGATGGCGAGCCCGAACCCCCCGGTCAGAATCGGGGCATTCTGCGCGGCGACTTTGGCGACTCCTTCTTCTACCGCCGCCCCGTGATCCAGATGCTCGGCGAAAAAGTCGCCGCGACGCTGGAACTCGGCGTGTCGAGTTTGCTGTTCGGGTTGGTGCTGGGCGTGCCGATTGGCATCCTCGCCGCCGTCTATAAGGGCAAATGGTTCGACAACATTACGCGCGTCCTCGCGGTGGTTTTCAACGCGATTCCGATCTTCTGGCTCGGCTTGATTTTGCTGCTGATTTTCGGATCATGGCTCGGCTGGCTGCCGATGGGTGGTCGCACCGAAATGACGCTGACGGGCGGCGTTCCGCCGATCTGGGAACGCTGGCGGTTCCTCATTCTGCCAACGTTTGTGCTGGCAACCGGGACGATCGCCATTTACTCGCGCTATATGCGGGCGTCGATGCTGGATGTCATGACCCAGGACTATATGCGCACGGCGTTGTCAAAGGGTTTATCCGGGCGCAACGTGTGGTTCAAGCACGGGGCGCGCAATGCGTTGATCCCGCTGGCAACATTCCTCGGCCCGCAGATCACCGGCTTGCTCAGTGGTGCAGCGATCACGGAAACGATCTTCTCATGGCCGGGGCTGGGGCGCTTCGCCGTGCAAGCGGTCATCGCACAAGACTACCCGATCGTCATGACCGTCGTGATCGTGGGCGCAGTGGCGACGATGTTCGGGTACATCCTCTCGGATGTGCTGTACGCGGTGATTGACCCGCGCATCCGGTTCGACTAGAGATCAAGGAAGGATATACACAATGACAGCCCAACCTTCAGTGGCAAAACTCGCGATCGAACCCGAAGAGAAACGCATCGGCATTTCGCTAACGCAGCTCGCGCTGCGGCGTCTGCGCCGTGACCGGCTCACGCTGGTGGCGCTCACCATCGTCGCGCTCATGGCACTTATGTCATTCTCAGCGCCATTTATCAGCAATGTGCTCAACATCAGCTACACGCAAACGGACGCTACGCGGACCTTCCTACCGGTGGGCGCGGAAGGCCACCCGCTCGGGACCGATGACCTCGGACGCGATCATCTGGCGCGGCTGCTGTATGGGGGACAAGTTTCCCTAAGCGTGGGTTTCCTCGCGGCAACCGTCGCCATCTCGATCGGCGTGACCCTCGGCATTATCACGGGTTTCTACGGCGGCTTCGTCGACGATTTCACCAACTGGGTGATCGCGACGTTAAACTCGATTCCGTCGCTGTTCCTGCTGTTGATCGTCGCGGCGGTTTTGCAGCCATCACCCACCACGCTGATTCTCGTGCTCGGCTTCCTTGGCTGGACGACGACGACGCGGCTGGTACGCGGCGAAACGCTGTCGCTCCGTGAACGCGAATACATCGTGAGCGCCCGCGCCATCGGTGCATCGCCGCTGCGCATCATGTTCGTGCACATTCTGCCGAACCTGTTCTCGATCATCGTGATTTCACTGGCGATTGACATCGGCGCGCTCATCCTCTCCGAAGCAGCCTTGAGCTTCCTCGGCTTGGGCATCAAGCCGCCGACCCCGAGCTGGGGCAACATGCTCACCGGGGCGCAAACCTACTTCACGCGCGGCGTGCATCTGGTGATTCTCCCCGGCCTGATGATTTTCATTACGGTGCTGTGCCTGTACGTGATTGGCGACGGCATCCGCGACGCCTTCGATCCGACCGCGAAGGATTAGTGCGGTCAGTTCATAGTAGACAGTTCACAGTCAGAGAATGGCGGTGAACTGTCTTTTTATTTACCTCGACCCCACCCCCGGCCCCTCCCCGAATTCAGGGAGGGGAGACAGATAGGACGCTCGTGTAGGGATGAGGTAGGCCTCGTCCTCCGAGACAGGACAGCGCAGGCGCTGTCCCTACGATGTCCGTATTCATACCTTTAAGTGCATAATCGCATCCCTACGAAAGATTGGTTTTCTAGGGATGTCGCACGCCTCGTTCGGTGCCAACGGACGACGACCCCACCCCCGGCCCCTCCCCGAATTCAGGGAGGGGAGACAGATAGGGCGCAGTGGAAGTCGTGGCGGACGCGATAAATCGCGTCACCCCACGAACATCTGGCGGCGGTAGATTTCGTCCGGGCGGAAGTAAATATGTTTGATGTCTTCCGGCGACATGAACACCGGTTCGCCGACCGCGCACGTGCCCGTGAAGATCTTCGCCGCCTTGACGCACATCGCCGTGATGTTGAGCGCCTCGGTGGGTGTTTGCCCCAACGCAATCAAGCCATGATTCTGGAGCAAAATCACTTTGGGTGCTTCGCCCTGCTCATCCATGTAGCGGCGGACTTCGTCACGGATGGCGACGGCCAGCGGTAAGCCGGGATCGACGTAGGGCACAAACACCGAACGTGGCCCGCACAGCACCGCCTCATCGGGGAACAGACGGTTATCGGCAAATTGACGCGCGCGCGTGCTGCACAACAGGCTGTTCACGGCGACGGGATGCGTATGGGCGATCACTTTTACATCACAACCGTGCAGCAGCATGGCGTGGAAGGTGACTTCGACGGACGGGCGTCCCGGCACGGAGGCGTCGACCTTCGCATCGATCATCGCCTGCTGGAGCGCCGCACGATCCGCGGTCTGCTGATCGAACAGCGCGAGAATCGGCTCAAAGCGCACCGCGACGAAGCCGCGCGCATCAATCGAACTCATGCCCTGCCCGCTCGCCTTGATGAGGAAGGTATCCGCGTCGATGCGATAGGAGGTATTGCCCTCCCCCACAATCACATATTCGTTCTGGGGCTGCCCCAGCGTGCGGGTCAGATTCAGGATCTGGTCAAGCGGCGTGGTGGTCGTCAAGGTGTCATCTCCAATTGTTTGAACCGCGCGAACGCTGCATCCCACGCGGCGGTACTCTTCGGCTCGTAAACCTGCATTTCCGCCTGATGGCTGAGCAGCGCGCGCCCTTCGGCGACGCTCCCCAATTCACCAAGCGCGATCAACTGCACAATGGCGTTGCCCAACACCGTCGCTTCGGTGGGGCCAGCGTAGACAGGACGCCCGATGGCATCCGCGGTCATCTGGCACAGCACGGCATTTTTCGAACCGCCGCCGATGATGTGCATCCGGTCGACGGTCATCCCCGACAGAGCGATCATTTTGTCGAGTGCGTCCCGGTAACGCAGCGCCAGACTTTCATAGACAGTCCGGATCGTAGCACCGGGAGTGGCCGGCACAGGCTGTCCGGTGCGCGCGCAAAATGCACGAATCCGCGCGGGCATATCACCGGGCGGGAAGAACACCTCATCGTCGGGGTCAATGAACGACACAAAGGGCGGCGCTTCGGTCGCCAGTGCGGCCAGCTGATCATAACTGTATTCGGTGCCTTCGGCGCGCCACGTCGCGCGGCACTGCTGCGCCAGCCACAACCCCATAATGTTCTTCAAGAAGCGGAACTTGCCCTCCGCGCCGCCCTCGTTGGTGACGTTCGCTGCGTAAGCCGCATCGTTGATGACCGGTGTATCAATTTCCAGCCCGATCAAGCTCCACGTCCCACTGCTGATATAGGCGAAATTGCGGGTGGTCGTCGGCACGGCGACGACAGCCGAGCCCGTATCATGCGACGGCGGCGCGATCACGGGGATGCCGCGATACTCACCGAGGCGCGTCCCGGGCCGCACGATTTCCGGGAAGATATGAGTGGGGACACCCACCGCGCCGAGCAATTGGCGATCCCAATCGTGGGCACGCGGGTTATAACACTGGGTCGTCGTCGCATGGGTGAACTCGCACGCCTTGACGCCCGTCAGCCAGTAGTTGATCAGATCGGGGAAACCGAGGTAGGTCGCCGCCAC
>CALKIA010000022.1 GCA_937988705.1 uncultured Chloroflexota bacterium | reverse complement strand
CAGTTGGCTGCGCCGCAACGGCGAAGTCATTGTTGAAGGCACCGCCCATCTGCCTAAGCTATTGTGGGCCGATCCGGATGGGAAAGCGGTCGGCGAAATCCTCGACCTGTGTCAGCAGCATCCCAATCCCAATGGCGCACCACTGATCACTCCCCGCATCGATGACGACGATCAGCAGGCAAACTATCCTTTTCTGGCGATCACTGTCTGCGATCCATCCCAGCGCATCCACTGGGAAGCAGACGAGGTTCCGGCTGGCAACACCCACGACTGGCTCATTGAGGAATTGACGCGGAGAAATGTGGGTGTCGCTGGCATCCATATGGAGGGGCAATTTGGCGTGGTGGAGACAACCGATGCCTACAACGTGCCGCTGGGTGGCGTCGATCTCAGTCACGGTTACAAGAACGAAGATGTTTTTCGCTTCGCGCGCTATGCAGCCGATACCTGGTTGATGAAAGGCATCTTCGCCGCTAATCCATCCCTGCAACCGTTCATTTCTGTGACTGGGAAACCACTGCATCTGCACGGCTATCGCCGCGACGCACGCGAAGGCGGGCACATTGTTAGCGCCCAGCTCATCAGCGCCAGTGTGACCGTGTATCCCGTTGACGATCTCATCCTGCGCATTCATGATGTTGCGCAGGCCACCATGCCACAGAAACTGACTTAGCGCGTGCGTCTTCAGGGGCATGACAGGGTCATGCCCCTACCCCCAATAACACTGCGCTAGAGTTGGCACACCATCTGGACTTGATTCAGCGGTGCGCGCTCAAACCCTAATTGCTCAAAGAAGCCACCGTATTCTTCTGGGCACAACTGCGGCACAATCCACTTACGAGCGGGGTAGAGTGCGGCGAGCGAGCGCACCAACCGCCCCGCCTGCCCCTGCTTGCGCGCTCCAGTACTGACGACCAGTCCGCGCACTATGAGCGTCTCCGCTGACGGAATGACCACGGCGAACGCTTCGCCCAACTGATACGCCTTCGCCGGAAACCCACTGCGCAAAAAGTTCGCTCCGCTGACCTGCCACGGCAAGTCCACCGCGCCTTCACCTACCACACGCTTACCAAACTCAACTACATCGATTTCGTGCAATTCGGGCGCGACGATTTGCGCGTCAATCCGGTCAGCGTTGTAGCCATAGAGCCGCCGCACGATCTCGAACCCCATTCGCTGATACAAGGCGACCGCGGGCGTATTCTGCTCGAACGCTTCGAGTACCATCACCTTCTCCGCTCGCGCCCGCGCTTCAGCTTGCAGGTTCTCCAGCAGCCAGCGTCCCGCCTTTTTGCCCTGCATTTCGGGGATGACTCCCATCCCCGCGACCCGGCTTGTCCATCCTTGCCGCGCAATCAGCGCCAGGCCGACGGCTTCCTCGCCCAGCAGTTGGATGCGACTTGCATTCAGGTCAACATTGTCACGCGCAATCAGCCCTGCCAACGCCGTCGCATTCAAATCAACATGCCCGCCAATGTATCCGGTAAAAGCCTTGGTGAACAAGGCGGCCGCTTCCGCTAGAGAGAATTCAGAAACGCTTTTAAGAGAATAGTCCATGGTGCTCATTTCTTATGCAGAATCGAATGATGGGCGCTTATGCGCGCTGATCGTACTCTCGTTCGCTCGAGTAGATTTTCACCCTATTCGTTGTATCGGCATCCGGATCGTAAATGTACTCCCCTGCCGCGGTTGGCTCGTCAGCAAAATATCGCCGCCATGTAGACGCACCAGTTGCAGCGCGATGTCCAACCCTAGTCCTACCCCCATCTGCCGCTGATTCAATTGGACGAACGGCAGAAACACCAATGCCTGTTGTGCTTCAGCGATGCCGACCCCGGTATCGCGGATCGCAATCTCCACAAAGTCACCGTCTCGGCGCGTCATAATCGTGATCTCGCCCCTCTCCGTGTATTTGACCGCATTCGCCACGAGATTCGCCACTGCTTGCCGCAGCCGAACCCGATCTGCTTGGATCAAAGGGAGGTTGGAAGCGCATTGCGCCGTTAATTTCACCGCCATGCCCACTGCGGGCTGCTGCTCCTCGGCGATTGAAGTACACAGCGCATTCACATCGCAGCCGTCCTGTTGTAAAACGAGTTTGCCTGTTGCCAACCGTGCGCTGTCGAGCAAGTCACTCACGAGCTGGTTGAGATGCTCACCTTCGTCGATGATCTGATGCAGATACGCCTGCTGGCGTTCGTCGAGCGTGCCTTGGGGGCGATTGAGCAGTTTCGCAAAACCGAGGATGGAATTGAGCGGTGTCCGCAGTTCATGACTCACCCGTGCCAAAAACTGCTGGCTCTGACCGCGAATCTCAGTGGTGACATATTCCGAATTAATCTCGACAGCTAGCTGACTCAGAAACCGCGAGAATTGGAACGTAAAAACAGCCAGCAAAATGTCGTAACTGATCACGATGTAGTTCGGGGGACGCAGCTGTCCGAGCACGGGCAGCACTCCATAGATTAGGCTGCCCCAGAAGGCGATCAGACAGGCTGTTTGTGCCACCATACGCCGCCGTCCACTCAGCAGCATCCCGCCAATCGTGTACGGCACGATGAATGTCAGCGCCGTGACCGCGCCTAAGCTGTTCACCAGCATTCCATGTGTCAGCAGTAGAAACACGCTGGCATGCAGCCATAGAGTCGTCCTGCCTTGCAAACAACCCAACGCATACATCGTGGCGACCATACCGGTCAGCAGGCCGTAGCCCCAGGTCGGTTCCAGCCCTTGAGCGCCAGCCGCTGCCCACAGGATCGCCTCACCGAGCACCAGCTGCCACCCATGCGCGATCCAATACTGCTGAATCCGCGCTCCGGCCGCCTGCTGTACCGCTGCCGGTAGCAGATTCTCAGCGTCCGGTAAGAGCGTGTCGAAGAATCTGCGCCACATGGTCAGGGTCAAGCGGTTTGGCGAGGTACAGGTACTTTTGGTCGGGATGGATGGCTTCGGCGTAAGCCGACACAATGATTGTAACTGCTGGATATATCGCGTTCAGCCGCTCGGCCAGTGAGATTCCATCCGTATCGGGTAAATCGAGGTCGAGGATGTACGCTTCTAAGTGATTTGTCCGCGCGAGCGTCTCGGCTTCCGCCCCGGTCTTCGCTGTGATCAGCGTGTAGGACGTGAGATCGGTCACAATTGCCGCCATCAGCAGTTGCGCGGGCGGATGATCTTCCACATACAGGATCGTTGTCATGCGCCTACTCTAGTTCCAGGTCAGCAATCATGTGATCGAGCCGCTGCGCTTCCGCTACGATTTGCTGCAGCACCTCCCCATCGTTCGCGCTGAGCTGACCATTGCGCTCCAGTCGGCCTTCCAGCAGCCGTGCCAACCCGAGCAGACTGTGTAAGGGCGTGCGCAGCTCATGCCGGAGTTGCGCATCGGGTTTTGGCAGTTCACGCAGTTGGTGAGCGGCTTGGACGGCCGCTTCACGCGTTTCAACTCCCAGTTTCGCGTAGATATTCGAGATGTGATTGCGCACCGTGCCATCGGCCAGGTCGAGTGTCTGCGCGATGTCGCCATTCGACTTACCGACCGCCGCCAGCCGCAAAATCGCGCGTTCCCGCGGGGTAAGCGTATACTTCCGTCGCGCCTCACCATGAGCCAGCGCCGCGCCCGGTGACAAAAAAGGCCGGCCACTGGCGACTGCCCGAATCGCATCGGGCAGTCGCAGCGAGAAATCATCGCTCTTGAGGATATAGCCCCTCGCGCCTGCCCGCAGCAGTTCATCGACCCACACGGGGTCATCGTACGTTGTGAGAATGAGAATCGCCATCTTCGGGTAAGTCGCGCGCAAATCGCGCACCGCGTTGACTGGCTCAAACGGTTGCTGCCCAAAACCGAGGTCAAGCACGAGCACATCCGGCGCCTGCCGCTTGACCTGTTCCATCAACTCGGACGATTTGGTCGTCTTCCACACAATCTTGATGTCAAGCGACTGGGCCAACTCCTGAGCGACAACCTTCAGCATCAGTGGATGGTCGTCCAATAACGCCACGCGCAGCACAGCACTCCCTCAACTCGGGATACGCGCCGCCCTACTGAGCGACCGCGGGGATGTTTTTCCCGATCGTCATTATAGCGAGGACGCACAGAACGCCCAAAATGATGCCGCCTATCAGGAACGGCGCGGTCGAGCCGAGCACGCTGAAGGTGGTGCCGCCAACAATCGGGGTGATCGCGTTCGCCGCGCTCACCAGAGCCGAGCTGACACCCAGCGTTCCACCAATCTCGCCCTGACTCACATTTTTGGTGATGAGACTGTTGATGCTCGGTGATAGAATGCCCCCGCCGATGGCGGCCGGTATCATCGCGACGAGAATCCAGACCAAACCTAACCAGCCATTATTTCCATCTTCCGGGATACCAATTGCGAGTTCGGTGTCCGCGGTCGCACTCTCATTCTGCGTCAATTCCTCGACGATGGCGCTCCGCGAATACCACGGCACGGGCTGGGCAGGTGTGATCGCTGTCAGGGTTAAGCCAACCGCCAGCAAAGCCAGCCCCGCATAAATCAACTTCCGCTCACCGAATCTTCGGCTCCACTTGCCGATGAAATACCCCTGCACCATGACCAAAACAATGCCAACGAAGACGAAGATCACCGCGTTCCCCGAGGCATTCACGCCCAATCGATTGAGCGTGAACAACGCAATGAGGTTCTCGAAGCCGCCGAAGATCAGCTGTTGGAAGAACATCAGCACCAGCAGCAGTCCCACGACCGGCAGCCGCAGTGCGTGCCCAATATTGCCGAACATCGAGCCTTTTTTGCGCTGGGTCGGTTGATTACGCTTGTCGGCTGGCAGTGTCTCTTTGAACCAGAAGGTCGTCAGCAGAATCGAGGCCAGCGAAAAACCAGCGGCCACAAACGCCGGGACATGGTAGTCGTTGCCGCCAATGGCCAGCGAGGCGAACGCGATTACCGGACCGATGATGAACCCCAACCCGAAGGCCGCACCGAGCAAACCCAACCCCTGCGCGCGCGTCTTTTCCGACGTGCTGTCGGTCAACGCCGCCTGCGCCGCCGCCACATTCGCGCCGGACAAGCCGTCAATGATGCGTGCGAGGAAAATGAGCGGTAAGGCATTTGCAACGCCTAGAACCAAGAAACCGATGAACGTCCCAATCTGACTGATGATCAGAATTGGTT
>CALKIA010000021.1 GCA_937988705.1 uncultured Chloroflexota bacterium | reverse complement strand
CGCCGAGCATCAAAATCACCACGAACAGCGAGATTTACGCGCACATGATTGACGATATGGATTTTGACGCCGGAGTGGTGCTGCACGGCGCAGACCTGCACACAACGGCCGAACAACTGCTCGATCTGGCGGTGGCGGTGGCGTCTGGTCAGCCGACCAAGAGCGAGGCCCAGGGTGTGGGCGAATCCGAATTCATCCCGTGGAATCTGGGCGGGGTGCTGTAACTCCGGTAGGCTACTTCTGCCCGCCGGACAGACGCAAAATCGTGCTGTCTTTACGCGCGAGCGGGAGGTTGATCTGTCCCGCTGCCGCGACGACGTTCCCATTCAGCATATCGCGCCACTGGCCATTCTGCGGCGCGGGGAGCTGGATGTTCGCCGTTTTGCCTTCGTCGCCGACGTTGGAGGCGATCAGGTAATAGTCACCATCCCGGTGAAAGAGCGCGGTCGTCACGTTGGCTGTGGTCGAGCGGCTGGGGATGGTCACACCAAACTGCCGATGCAGCAGAATCAGCAGTTCCGGCGTCGGCTGCAAGCCGATCACCGTGATGCGTCCGCGCAGTCGGCGCACGGTATAGCCGACTGTGTACTGCTGACCACTTTGCAGGTCAAATTGCATGAGCAGTTCCTCGGAGGGCGGATTGCGCGCGCTTAAGCGCGTCACAACGATTGGTTCACCGGGGACGGCGTCGTAGTGCTGAACCCACGCGCTTTCGACCGAAGCGTCCCACAGCCCCAGATGCAGCTTGCCCAACCCGCTGAAGATGCCGGTCGGATTGGGAATGTTGAGTTGATTCAAGCGGCGGAAATGTTCATCCGTGTTCGGACTCGCACCGATGCAGACCAGATGCCCACCGCCTTCGACATATTCTGCCAGTCGTTTTTGCCCGGCTTTCGCCAGCCATGTTCCCCCGGCATACAACAGCAGCGGTTTTTTAGTGATCCCTTGCGTCAGGTCAAGAAAATCATAGTCGATGTCCGCCTGATACAGGCTGGTGAGCATTTCCTGTCCCGGTCGCTCGGTGCTGCGCTGGATCGGGTCAAAGGTGACGGCGGTGTTCGTCATCCGGGTCAGGGTGGTCGGGTCAAGCTCCTGATAGAGCGAGGTGATTTGTTGAAACGTGCGGAACAACGGTGGACGGGTGCGGCCCCATTCATTGATCGGGCTTTGATACCAGTTGTCGCGGTTGACGAGCATATACCAGTTCCAACCCGCCGCCCCCGCTTGCAGAGCGGACAAGCTGATCAAACGGTAATGGTTGGGCGTAAGCGTACCGACATCTTCCAGCCAGTCATGCCAGATGCCCGCTTGATATTCCGGAATATAGGGCAGTTTAGAATAGCTGCTGGCATAACGCAGCGCTTCGAGGATGTGGGCGTGCTCCCGGCCGCCGCCGCGATTCAGGAATTCGCGGGACGGGTAGATGTCCGGTCCCACGAGATCACCGATCTTTTCCAGATCGGCCCACTGCTGCGTACCTACGCCGCTGTAGGTGTTGAGCAGCACGGGGACATCCACGCCGAGCGCACGGTACTTATCGACCGCCCACATCCCGACTTTATTGACGTACCAGTGCAAAAAGGCGCGGTAATCCTGATAGCGGCTCATGAGCGCATGGTCGGTGGGAAACAGGTCGGTGACGGCGCGCGCGTCGTCAAAGGTTCGGTAGAGCGTACGCCATGCGGTGTTCAAGACGCTGATTTCGCTGTAGCGTTCGCGCAGATATTCCTGAAAGCTGCCTGTGGTCCGTCCCAGACCGAGCGGCTCCGTGTAAAAATGCGGCCACGGATCGATCTCGTTATCGGCTTGCCAAAGGAGCACCCGTCCGCCATGCGTCGCTAGATACGGCAGGGTCGCATCGGTCACGGCGGCCATGTACGTTTCGGCAGCGGCGAGGAAGGTGGGATCGAGGCGGTGATAGCGCGCCGCATGATCCGGCACACCATTGTTCTTCCATTCGGCATAGATATACGGCCCCGGGCGCAGGATGATCCAGAAGCCTTCTTCGGTGAGCAGATCGAGAAAACCGAGCAGATTGCGCCGCGCATCGGTTTTACCCTGAAAATCGTATTGACCGGGTGCGAGCTCGTGAAAATCCCAGCAGACGTAGGTAGCGACGATCTTGATGCCCATTTCTCTGATGCGCAGCAGAATCGGCCGCCAGTTATGGGGGTCAAGCCGCCAATAGTGCATTTCACCGCTGAGCAATGGGATCGGCTGTTCGCCTACCCGCACTTTGCGTTCGGCAATGGTCACTGGGATCAGGATGGTCAGCCTTTCAAACCTGTCATTCGGTTAACCCGGCGCAACACCGTGCTAGCTTGTCTGTCGGAATACAGGGTCATTATAGACCAGCTCGGTTGATGCTGCCGCACCCAAGCTGCTGCAATGACCTGATGGGTTTGACATTGAGCTGATCGGGGATGCAATCACAGTCGCCTATGTCACTGAGCGAAGTCAGGAACGCTTGATCATTGAGTCCAAAACACGGGAGGGTTGAGGGCTGGAAAGGCGAATCAGTGCGTGTTGGCGGCAGGGCACGCGGCACCGTGCCCCGCCGCCGTTGGTGTGGTCAGAGGCTTATTCGCTGGAGCCGTGCAGACGGGTTTCTTTGTTGCCCAGCACCGTGTCGATGGCGGCCAAGACATCATCCGTGAGCTGTGGGACTACTTCCAGCGCGCCGAAGTTCTCGGTAACCTGTTCCAGACGCGACGCGCCCGTAATCACGGTGCTGACGTGCGGGTTCTTGACGCACCACGCGAGTGCGAGCTTGGGCAGGGTGGTGCCGAGATCGGCGGCGATTTGCGCCAGACCGGGGATCTTCGGCAGGTTGCTCTGACCCCAGTGCCCTTCCAACATCGATTTGAGCCATTCGTAACCCGGTAGGTTCACGCGGCTGTCGTCGGGGATGCCATTGTTGTACTTGCCTGTGAGCAGACCGCTCGCCAGCGGCGACCAAATCGTCGTGCCGAGGCCGACGGTATCGCTGTTGTACAGGCGCTTGTATTCAACTTCCACGCGGTAGCGCGTGAACATGTTGTACTGCGGCTGTTCCATTGACGGGGGAATGAGGTTGTACTGGCGCGCGACCGCGTAGGCCTCCATGATTTCCTGTGACGACCATTCGCTTGTGCCCCAGTAGAGGACATCGCCGCGCCAGATGAGTTCGGTCATGGCGCGCACGGTTTCTTCGATGGGCGTGGCGCGGTCGGGACGATGGCAGAAGTACAGATCGAGATAGTCGCACTGGAGACGATCGATCGCCTGATACGCCGCTTCGTAGATGTGCTTGCGTGACAATCCGCGCTGAATCGGCGAGGGGTTGGGCACAGCACCGCCGAAGACTTTGCTGGATACGATATAGCTGTCGCGCCTCCAGCCCGCTTTTTGCAGCGCCTTACCCATGATCGTTTCCGCATCGCCCTTGGCATACACCTCGGCGTTGTCGAAGAAGTTGCAGCCCTGATCATAGGCGGCGGACATCAGCCCGAGCGCCGCGTCGACATCAAGCTGGGTGCCGAACGTGACCCATGCCCCAAACGATAATACACTGACCTGCAGACCGGTTTTGCCTAAGCGTCTGAATTCCACGATAAATTCCCTTCGAAGTCGATTTGTCGAGGATAATTTTTCCCCGTTGATCGAATCTGCGCAAGGAATTGGACTTAACGTGGATCGGTGCTAATCAAGCGGGCGACCTCGCGTGCCCCGGCCTCGACCTCGGGCGAGAGTTTATCTTCATAGTCAAACCGACCGCCCTCGACGCCGTAAACGATGATTTCGGTTGGCAGGCAGTCGAGCACGCGTGCCAGTTCGACCGCTTGCGCCACGCCGAATTTGTGCGTGGACGTCCCGGTGAGCTCCACGGGCATCGGGTGGCGGTGCGCGTCAAAGCGCGTCACCGTACCGGGCGCCGCGCCCGATACCATCGCGTCGATCACATAGACACGCCGTGCGTTGGTCGTCGTCCATAAATCGATCAGATCGGCGGCATCGCCGGAACACTCGCGCACGTCTGCTGCGGGCAGGGCGGCACGTAGGAAGCGTGCCGCCACCAGACCCACGCCATCATCGCCGCGCTGCGGATTGCCCACGCCAATGATGAGCGACTCGTTCATGATTGCACTATCCTGTCACTGCTTCAATCACGTGGCGCAGTTGTTCGCGCAGCTCCTCGGCGATCGGTTTGAGGAAGGCGGCGTGAATCTCGCTCCACACGATGAGAGGATCGGTGGCCTGCACCTCGACCAGTTCTTCAGTCGGCTGGGAGATGGCGATGTTGCACAGCAGTGCGACGCTCACCTGCGGCGCGACCGCCAGCGCGCGCTGGGCGATCTCCGGTTTGATGACGACGAGGACGCGCTGCGCGAGGCTGTAGGCCGATTCATGGGCCAGCAGCGCAGCCAGGTCGACCTCGGCGACGATTTTGAAGCCAGCCGCATTCAGCGCGAGGTGCGCCTGCTGATACGCGGTTTCGAACGATGTATTGAGCGTGCGCTGTAAGCCATAAGCTAAAGCTGTATGAGACATTTCGCCCTCCGTTAAGTTCGGTCAACGACGAGTTTCAGGAAATGGGTGGCACACGAGATACACGGATCGTAGTTGCGGATGACCTGTTCACACTGCAAGGTGAGGTCTTCGTCCGAAAGCTGCAGATGACCCGCCACATAACGCCGCAGATCATCTTCGATGATCTTCTGGTTTTGCGCGGTCGGTGGCACGATGCGGGCGTCGAGAATTGCCCCGGTGTAGTCAAGGCGGTAGCGGTGATACAGGAAGCCGCGCGGCGCTTCTGTGACGCCCCAACCCGTCCCCGCGCCCGGTGTGACGATTGCGGCGGGACTGGGTGGTGGCTCGTACTGTTCGATAATGTCGATGGCGTGGTCGCAGGCGTAGACCGTCTCGACAGCGCGCACGACAATCGTTTGGAAGGGGTTGGTGCAGATGCGCTTAAGTCCGCCAGCGGCGGCCGCCTCCTGGGCCAACGGCGTAAGCTGATCGTAGTTGAGGTTGTAGCGCGCCAGCGGGCCAACGTGGTACATGCCGCGCCCTTTGATCACCGAATGCAGCGCATTGGAGTGGGCGACATGTTCTTCGATGAAATGTTGCTCGAAGTCCTCAATGTCGATGTTCACTCCCTTGTTCGAGACGAGTCGACCTTCGCAGAGCGGGTACTCGTCGGGGTGATGCAGCGCGACAAACTCGTAATCGTATTCGAAAGCGGGGATGGGCAGTGTGCCCGCCCATTCGGCAGTCGCGAAGGCGGCATCGCGCGCCCATTTGAGCTGTTCCAGCAGCGGCTGCAATTCGCGTTTGGTCGGCACATGGTAGAAGCCGCCGACGCGCACATTGATCGGGTGAATTTCCCGTCCGCCAAGCACGCGCACGATCTCATTGCCGATCTTCTTGAGGGTTAGCCCGCGCTTGACCGCGTCCGGGTAGTCTTTGGCGAGTGTTAGGGCGTCCGGGTAGCCGAGGAAGTCGGGCGCGTGCAGCATATAGATGTGCAGCACGTGGCTTTCAATCCATTCGCCACAGTAGAGCAGTCGGCGCAATGCGCGGATCGCAGGATCGACCTTGACGTTGAGCGCGCGTTCCATCGCGTAGACGGCACTCATCTGGTAGGCGACAGGGCAGATGCCGCAAATGCGCGCGGTGATGTCCGGCGCTTCGCTGTAAGCGCGCCCGCGTAGAAACCCTTCGAACAGGCGCGGCGGCTCAAAGATTTTGAACTTGATATCCGTGATGGCATCGCCCTTCAGCTTGACGTACAGCGATCCTTCGCCTTCGACGCGCGCCAGTATGTCAACTTTGAGGGTACGGGTCGTGGGAGTGCCGTTAGCTTTCATGAACATCACTCTCTTTCCGGAAGGCGTCGGCGTAGGCATTGAAGGTGCGGAAGATGCGGACGAGATCTTGCGGTGACTTGCCGAGTACTTTCCACTGTTCGGCGAGGGCGCGCGTGTTCGGTACTTCCGCCGGGCCAAAACAGCCGAAGCAGCCGCGTTGGTAGGCGGGACACAGCGCGTTACAACCCGCCTGCGTCACCGGGCCGAGACACGGCGTACCGTGCGCGACCATCACGCAGGGGGTGCCGCGCCGTTTGCATTCCACGCATACGCTGTAATGCGGTGTGATCGGTTTGCGCCCATCGAGATACGCGCCGATAACTTCGAGCAGCTGCTTCTTACTGATCGGGCAGCCGCGCAGCTCAAAATCCACGAACACGTGATCGGCAATCGGCGTGGATTTGCTCAGCGTTTCGATGTATTTGGGATTGGCGTAGACCATGGCGGTGAGAGCTTTGGTGTCTTTGAAGTTGCGCAGCGCTTGAATGCCGCCCGCCGTCGCACACGCACCAATCGTGATCAGAACCTTGGAGGCGCGGCGGACGCGGTGAATACGTTCGGCGTCATGCTGCGTGGTGATCGAGCCTTCGACCAGCGACACATCGTATGGCCCCTTAACCGAGACGCTCGTCGCTTCGGGGAAGTAGGCGATTTCGACCGCTTCCGCGACGGTCAGCAGTTCGTCTTCACAGTCCAGCAGGCTCAACTGGCAGCCGTCACAGGAGGCGAACTTCCAGACTGCGATCTTGGGTTTGTTTTTGCGCTCCATGTTACAGCTCCCATCTGGTGAGCAGGTGCTCAACCTGACTGTGCTGGAAGACCGGGCCATCTTTGCACACGAAGACTGACCCGAGCTGGCAGTGACCGCACAGCCCAATGCCGCACTTCATGTTCCGTTCCAGCGAGATATAGATGTTGTTCCCACTGATGCCGCGCTTCATCAGTTCCATAGTCGTGAAGCGCATCATCAATTCCGGCCCGCAAACGATCGCCATTGAGTTCAGCGGATCGAACGGCGCGCGCCCGATCAACTGCGTGACGAGGCCGACGCTGCCGCGCCAGTTGCCCGTAGCGCGGTCGACGGTCACGAACACGTCGAGATCAAACTGTGAGCGCCACTGTTCCAATTCTTTGCGATACAGGACATCGGCGGGGGTGCGTGCGCCATAGAGCAGCACGACGCGTCCATACTGTTCGCGGTTGGCGAGGATGCGATACATGGCGGGACGCAGCGGTGCGAGCCCGATGCCGCCGGCCACGATCACAATGTCTTTGCCGCGTCCAAGTTCGACGGGCCACGCCGAGCCGAATGGGCCGCGCACACCGAGCGTATCGTCGACATTGAGTTTGCTCATCGAGTGCGTCACCGTGCCGACAGCACGGGTGGTGTGAATGAGTAGGTCACGACGGGCGGGGTCGCCGCTGATCGAAATTGGGATTTCGCCCACGCCATAGATGTAAACCATGTTGAACTGTCCCGGCTCAAAGGCGGGGATATCCCCGCCTTCCTGCGGCACCAGCTCCAGCGAAAAAGTATCGCCCGTGTTCCAGCGCGTTCGCAGTACGCGGTACACGCGGGGAATCATGGGGTCAGAAACGTTGACCGGGACGGTCACAAAGTCCAATGTACTCATGCGGCTTCCCCCTCATTCGCGCACCTGATACAGGTCGATGAGCTGTAAGCGCGTCGCCTGCAGGCGTTCCATCATGATGCGCGAGAACCGTTTCATGAATTCGTAGCCGAAACCCGTGTCGGCGTCGCATTTCTGACGCAAGCAGGCACCGTCAAACGTTAGTACGCGTAGTTCTGTCGCGGCGCGACCGGAAAAATGCCAGCGGTAGGGTGAAAACAGCCACGACCAGCCGACGATCTCACCGGAATGAATCGTTTGCAGGATGATTTCGCCCGCCGCGGGCATTTGCACGAGGAGCTTGAGCGTACCCTCGCGGATTACGAAAAACTGCTGCGCTTCTTCGCCTTCGCGGAACAAAAACTCGCCCGCTTTGATGACATGGTTGGCCGCGCAGCCCGTGATGAGTTCCAGATAGGCGGGCTGCAACCCATCAAAGAATGGATGTTTTGCCACAATGGTTTCAAGTGTTTTCATGATGAATTTTCTTTCGGGATTTGGTTTCGGGTTTGGGCTGGCTGTGCGCGCGGATGGTTTTGGCCTCTTCGGTGAGGTCGATGCCAACCGGACACCAGGTGATGCAGCGCCCGCAGCCGACGCACCCTGACGAGCCAAACTGGTCAATCCATGCGGCCAGCTTATGCGTCAGCCACTGGCGGTAGCGCGAACGCGCGGAGGCGCGGACGTGCCCGCCGACAACATATGAGAAGTCCATCGTGAAGCACGAGTCCCAGCGGCGGATGCGTTGGGCTGAAGCACCTGTGAGTTCCGCGACATCTTCGACGGTGGTACAGAAGCATGTCGGGCAGACGAGCGTGCAGTTGCCGCAGGTCAGGCAGCGGGCGGCCACTTCATCCCATTCCGAATTTTCGAAATTGGCGTAGAGCAGATCTTTGATACCGGTTGTATCGAGATGACGGCCCATATGCGTGGCGGTGGTTTCGATGATGGTGGTTGCCTTCTGCACATCGGCCTCCAGCGCGGACTGATGCGGCACACCGTCGAACAGGCGTTGACCGGCTTCACTGCCCACCTCGACGACAAAGTAATGGCGTTCCGGCTCGAGAATTTCGGTCAGCGCCAGATCAAAGCCGGATTCAGCGCGTGGCCCAGTGTTCATTGAGGCGCAGAAACAGGTATTCCCCGCGCGCCCACAGTTGACGGCGACGATGAAGAGGTGATCGCGCTGCGCTTCATACACGGTGTCATGATACTGGCCGCCGCTCAAGACTCGATCCAGTACGCGGAGCGCGCCGAGTTCGCAGGCGCGCACGCCGATTAGGGCCAGTCGTTCGGGGTGATGGTCATCCGGTGTGATCGCGAGACTGCCGTTGGCGTGGGCGTTCCACAGCCGGAGTTCGGCGGGGTAAAGAAATTTCTTCCACGAGTGAGGGCCCAAACCGCAGCCGAACAAACGACCCGGATCGCCATCTTTCAGTCGATACGTCCCGCGTTCCTGCTCGTCGGTCAAGCCGATAGGGAGATCACTCACAGCGGCGATCTCATCGTAGACCACCGCGCCGTCACGCGGCGTGGGGGCGATGAGCCGATAGCCTTGCCCATTCAGGGCGTCCAGTAAACACTGGAAGTCCTGCCGTTCTAGCACAAATCTCGACTTAAAATCCGCTTTGGACGATTTCGTCATGGTTCTACCCCTTCGTCCACTCACCGCTTGGCCAAGAACAGCTCTAAATCGGTTCCGGTATGCGCAGCAGCCCTTCCAGTTTGCGCGCGACCCGCGCCGCTGCCGTTTTGACGGCGCGGGTCGGCGGGTGGCCAAACTGCGCATCCCCCACTTGAATGCCGATCAGTGCGATTTCGCACCCCGTCTGATCGGTGAGGTAACTGCAAATCATTCTGAGCGGCAGCGTGTGCGTCGACACGCGGATACCGTCAGCGTAGTGCCATGGAATAAGGTGAACGGTGCCGGGTTCCTCGCCCATCTGTGCGGCATCGACCACGATAAGAAGATCGGGGCGCATCCGCCGAATCAATCCGGTGAAGTTCTCCGGCGCGAGGCCCGCGTCGATGATGATGCGCTCTTCAGTCGATGGAATGTGTTCGCGCAGCTTCCGCGCGACCAGCACACCCGCCGCATCGTCCCCGCTTAGAATTTGACCGATGCCGATGACCGCAACCTTCACGCCCGGCTGAATCTCCTGTCGTAACAGTCCGCTCCATGACGTCACGATTCGCCCTCCCCCTGATACTCGATGGTGAACGCCTCTCGATTCACAACGGCCAGTTCCCACTGGTCATGTACGAGTTCAATACAGTTGAAGCGACAGCTCTGCACACACTGACCGCAAAAGGTGCAGCGATCAACGTGGTAGCGCATCTTGAACCGCTTACTCGCCCGGTCAACATCGATGAGCTGCAGCGCGTCCGCCGGGCAGTCTTTGACGCACAGGGAGCAACCCGTGCAGCCGGTGGACGTCCACACGAGGCGGCCACGCAGACGGTCGGGCACTACCGTGCGCACCTGCGGATACCGGTGAGTCGCCGGACGGATGAACAGCGAATGAAGCATGTTCCCGAGCAGAGTCGAAACCTTCATGCGACAGCCTTTCCCAACAGCGTGAGCAGCCATTGACCCAACGCCAGCAGCACCCCGAACCGCCACCACAGACCGACGGTCTGGTCGATGCGGAGCCGAGCGAACAGCATTTGTGCAATGGTCACTCCAACCAGCAGCAGGAGCGTTTTAGCGAAAAATAGGAGCGGGTTGGCAACGCCGCCGAGGTAGAGCGCAGCGATCAGCGTCAGCCCGACGATGAGGACAACATTTCGGCTGAGGCGGAACAGGGCGAGGCCGCGCCCGCTGTACTCGGTGAGCGATCCGGCGACGATTTCGGTGTGTGCTTCCGGCGCGTCGAAGGGGGGAAGTTCCAGTTTGCCCATCAAGCCGATCACGGCGACCACAAAGCCGACCGGCTGAGTAAGCAGCAGCCATGTGTGCTCCGAGGTGTACGCGGCGATCACACTAATCTGCCAACTGCCGGCGACCAGCGCGGGGAGCAGCAGCGCGAGCAGGAACGGCGCTTCGTACGAGAACAACTGCGTCAGCACGCGCAGCCCGCCGACCAGCGCGTAACGGTCATCGGTGATGAGACCAGCGAGGCTGGTGCACAGGCTGAGCACGCTCAACAGGTAGACTGCGACAATCAGATCGCCGGGGAAGCTGCCCGCCGGGGCGAGTCCGAACAGGGGAGTGTAGAGTGCCGCCGTCGTGACTGCGGCGAGGCTGACGATGGGCAGCAGATCGAACAGGACGGGTTGCGCACCTTGCGGAATTATCTCCTCTTTGGCGAGCAGCTTGACGAGATCGGCGAGCGGTTGGAACCAGCGCGGCCCGACACGGTTTTGCAGTCGCGCCGCCAGCTTGCGGTTGATCCACTCGTAGAGCAGCGCGGCCAGCAGTAGGGCGATACCGCCGGGGAAGATGAGCAGGGCGAGCACTTCAGTCATGGGATCGACTCCTTGCGCCGTAGTTGATCCCATGTGAAGTCAACGCGTTCGCCGGACTCGACGCGGCAGATTGTCACCATCCGATCATTGCACGAGAAGCACGGGTCGACGCCCACGAGCAGCATGGGAATGTCCGCCAATTGGCGCCCCCGGCTGAGTTCGAGCACTGAGGCGAGGTTACACAGCGTCGGCGTACGCACTTTGATGCGCTCTGGCATGTCGCCGCCCGCGCTCTTGATGAAATAGAACAATTCGCCGCGCGGCGCTTCCACCCGGCTGATCGTCTCGCCCGCTGGGATTTTGCGCGGCATACGCGCCTGCAAATCACCTGTCGGCAAACCGTCCAGGAGCAGGCGGATGACGCGGATGCTTTCGAGAAGTTCGCGCACACGCACGACGAAGCGCGCGTGCAGGTCGCCCGCCGTTTCGACCACTGCCTGCACGGGAAAATTGACATACGCCGAATACGGCGCTTCGACGCGCAGATCGCGCAGCACCCCGGAGGCGCGCGCCGTCGGCCCAACTACGCCCAGACGCGCGGCGTCGGCTTCGGTCATCACGCCGATGTTCCGTGTGCGCCCGCTCAGCATGGGGTCGTTTTGTACCAGATCGAGGTAGTAGCGTGCCCGTTCGTCGAGATAATCGAGTCCCTGATGGATCGCGTCACTGAGTTCGGGCGTGAGATCAAATTTCACGCCGCCGAGCGTGTTGACCGAGTGATGCACACGGCTCCCGCTGAACTGTTCGAAGATGTCCATGACGGTTTCACGGTCGCGCCACGAGTACATGAACAGTGTATCGAAGCCCGCTTCGTGCGCGGCGACGCCCAACCACAGTAAATGACTGTGGATGCGTTCAAGTTCGGCGGTCAGTTCGCGGATGGCTTGTGCGCGCGGTGGCACGGTCACCCCGGCGAGCTTTTCTACGCCGAGCGCGTAGGCTAAGGCATGGATGTGTGAGCAGATGCCGCAGATACGTTCCAATAGATACAGGTTTTGCACCCATGTGCGGCTTTCAGTCGCCTTTTCGATGCCCCGATGCGCGTAGCCGAGCCGCACTGTCGCGCCGACTACCGTTTCGCCTTCGACCGTAAATTCGAAGAATCCCGGTTCCTTGAGGGCGGGATGCTGTGGCCCGATCGGAATGGTGAACTGCTTAGTCGGTGCGGTCATGAGGATCCTCCGGCAGCACAGCATCTTTCAGGAGCGGATACACTCCCTCTGGCCAATCGTCAGGCAGGAACAAACGCGCAGTATCCGGCGCGCCGCGGAAGGTCACGCCGAGCATCTCGCTGATCTCGCGTTCAAAGACGTTTGCCGCCGGGATGAGGTGGCAGATGCTCGCCACCCTTGCGCCCGTGCGCGGTAGGCTGATGCGCAGCGTGACGATCACCGCGCCGCTGGCGAAGTGATAGAGTACTTCGAGCGCGTCGCTGCCATCCAGCCCGGTGATCCCCGCCAGATAACCCCAATGTCCGGCCAGCAGAGCGGAGACGGCGGGCTGCACTTCCGCGGGTGCGATGTGCACGTCCAAACGATTCGCCTCTGGGGTGCTGAAGGCGTTCTGCCACCGGAGGAGCAGCATGCGCGCGAATTCCAGTGTGGTCATGTTTGTGCCTCCGCTGCTGGAGCGGCTTGCAGCTTGCCGAGCAGCGCCACCATCCCCGCGATGATCGCTTCCGGTCGCGGTGGACAGCCCGGCACATACACATCGACCGGGATGAAGACATCGACCGGGCCGACGACGTTGTAGCAGTCGTGGAAGATGCCCTTCGAGAGCGCGCACGAGCCGAGCGCCATCACGAAGCGTGGTTCGGGCATTTGCGCGTAGATGCGCAGCAGACGATCTTTCGCTTGCCGGGTAACAGCGCCGGTCACTACCAGCAGATCCGCCTGACGTGGGCTGCCTTGCAGCTTGACGCCGAGCCGTTCCACATCGTAGCGTGGTGTGAGCGTCGCCAACAGTTCGATGTCACAGCCATTGCATGATCCACTGTTGAAGTGCAGCGCCCACGGCGAATTGACGCGCGCCCACTGGACGACTTCGCCTAACGTATGTTCCCAGACTCGCGTGAGCATCAGCACAGTTCCCCTTTCAGCCCAAAATCAGAGCGAGGAGCGACAGGGCGAGACACACCAGATAGATCGCCGCCGTTCCTGATCCGCCGCCGCTGCCGACCATCAACACGCCGATGTGCACGATGGCGAAGAAGAAGGCAACGACGAATGTTTTCGAGTAGCCCGGCAGGATGTCCGGCGCAGGTGGATGCTCGCCGCCCGCGTAAATGCTGGTGTGGAGCGCGTCCGGCGCGGGCCGACTGCCCGCGAGCATCCGCCCAATGTGGGAGAGCAGCGCGGATAGCGCCAGATAGATCAGGAAAGCCGCAATGGGCGTGAGCAGCATGTTCATGGGCGGCCTCCTGCGAGCAGCGCCGCACTTGCTGCGCCCGTGAGCCAGCGCACCGAGTCTGGCAGCAGGCCGATGAGCACGATCAGTCCGCACAGGATGATCAGCGGCAGCTGCATGGAGAGGGGTAAGCGCGGAGTCTTGGCCTGCGGAGCGTGTGCGTCGGGCGTGCAGAGCGCCATGAGTGCGGGCAGGTAGTAGCCCAATGCCAGCAGAATGTTAAGCGCGATGATGATCACAGCGCCGCGCACTGCGGGGTCTGGGCTGATGAACCCGGCGGCGAACACCTGCCACTTGGACATGAAACCGGCCAGCGGCGGGAGCCCCGCGAGGCTGAGGAGTACCAGCAGCAGCGCCACACCTGTGAGCGGCGCGCGGTAGATCAATCCACGCAGGTCGGTGAGCGTAATGCTCTGCTTAGAGCGCAGCGCGGCGATCCCTAAGAAGGCCAGCGTTTCCATGAGGCCGAGCGTGAGCAGGTGGAATAAGCCTGCCTGCGCCGCTTCGGGGATGTGTGCGTACAGACTAACGCCCAAGCCAAGCAGAATCGTCCCGATGTGGCTGATGCTGGAATAGGCGAGCATGCGCTTGAAGTCGGGCTGATGAAAGGCGAGCAGATTACCGACCAACGTATTGATCACACCTGCGCCGATCAAGAGCAAGCCCCATGTCGCGGCGGCGCTCATCAGCGGCATCAGCGCCCGCATGAGCACAATCAAGCCGCTGACTGTCACCGCGCCGGAGAGCAGGGCCGTCACCCGCGTCGGCGCTTCGGCGTAGACATCGGGCAGCCAGGTATGCAGCGGCACGAGCGCGCTCTTAATGCCAAACCCGACGATGAGCAGCGCCCCCGCTGCCAGCAGACCGGGCGCTAATCGGCCCGGTTGCAGGTTGTCGAGCGCGAGTGAACTGGTCTGCGCGAGGACGAACGCGATGCCTAGCACGATCAGAACTGAGCCGACGGCGCTCTGCGTCAGATACTTGATGCTGGCATCCAGCGCGGCGGGGCGTTCGCGCTCAAACGACACGAGCAAGAACGAGCTGATGACCACCAGTTCGAACCACACCCACAGGTTGAAGAGGTCACGGGCACACACCATGCCGATCAATGCGCCCGTCGTCGTGACGAGCATGGCGTAGTATTTCTCGATGCCATCGCGGTCGGCGGCGTCTGCGCTGGAGAATACGAGAACGAGCGTGCTCACGCTGAGCACCAGCGCCGCGAACAATAGACTGAGACCGTCGATGCGCAGCGCCAGCAATCCGAGCGCGGTGGTGAGCGCCTCGCCCGCACTGAGCGCCAGCGCCGCGCGCGTCCACAGCGCCCATAACACCAGCATGATGCCCACACTGAGCCAGCGGCACACGGGTTCGGCTTGGCGGCGCGGCGCGGGGAAGGCCCGACCCACAAGATAAATCAGCGGGGAGGAGGCCAGCGGCAGCGCGATGAGTAAGGCGGTGAGATTCATTTCAGCGTCCTCCCAGCCACAGCGAGAGGATCAGTACCAGCGTCAACCCGCCGAGGATGGCGGCGATATTCCAGTTGAGCTGGTGCGTTTCCGTCTGTTCCATGAGGGCGGTCGTGCGCTCCGTACTGTGAGCTGCGCCCGCTTCCAGCCCCGCGAAGGTAGTTTCGTCTGCTTGTTTGAGCCACGCGCCGAACCCATCGAAGCCGCGCATGAGCACGCGCTCGTAGAAATCGTTCAAGCCCCAACCGCGCGTGAGCACATCGAAGAACCGCCCCGCCAGCGGGTCGCAGCGCGATGCCGGCAGTGGCTGGCGTCCGTAGATTACATAGGCCAGCGTTAAACCTATACCGCTCACGCCGACCGAGAGCAGCGCGATGGCGGGCATGAACGTACCTTCGGAAAATTCGCCGAGTGTGTGACCGAGCCATGCGCCGAGCGCTCCCTGTCCCGGCCAATTGAGGACTCCGCCCATGGCCGCCAGCCCTGCCAGCCCGATCAATGGGATGGTGAGCAGCGGCGGACTCTCATGGGCACGGGCAGCGGGTTGGCTGCGCGCTTCCCTGAAGAACACGATGAACAGTTGCCGTCCAACGTAGAAGGCGGTCAGACCCGCCGCGCCGAGCAGCAGCAGTCCGATCACCGGATGTGACGTCCAGGCTGCGCTGAGGATTTCGTCTTTAGAGAAAAAGGCGGCGAGCGGCGGGATACCCGCCAGTGAGAGAGCGCCTACCGTATAGGTGGCGAAAGTCAGCGGCATGCGTCCGCGCAGTCCGCCCATCATGCGCATGTCGCCGCCATGACCGAGCGCATGAACGACTGATCCCGCGGCGAGGAACAGGAGCGCCTTGAAGAACGCATGGATCACCAGATGGAAAATCGCTGCCGTGTATGCGCCCAAACCGACTGCGACCATCATGAAGCCGAGTTGGCTGATGGTGGAGTAGGCGAGCACGCGCTTGATGTCGTACTGGGCAATGGCGGCGCTCGCCGCGATTAACGCTGTGAGCGCGCCGACCGCGACGATGATTTCTTGTGTGAGCGGCGCGAGCTCGAACAGCCCGTGGGCACGCGTGATCAGGTAGACGCCCGCCGTCACCATGGTCGCGGCGTGGATGAGCGCGGACACGGGCGTCGGCCCGGCCATGGCATCGGGCAGCCACACGAACAGTGGAATCTGCGCGCTTTTGGCCGCTGCGCTGAGCAGGAGCAGCAGGGTGAGCGCGACCACGAGCGGATCGCCGGCTAAGAAGTGCGAGCCGCCAAACACTACATTGAAGTCGAACGAGCCGCAGGTGGTGCCGATGATGAGCAGTGCGAGGATGAAGCCCGCATCGCCGACGCGGTTGATGATGAACGCTTTGCGGGCGGCGCTGCTGTTACGCCAGCCTTCGCCGTTGGGTTTGTCGAACCAGAAGCCGATCAGCAGGAACGAGCACAGCCCGACGCCTTCCCAACCGACGAACAGCATCAGAAAATTGTCGGCGGCGACGAGGATGAGCATCGCCACGAGGAATAGGTTGAGGTAAGCGAAGAAGCGGGCATAGCGTTCGTCGCCGCGCATATAGCCAACAGCGTAGAGGTGAATGAGCGCGCCAACTCCCGTCACGACGAGCATCATCGTCACCGAGAGCGTATCCACGCGCAGCGCCCAATCGACGTGCAGTCCGGCGACTTCAATCCATGTGAATAGGGGGATCACTGTTCCAGCAGGTTGGACGAGCAGCGCAGAGAACTGGAGTAGGGCGCTGCCAAAGGCGAGTACCGCCGCCCCGCAGCCAATCATTCCCGCGGGCAGCCGCCGACCCACTACAAAGTTCAGCCCTGCGCCGAGTGTCGGAAAGAGGAGGATGAGCGGAACCAGCCCGAACATGGAATTCTCCTATTCAGGCGGTGAGCTGGGCGGGTCATGCATAGCGGTGAGCTGCTTCAGGTCGAGCGTGCCACACGTTCGATGCAGCTGCACAGCCAGCGCCAGCCCGATCACCGCCACCAGTGTGTCGATGAGGAGAAAGGTCGCCGCGAGACTTTGCGCTAAATTCATTTGACCGCTGGCGTTCCCGGCGAGGATCAGCGCGATGATGACGCCCTTGGAGGCGATTTGCAGCGCAATGATCACCTTGAGCAGGTTGCGCAGCAGGAGCAGTCCGCACACGCCGATGCCGACCAGCGCGATCACGGCCGTGATACCCGCGTCGACTGGGGAGATCGTCATACGACCTCCGATTTGGCTGCTTTCGGATTCCGGGGATCGGTGCTGGTCATTACGGATAAGGGAGCGTCGCGCAGCGCCGAGAGCAGGTTGAGAATGCTGAGGACTCCGGCGAAGATGAGGACTCCTTGGATCAGCATATCCAGACCGCGTGTTTCCCAGAGCATACGGGTAAAGCTCGTCGCGTCGTCGGTTGGGGTAGGTTGGGCTGGGACGGTCGCAAATAACATTGCGCCAAGGATGATCATACAGATCAGCACGAGGCCGTAAGCAAGCGAGTGCGGAACGATGGAGGGGAGAAAGGTGGACTGTTTGCCCATGAGGCTGGCCGCGAACACGAACAGGACGGGAACCAAGCCGGTACCGACACTGAGCTCGATCACAGCGATTTCGTGCGCGCCGAGGTTGTACAGGATAGCGGCCGCCGCGGCGCTTGTTATTGCAAGCCACAGCGCGGCGATCAACAACTGTTTGGTCCTGATAGAAAGTGCGGTGCAGATGACGATCACCAGGACAAGGCTTACAGTAAGCATCTTCGCCCCTCTTGTGAAATCTTGCACAATCTTATTGTAACACGAGCTGTGCGGGACGCAACAGTGTGAAACGTCATCTTAGCGGCCGCGAAGCAGCACACCGGTCACCACAGCTCAGCGAGGTCGCAGAGAGTCCTATCTGGAGTTTGCTGAAAAATACCGCGATCAATGGACGTGAACAGGCCAATATTCAGCGTTGTCAGGCGGTACGACCACGGCGCATCCCAGCCGAACCGCCCGTTGAACTGTACTTGCCCCCATTGACCAGTGTCGAGGGTGATGCTGCGCGCGACAGGCCACCGCGTCGGCGCGCCCGTGCCTGACCATGTATAGCGGTAGACGACAGTCACGGCGGACGAGGCAATTTTTAACCGTGTGCCTGTAAAGAAGATTTTGTCGTGCGCGGCGGCGGTGCGCGTGGCAATGATCGGCGAGGGCGGTTGAAAACCGTTCGCTTCCTCGTAAAGATGCTGAAGGTGGATCAGGACGAGCGGCGCGGACGCCTGTGTTTTGTCCAGTGGCGGAATGTCGGTTAGCGGGAGTGCGTGCGGCACCGCGTTGCGGAGCCCGGCATTGTGCCCGCCGCGCGACTCTTTGGTCCACGTCACGCGAATTTCCTGAACCACCAACA
>CALKIA010000020.1 GCA_937988705.1 uncultured Chloroflexota bacterium | reverse complement strand
CCGTGTTCACGCACAGGATTGTACACCACTTGGCAGCCCAATAGATTGGTGACTCGCGCGTGTACCGCCGCTGCCAGATCCGCGCCACCATGCAACCGGCTGACCGCTTCCCCGATTAGCAGCAGGCCAATATCGCTGTACAGCACGGCTGCTCCAATGTGATTGACGAACGGATACGCACAGATCGCCCGCAGCCCCTGTGCCCACCGCGCCGCGCGCGGCGTCGGGTCAGGCCCATCGGGTGGCGTCGGCGCGCGCCCGGCCGCATTATACACATCCCGCCACGGGGGTAAACCGCTGGTATGGGTCAGTAGATGCCGGAACGTCACCCGCGTTGGATCAACGGTGCGGCCGATCAGTTCCCGCGGCGTCTCCAGACGTTCTTTGCTATGCGGGTCTTGCCCGCCGTTGATCGGCCGCGGGTTCAGCCCGCCAAATTCGGGGATGACACTGACGAGCGGGTCATCCAGTTGGACGCGTCCCGCACTCACCAGCGACAGGAAAGCCGTCGCCGTGAACAGCTTGCTAATCGACGCGAGATCGAAGCGCGTATCGGTCGTCGCCGGAATAAGCTTGGTTTCCGGGTCGATCCACCCCCACGCCTCGTCCAGCACGACGCGTCCCTTGTGTCGGACACAGATCACACAGGTGGGAAACGTATCGTCTAAATGTGCGGCGACGATCGGTTGCAGTGCCGCTTTGAGATCACCCATTCATTCCCCTCGGTTCGTCGTGTTCGACCCATCCTGCACTTCGTCGGAGCAGACCGATCGGTCTGCTTCATCACCCTAAACTCCTATCCCCTCACCCGCGTTAGCGGAGCGAGCGGCTTATGTTGTCTCCCCTCCCTGAATTCGGGGAGGGGCGGGGGTGGGGTTGTCGTCTACTCCAACGGCACGGGCAGCGCGCCCGTCGGCGTATAATCGCCCGCCAGCGCCGCGACCGCCGCTTCGAGCGCCGGCTCCGTGTCGCCCACCGTGCAGATCACCGTGCCCGCGCGTTTGAACAGCACCGCATCGTACGGACTCCGCAGACAGATCACTGCTGCCTGCCGCGCCGCGCCGATCCAGCGCTGCACCAGTTCGACCACTTCCGGACGCAAATGCGCCGAGCGGACTGCCAGCACGAGCGTATCCGCCTCGTTGATCGCGGCTTCCGCGGCGTCAGGCGCGGCGCCGTAGGCCAGCGTGAGCGCCTGCGCGTCGGGATAACGTGCCGTGAACACTTTACCCAACCCGGTCAAGCCGCCCGCTTCTTCGATACCGCTGTTCAGGCTCGAGACAAATTCCACCAGCGCCACCCGTCCGCTGATCGGTGCGCCGCGCTGAATGACGCTCACACCCGCGCGCGCCGCATCCCGTGCCACTGCCAGATGTTCCGCCGAACGGATCACGCTGAGATCGCCGGGAGGCACGCTGTAGTTCGCTTTCAGCTCGCTCAAGCGCCGGTTCGCGTCAACCACGCTGTCCAGCGGCACACGGCCGGATTGCACGGCGTCAAGCAGCGCCGCATAGGCCGCTTCCTGCGTGGCACGTGTGTGCGAGAACAAAATCGCGTCCATGCCCGCCAACGCCGCCAGCACCGCCGCTTCACCCACACCATAATGCCGCGTGATCGCGCCCATTTCGAGGCAGTCCGTCGAAATTACGCCGTCGTAGTGCAGCTCTTCGCGCAGCAGGCGCTTCGCCACGACCGGTGAAAGCGTCGCCGGATACACTGCATCGAGCACCGTATAAATCGTGTGCGTCGCCATGATCGAGGCGATGCCCGCGCCGATCACCGCGCGATACGGGATGAGATCAAATGCCAGAATATGCTCCAACGGTGTGTCGAGCTTCGGCAAATCAATATGTGTATCAATCGCCGTGTTACCCAAGCCGGGGAAATGCTTGGCGCAAGCCGCACCGCCACCGCGTTGAATCCCGCGCGCGAACGCCGAGGCCATCACCGCGACCTGTTCCGGGTCGCGCCCGAACGAACGCGTCGCCAGCGAGGGGTTGTCCAAATTGTAGAGTAAATCGACGACCGGCGCGTAATCCCAGCCGATGCCGAGCGCACGCATTTCGGCGGCAATTGCTGTGCCGACCTGCTCCGCCCACGCTTCGCCGTCCCGCGCACTCGACAAGGCCATCGCCGAGGGAAACTCGGTGAATTTATCGCGCAGCCGCGTGACCGTGCCGCCCTCCTGATCGATGCTGATGATCACGCCGTAGGTCGCCGCCGCGTGCAGCGCCTGCGTCATAGCCGCAACCTGTTCCGGCGTGTCAATGTTGCGCCCGAACAAAATGATTGTGCCGACGCGCCCCGCGCGCAGCCATTCCAGCACATACTCGGGTGGGGTCAAGCCGCTAAACCCGACCGCCATCATCTGCCCGACCAACACTTCGGTACTCAACATGGGTTTTCCCTTACGTTGCATACATCTCACCCCGTTCCGCTCTCCTAGAGGAGAGTGGCTGGGGGTGAGGTTGGTGCTTATACTCGCCGCAGCATCGCCTGAAACTTATACCGCGTCCCACAGTACGCCGACACTGTGTATTCGACCGGCTGATCGCTGTCGGTGTACGTCACCCGGCTGATCGCGAGAATCGGCGCGCGCACTTCGATTTGCAGCAGATGCGCTTCGTCCACGCTCGCCAGCCGCGCCTCAATCGACTGCTCGGCGTACGTCAGGCGGATGCCGTACCCATTACGCAATACTTGATACAGCGATTCACGCTCATAGTCATGCCCCGCCAGCAGACCGGGACATACCGCCGCAACCAACCGGCAGCTCTCAATCGCCATCGGCAGATCATCGGCGAGGCGCACACGGCGCAGGAAATACAGCGGTATCCCCGGCGCGACGCGCAGATTCCGCGCTTCTTCGACCGATGCCTGAATCTCGCGCGCTTCCAGCACGCGGCTGCCCGGCAGTTGATGCCGCTGGCTCATATCTTCCGAGAAGCTGGTCAGCGAATCGAGCGACTGGTCGATCTTGGCACGGCTGACATACGTCCCCTTGCCGATCTGCACGTACACCTGCCCACTTTGCAGCAGGTCGCTGATCGCTTTCTTGACCGTCAGGCGTGACACGCCGAACTGCTCGGCCAAATCGCGCTCAGATGGCAGGCGCGAATCGGGCGGGTACATGCCCTGTTCGATACACGCCAGCAAATAACTCTTGATTTGTTCGTACAGCGGTTTAGCTATTTGAGGGTTGATCATGACTGATCTCCCGATTTAATGAGGCGCGCCACGACGAGGACACCGACGATCAACGCCAGCCCCATGCCTGCGCTGCACACACTCAGAATAAATTGCGGACTCTCACGCGGCTGTACCAACGCCATGATCAGCCCGCACCCGCCCACCATGACGCCCAGCCGCAGAAAGCCGTGTAAGCCATCAGCAGTCATGCGTTAAACCCATCTATACGCTAAATCCTGTTTTTCGCCGCCACACCCGACCCTGAATATCGAGGAACGCACCGGGTGAGCACTGCCTTAAAATCGACTTACTCCGTCGGCTGCCATGCTTGTAACTTGCCCTGTTGTAAGGGGATGCACGCCACCGCCTGCGGATGCGCCGCTGTCGGTTGGAGCACCGGCACATCGACATCGCACACGCCCTGCACATAGAATGGGCAGCGCGGATGAAACGCGCAGCCCGGCGGGATAGCCGTCAAGCTGGGGATGTCGTCCGAACGCAGGCGCAGCGCATGTTTGTGCCGCGTCAGGTCGGGGTCGGCTTCGGGAACCGCCGCCAGCAGCGCGCGCGTATACGGATGCGCCGGATTGGCAATCACGTCCGGCGTCCGCCCGATTTCCACAATGCGCCCGAGATACATCACGGCGATCCGCCCTTCCCACGCGAAATACTTCGCCAGGGCCAGATCGTGCGTGATGAACACGATCGATAAACCTAGACGATCGCGCAACCCGTGCAGCGTCTTCAGCAAGCTGATGCGAATACTCACATCGACCATGCTCACCGCTTCGTCCGCCACGATCAAGCGCGGCTGCACCGTCAGCGCACGGGCGATGCTCACGCGCTGGCGCTGCCCGCCGCTCAACTGGTGTGGATACTTGCCCACAATATCTCCCGGCGGCGTCAAATCGACCATGGTCAGCAATTCCCAGATGCGGCGGCGCAAAGCTGCGCCATCCTTGACCATGTGATGCCGCTGCAGCGGAAAGCTGAGGATGTCGCCAATAGTGTGCGCCGGGTTAAGCGATGCGAACGGGTCTTGATGCACGATCTGCATTTCGCGGCGGATGAGCTTCCGCTCTTTCGGGGTGTAGCTGTCCAAGCGCCGCCCATCGATCAGCAGTTCGCCACCGCTCGGATCGAGCAGCCCGGAGATGATTTTCCCGGTGGTCGTCTTGCCGCAGCCGCTTTCCCCCACCAGACAGATGATCTCTTTGTGTCCGACGGTCAGGTTGATATCCTGCAACACCGAAATGTTCTGGCGATCCTTGACGAAGGATCGCGTAATGCCGCGCATTTCGATGACGGGTGGCGCAGTCTTCGGCTCGGTTTTGCCATTGGCATTGATCACAGCGTATCCACCTTCCGCGTCGCTTCCGCCGCCACAATCACTCGCTCTGCCTCATGACAGGCCGCCCATTGTTCGGCGCCATAGTTGACCAGCGGCGGCACGTTCGTCGGGCAGCGGTCGGTCGCAAACGCGCAGCGTGGGTGAAACTTGCACCCGCTCGGCGGTTCGATCAGATCGGGCGGGCTGCCAGGAATGCTCGACAGCGCCTCGGTTTTCGCGCTCAAGCGAGGCGCGGCATTGAGCAAACTCAGCGTGTAGGCATGCCGCGAACGATAGAACACGTCGTTCACGCCGCCGATCTCCACAATTTCGCCTGCGTACATCGTCGCCACGGTGTCGGCGATTTCAGCGGCCACCGCGAGATCGTGGCTGATAAAGATCACGCTGAAATTCAGTTCGGCGCGCAGCACTTTCAGCACTTCCAGAATCGACCGCTGCGTGAGAATATCCACCGCCGTGGTCGGCTCATCCATGATGACAACCTGCGGGCGCAGCAGCAGACTTAGCGCCAGCAGCACGCGCTGGCGCATACCGCCGCTCAATTCGTGGGGGTAGGCGTTATACACGCGCGCCGGGTCCAGCCGCACCTGTTCGAACAGCTTCAAGGCGCGCTGTCGCGCTTCCGAGCCGCTCATCCCGTGCGCCGCCGCCGTGTCGCCGACCATATCACGAATGCGAATCACGGGATTAAGCGAATTGAGCGCGCCCTGAAACACCATCGAGCATTCCGTCCACAGATAGCGGCGCATCTGGCGGTCACTCAGCTTCAGCACGTCGATCTGCTTACCGTCGCGGTAGGTATAGCTGACACTACCGCTGTCGATGCTGGCGGTCTTGGGCAATTGCCGGATCAAGCCGAGGTTGAGCGTCGATTTGCCGCAGCCGCTCTCCCCGATCAAAGCAAGGGTTTCGCCCTCATGCAGTTGAAACGAAACATGGCTCACGGCGCGCACGCGCCCGCGCTGCGCCAAATAGCTGATCGACAGGTCTTTTACGTCGAGTACGACACTCATGCTGGGGCTCCGGTCGCGCTGTAGCTGCCTTGTCCAACCCG
>CALKIA010000019.1 GCA_937988705.1 uncultured Chloroflexota bacterium | reverse complement strand
TGGGCACACACTACGATTTGCGTGGTGATAACGTGCATCATGTGCTGCTGTCGGCGTGGGCGGAATTAGGCACGGTCGGTCTGCTGCTCGTGCTGCTCGCACTGATGTGTGCTGGTCTCGGCATGGTGCAGCGACTGCGTGATCACACGGCTACGCGGGAAGATCGCGCGGCCGTCGTGGCGCTCGTTGCGATTTTCAGCGCGTTGATCGCGGTCGGTTTCTTTGATCATTACCCATGGACCATGATCCAGTTTCAGGTGGCGTGGTGGGGGTTGATGGGGGCGGTGCTGGCGACTGAGTAACTACCCCAATCCTGCTCGAAAGCGCTATCTTTGTGGCCACGCTTCACGACTTACTGCTGTGTCGCGGCGTACCTACTCAAGGTCACACCATGCTAGATTTCTACGAATCCTTCTATAAAGTAGTTGAACACAGCACCGCGCACGCCGAATTCTGCCGCCGTGTATTCGGACGGAATTTGTGCCAGCATGGGTTTGCGGACATGCAGCAGATTGCGGCGTTGATCGCTGGGCTGGAATTGAAACCGGGTGACCACATCCTCGATATCGGCTGCGGCAACGGGATGATCGCCGAATACATCGCGGAGCACACCGGGGCGTACGTCACCGGCTTGGATTACTCTGCACAGGGGATTGAGCAGGCACAGCGGCGTACCGCTGACAAGCGCGACCGCCTGACCTTCGCGGTTGGCGATATCAATGCGCTGAAGCTGCCCACGCAGACCTATGACGCTATTCTTTCGATTGATTCAATCTACTTCAGCACCAATTATACCCGCACGATCGGCGAATGGCGGGACGCGCTGCGTCCCGGTGGGAAAGTTGGCCTGTTGTACGCCTACGGACGGGAACCGTGGGTGCCCAAGGAAAACTTCCCGGCGGAAAATCTCGCTCCGGAACGTACCCCACTCGCCGCCGCTTTGAGCGCGAATGGGCTGCGGTTTACGACGCAGGATTTCACGCAGCAGGACTACGCGCTCGCCGTGCAGCGTAAAGCAGTACTGGATGAACTGCGGCCGCAGTTCGAAGCCGAGGATATCATGTTCATTTGGGAAAACCGTTACGGGGATGCACTCGGCGTGCGTCAGGCGATTGACGAGGGGCTGCACGCTCGGTATTTGTATAGCGCGACTCTCAGAGATTGTATGGTGAGCTAGTAACCATTGGTGCTAGTTGCCAATTTGAGAGAAGATTTTCGTAGGGGCAAGGCATGCCTTGCCCCTACAGACCCCAGACCATCCGTTTAGAACCACGAACTAGCACCAATAATTAGTAGAGTTCTAACATGACGAGATATTACTCACTTCGGTAAATAAGTTGTAATGCAGTTTGGATTGCGCACATCATACATTCGGTGTATAGGTGATGTATATGCCCCGCACGTTGACCCGAGGTCGCCCGCCATGCTCGACATGCTGCTGGAAATCCAAAGCCTGTTTGAAAGCGGCGCACACGAAGATGCCCTCGATTTACTGCAACTGTACATTGATGCGCATCCGCATGCTGCCGACGCTCTGATCCTCAAGATCGCCTTCTGTTTGGAGTTGAGACGTGACCACGAGTTCGTCGGCACGATGCTGCCCGAACTTGAGCCTACGCCGCGCCGCGCTGAACTCATGGAACGGCGTGACATCCTCGTTAAAGATCTGCTTAAAGATGGACGCGAACTGCTGAAAGGGCGGACGCCGTTCCGCGCTTATGACCTGTTTGATAAGGCGGTGCTGCTCGCGCCGCAAGCGGCCTATGTTCCGCTGGCGGCGGGGTTGGCTCTGCTGCGCCACCCCAATATGCGCATCGACAGCCCCTTCAGTGCGTTGAGCTCGTCGCCGTTCGGCTCGACGAAACCACCGAACCCCGGTTTGCCGGCGGCTGTGGAGAAATACTTCCGCGCTGCGCGCGCCAAGGCGACTGACGACGCCACCCGCGAACGCGCCGTGTATCATCTGGTCAAGCACTGGTTGGGGCAGGACAAAATCACGCAGGAGGCGCTGACTTGGCTGCTGGAAGTCCGCACTCCGCACCAGCGCACCGCCAAATTGATCGCCGACGTGGTGGATTATGTGCAGGCGACCGCGTTGGCTGCGGCCGCGGTGTTTTTGGCCGCAGAACACGACGTCGTCGTGGAACGTTTCCTCAAAACCTGTGATCGTGCGCGGGTAAAAACCCCCTTTAGCGCGCTGCTGCGGGGGGAAATGCGGGCTAATGACCCGCCCACCGCAATCAAGCACTACGAGACGGCGATCAAATGGGCGAAGGCGAAACCGTCCTTGATCACGCTGACCGATGCGAAGGCGCTGCTGCTGTTGACACAGGAGACGCCACTGGACTGCCCGCATTGTGGTAAAGAGACGTCGATCACGTTAGACGACTGCGGCATCTGCGGCTCGAAGCTGGTCGTGCGCCCGCTCATCATTGAGCGGTATGCCCTCGACCCCACGTTCACGACTGTGGCGGCGCGCATCGGCCTGGCGGAGATGCACGAAAAGCTCGGCGATCAAGCGGCGGCCTACGCGCAGGCGCAGGCGGCGCTGGCGGCGCTCCCGAAAGATCATCAGGCCGCGCCGCTGCTGCGTTCACTGACGACACGACTGGAAACCGGCGCGCCACCCACGCCGGATCAGCCCGCGCTAAAGGCGTTCGCTCTGTTCCGGTATGGGGGCTTGAACGCGGAAACACTCCTGCAGGTGAGTCGTATCAATGAGCGTCAGCCGGGCGACTGGAAGGTGCTGCCCACGCAGCAGCGTACGCGCCTGGTCAAGGCGTTGATCGCCGGTGGCCAGCTCAAACTGGCGGCGGAGACCATCGACGCGGCGTTTACCGATAAACCGAAATCCATCCCCGGTCTCCAGTCGGCACTCAACCAACAGATCGCAGCGCAGATCGCGATCCTGCTGGCGGAGGAGACACCCGCTCCGGAGGCATTGATCGCGGCGGCGTCCAAGCTGCTGGAACTGCAAGCTGACCCCGATTTGCTGTTTGCGCGGGGCATGGCCCGGTTGGCCATTGAACATGATCTGCTGGCTCTGGACGATTTTTACACGGTGATTCAGCTCACTGCGGAGGCCGCGCTCAAAACGCGGGCGCGCAAACAGGCAGTCAGCGTGCTGGAACGGCGTTGGAATATCGAAGGTGCGCGCGCGATTCTCGATCAACTGGATGCGCGCGACCCGGATGTGAAAGTCATGCGTGCGCGGCTGGATCGGCGTGAAAACGGCGAACCGGTCGTCCACATCGAACCCGCCGCTGAAGTCGTCATGGAAGACACGCTCACGCGCAAGTCGGCACCGCCGTTCTACCACGGCTATTTCGCGATCGCCGTGCGGGAAATTGGCTTCCCCGGTGGCGCGGACGCGGGTTGGTATCAGAAGCTGATGACCGCGCACTATGAATTCGTGCAGGTATTGGGCGCACTGCGCGATGTGATGGGCGACGCGATCTTCGTGCTGCGCCTGATCAGCAATCCGCACCCGTTGATCCCCGAACGCGGCTCGATGACGGTGGCGCTGCTGGCGCGCGTGTCGTCGGCGTCGCCGGACATCTGCCGGGCGCACGCGCTGCAACTGTGGACGGATATGCACTCGATTCTGCCGCTGGCGCAGGAGAACATCTATGTCTTCGAGCCGGTGGTTGATGAAGACGAGCTGCGGTATCTGCTCACACCGTTCGAGTACGCGCACACCGCCGAGATCGCGCGGCGCGAAACCGACGCTAATGAAACCAAGTTCATCGCGCCGTTCACTCCCGGCACGTTTGACATCCATAATTTACACTGGGTATTCCTGCGCCAGAGCAAGCCCGCCATGATCAGCATTCACCTCAAGCCGACCAACCTGCTGCCGTGGGAAAAGCTGACGACCGCCCAGGCGATCAACCGGGCGAATGCGGCGGCAAGCGACGAACTGAGCGCGCAGCCTGTTACGCCGGAAGGCTTCAGAATGATTTCGCGCGTGCAGTTGTGGGAAGAGCTGCGCCAGACACACGCGCATAATAATACGCTGAAATATGCCTACCTGCTGCGCGTGTATATCGCCGGCAGCGCGGGGACGAGCCAGTTACTGCCAGAGATGGTCGGGGCGGCGCTGTTCGGCCCGGTGCGCGAGGCCGGGACGCTCGGCGGCCATGAGATCCTCCGGGCGGGCAGCGCCAGTGACGCCGACATCATGCAGCGCAATCTGTCGCGCCTCGACGTGGAAGCGGCGGCGGGCGGGTCGCGCATGCGCTATCTGGTCGCGGAGACCGAGGCGGCCAATGTGTTCCGCTTGCCCGTGCCACAGAGTGATGGTATCCCCGGCATGGTCAAGCTGGAAGGCCGACCGGTCGTGCCGCCCGCGGGCATGCCGGACACGGGCGCGCGGCTCGGCGTGAGCGCGGCGCGTGTCAAAGGCGTGCCGATGGCGATCTTGCAGGGCTTGAACGACCGCCGCCGCCACATGTACGTGGTCGGCAAGACGGGCATGGGCAAATCGACGCTGCTCATGACGCTGATTTTGCAGGACATCGACGCGGGGCGCGGCGTGTTCCTGCTCGACCCGCACGGTGATCTGTGCGAGGACGTGCTGGCGCGCATCCCGTCCTATCGCGCCGACGACGTGATCGTGCTCGATCCGTCGGAAGAAGCACGCCCCATGGGCATCAACATCCTCGAAAGCGAAAACGAGGCGGACAAGTACCGCATCGTCAACGAATTCATCGCCATGCTTCAGCGGCTGTATGACCCGCATAATCAGGCCATCGTCGGGCCGATCTTCCAGCAGACGGTGCGCAACGCCATGCTCGCCGCCATGTCCATGCCCGACGGCACGCTGATCGACGTGTACCGCATCATCAGCGACAACGAGTACATCAAGCGGGTGCTGCCCTTCATCACCGACCCGCTGGTCAAAGCGTACTACGAGGACATCGTGCGCAAGATGAGCGGCGCGAGCGATCACTGGAAAGCGGAGCTGCTGCCGTACCTGCTCTCCAAGTTCAGCCGCTTCGTCGAGGATGCCACGCTGCGCCGCATGATCGGTCAGCCGCGCACGAGCATCCCGTGGCACAAGGTGATCGAGGAGCAGAAGATTTTGCTCGTCAACCTCGCCAAAGGGCGCGTCGGGCAGGATAACGCCTCGTTCATCGGCGGGCTGGTGTTGAGCGGCATGCTGCAAGCGGCGTTCAAGCGCGGTGAACTGCCCATCAACAAGCGCAAAGACTTCTTCATGTACATCGACGAGGTGCAAAACTTCAGTACGCCGATGCTGGCGACCATGCTCAGCGAGGGGCGCAAGTTCGGCGTGGTGCTGACGATTGCCAACCAGTTTTTACACCAGCTGGACCACACGATTTTGGAGGCAGTGTTCGGCAACGTGGGGAGCATGGTCGCCTTCCGCGTGGGGACGCAGGATGCGCCCGCGCTGGCGCCGGAAATGTACCCGTCGTTCGGCATGGGCGACCTGATCAACCTGCCGCAGTTCACCGCGGCGGTCAAGCTGATGGTGGACGGCGTGGCGGCGCGCCCGTTCACGATGAAGACGCTGCCGCCCATGCGCCCGCCGGATCGCGCCAGCGCGGAAACCATTCGCCGGATGTCCGGTCTGCGCTACGGGGCCGATATGGCGCTCGTGCAGCGGGCGATCATGGAGAAGTTCTAACCCCACCCCCGACCCCTCCCCGAATTCAGGGAGGGGAGAAAGATCGCCAATGTAAGGACGCAATTCATGGCGTCCGCGGGTTGGCCGCAACCTTACCCCGTTGCGCTGCGCTCAGCCGCCCCTCGCCCTTGGGCGAAGGGCAAGCGCGCCGCCGCGGGGAATTCCCCCTCTCCGCCCGGAGAGGGGGCTAGGGGGTGAGGCTATTCCCCGCCCATCTCCGAACGCCACTGGTTGAGCCAATCATCCTCGATCTGCGAGCTGACGCCGATGCGCAACTTGATGGCGCGGGCAGTCTGCATGTACCCTAATGCCGTCGCTCGGTCGCCCTGCTCCCACAAGATGATCGCGATGTTGCTTAGCGTGATCGCTTCTTGTTGGATGTCGCCTACTTGTCGGCAGAGGGGGAGCGCCTGCCGGTAGAAGTCGAGGGCTTTGGCGTTGTCGCCAAGCTGTCGCCACACCATGCCGATGTTGTTGAGGGTAGCTGCCTCGCCGCGTTTGTCGCCGACTTCGCGGCGGAGGGGGAGCGCCTGCCGATAGAAGTCGAGGGCTTTGGCGTTGTCGCCGAGCTTCCGCCACGCTAAGCCGATTTCGTGGAGAGTGGTCGCCTCGCCGCCTTTGTCGCCAACCTCGCGGCGGAGGGGGAGCGCCTGCTCGAAGAAGTCGAGGGCTTTTTGGTAGTCACCAAGAGCTAGCCAGACGCTGCCGATGTTGTTGAGCGTGGCTGCCTCGCCGCCTTTGTCGCCAACCTCACGGCGGAGCGGGAGCGCTTGTTCGTAGTAGTTAAGGGCTTTGTGCTGGTCGCCCAATCCCCACCACACCGCGCCGATGTTGTGGAGGGTGGTTGCCTCGCCGCGTTTGTCGCCAACCTCGCGGCGGAGGGGGAGCGCCTGCTGGAAGAAGTCGAGGGCTTTTTGGTAGTCACCAAGAGCTAGCCAGACGCTGCCGATGTTGTTGAGGGTGTTCGCCTCGCCGCGTTTGTCGTCGATTGCTCGTTTGAGGGGTAGCGACTGTTCATAGTAGTCAAGGGCTTTTTGCTTTTCGCCGAGATTTTGCCACACCAAGCCGATGTTACTGAGTGCCGTCGCCTCGTTCAGCTTGTCCCCCTGCGCGCGCGCTGCTGTGAGTGACTGCTCGTGGTAGGCGATGGCGTCGCGCTTTAGACCACGATTGTCGTGCCACAAGCCCAACTCACCGCTGAACAAGCGGATGCGACTCTGCGACTCGCGGGCGCGAGCCGCCGCCAATCCCGCCCACAGCCAGCGCCGCCCTTCCGCGCCCACGTAGCGCCCGAAGATGTAGCTATTTACCGCTGCCGCGAAATCATCGCAGGCGGTGAGCAGGGCGGGGTCGTCGGGGAGGGAGTCCGGTTCGTTTGCGGGTAGGGGCAAGGCATGCCTTGCCCCTACAGCATCGTCCTCTTGATGCGCTTCGCTCATGCGGTGCAGGATGACATCCTGCGCGGCGGGATCGCTCGTTCCGGCGAGACGGGCGGCGAGGGTGTTGCCGAGCGCATGGATCTGTTCGAGATCGTCGGTCAAGTCCCACCAGGTTTCCGGCGGCTTACGATTGAATGTGTCATACGCCAGATCGATCAGGTATTGGCGGTGGTTTGCTTCAATCTCATCCAATTCGCCGAGTTCGCGCAGTTGGGCGCGGGCGTAAGCGCGCAGCAGGCGGTGCTGCGTGTACCAGTCGTCGCGCGTTTCGTCCGCCGTGATCAAGCCTTCGGCGGCAAAGTCGTCTAGCGCGTCGGCGTCGTCTTCGCCCCAGATCGCGTACACGTGTTTGGCGCGGAAGGCGAGGTCGGGCGGCAGTGCGCCCAAAGCGCGGAACTGCTTCAGGCGCTTTTCGTGCAGGTCGGGATCGTCCGCGTGGAGCGCGTCGAGCGTCAATTTGAGCGTCAGGCTCACGCTGTCCTGCTTGCTGGCGGCGTCGGCGCGTTCCAGCTTCAGGTCGGGAAAGGCGTCGCCGTCGCGCAGCCCCGTTTCGAGCATGTCTTTCAATTCTTTGACGCGCCGCGTTTGGAAGTTACGCCGCAGTTGGCGCGCGGCCAGCGTCAGCGCCAGCGAATGCCCCGCCAGCAGCGTGCTGATCGCTTTGAGATCGGCGCGGGTCGCTTCGGCGCGCTTGTCGCGGATCAGGTCGAGCATCAAATCCGCGCCTTCGTCGGGCGAGAGCGCGTCAAGGCGCGTGCTGTCGGCGTCCAGCGCGGCGGCCACGTCTTCGCTGCGCGTGGTGATCAGCACGCGGGCGTTGGGCGGGGCGGCGGCGCGTAAATAGCGGGCGGCGTTCACCGTGTCTGCCCACACATCGTCGATCAGCAGCAGGACAGGCGTGCCGCAGCCATCGTTCATCAAGTGCTGCCGCGTATAGGCGATCATCTGCTCAAGGCGCGTCCCCGGCGCGAATGTCCCGCCGATCCACGTCTCCATCACGGAGGATTCCAGGTTTTCGCGGTAGTTCTGGCCTAAGCTGGCGTACAGCTTGAGCTTAAATCGGTCATCCTGATTGGCGTAGGCGCACGCCAGCGTCGTCTTGCCGATGCCGCCGATCCCCTTGAGCGCGGTGATCGCGGTGACTGCGCCGTCTGTGCTCAGGGCGGATCGCAGCGCCGCCAGTTCGTCTGCGCGCCCGACGAAGTGTTCGGGGTTGGGCACGAAATTGCAGCTTACAGGTTTTGGTTTCTGTGGTGTGCTTAACGCTTCTTCAATCCGCTTCAAACGCGCAATGACTTCATTATCGAGCCGTGAAATAATCAGATCGCGTGTTTGTCGATTTTCTAAATCAATGTGCCTGACAAGCTGGGCAATGTCACGATGAAAACGATCTTCGGTTAAAAGTTGCGAGAGCTGATCCGCCTCGACTTTTCTTTGCAGTTCATCCAAATCATCTTCTGAAAGATCGCCTTTGGCGGCGACTCGCTCCACCATACTGCTGAGCAAATTGATCCCAACACCTGTAACCAGTGGCACAAGTTCGGGCGGAATGTGAGCGCCGCCAACATGAGCAATGGCCGCCATCACGGTTCCATAGAGCAGGAAGCGGGCAGGGCGTTTTGCAAGTTTTTCAAGCTGACTTTCGAGCAGGCTGTACCATTGCTGTGGCTGTTGCGTCATAGCGTCCCCACATTGCAGAGGATGATTTATTCGATAGTAGCACGAATCGCGGGCGGCGCTAATAGGGGCGGGGATGTTCGCATTTGCCAACAGGCCGACGCGATAAATCGCGTCCCTACGAGAAAATGGTTTTTTGTAGGGACGAGGCATGCCTCGTCCTCATTCACGTTTAGACAAAAAAGGACGAGATATATCTCGTCCCTACGAAGAACGTATTCGTTAGGCGAGCATTCTATCTGTCTCCCCTCCCTGAATTCGGGGAGGGGCAGGGGGTGGGGTCAAATCTTTAGCTCGGAATCGGCTTGCGCTGCGGTTCGCCTCCGGTCAGCGTGAATGCTTCGCCGTAGTGCTTGAGCGTGAGCCCGTCACCTTCAACCAGTGCATACTCTGCGACGCACTGACCGTCCGCCGCGCGCTGCACGGTGACCCGCAGCACCTGTCCCATGTGCTTGAGCACGAGGCTGTAGGCTTCCCACTTGGCGGGCAGGGTCGGCTTATAGTGCGGGATGCTCTCACCGAGATGCGCGCCCGCTTCTAGCCGCAGACCCGCGAACCCGTTGACGACGCTCATCCACGTCCCGGCCATGTTGGCGATATGCACGCCCGCCGTCACGTTGCCGTGCTTGTCCGCGAGAT
>CALKIA010000018.1 GCA_937988705.1 uncultured Chloroflexota bacterium | reverse complement strand
CCCCCCTCTCCGCTCGGAGAGGGGCTAGGGGGTGAGGCTCGCCTTCCAGTAATCGAACGTCAGCACGCCGAGCGGCGCGGTGATCGCCTGAACATTGGAGCCATCCGCGTACATCACATAGATCGCCCCTGCCCGTTCTCGCTCCGACACAAACATAATGCGCCCATCCGGCAGCCAGCGCGGGCTGTGATCGGTCGCTTCGTCGGTCGTCAACTGGCGCGGGTTCGACCCATCGGCGTTCATCACCCAGATATCCGTGTTGAAGCCGTAGCGCCCACGCGTGAACACGATCTGGTTGCCGCCCGGCGACCAGTCCGGCTGGTCGTCGTAGTCGCCGTTGTCGGTCAACTGCGCGCGCCCCGTGCCATCCGCATTAATCGTGAAGATTTCGCGGGCGTTCCCGTCGCTCGTCCCGGCGCGCTCGCCTGTACCTTCGCGTGGCGCGCCTGCATACACAACCACCGGCAGCAGCGCGGAGAAGTTCAGCGAGCAGCAGTCCGGCTCGAATTCGTCCCACAGCGCCAGCCCACTGACCACACGCCGCTGGGTGCCATCCGCCGCCGCCACTTCAATGCCGCCGCCTTCCGCCCCGCTGAACACGACCCAATCGCCGCTGTTATCCCACTGACCATCCGTCCCGGTCAGGATCGCCGCGCCGCCGCTGCCATCCACAGTGATCCGCCACAGGTCGCCGTCATGGTTGAACAGCACCGCATTACCGCGGGGATGCCACACGGGATCGCCATCGGTCGCCGCGTCGTTCGTCAGGCGGCAGATGTTATCGTTCGCGGGCAGCGTCAAATCCAGCAGATAGATTTCCCGGTTGTCGTCGCCATAGACCGTATCAAACGTGATGCGCTCGTTCCCGCTGATGCCGCTGCACAGCGGGCGTTCGCCGATGCCCAGCGTCGGCGGCGTGATAACCAGTGTGGGCGTCAATGTGGGCGGCGCGGGTGTCGGCCAGGGCGTCGCCGTCGGGGCGAGGGTGGGCGCAGGCGTGAAGGTGTGGGTTGCCGTTTGCGCAGGCACGCCCGTGCGCAGCTGCGCCACCTGAGTCGCCACCAGATTGAGCGTCAGCACGCAGCACACCAGCATCAACAGAAAGCCCAGCGCTGACAGTAGAATCGGCGTGATCTCCCGCTCGGCAGGTTTGGCTTTCCGTTTCAGTTTTTCGAGGTGGTGCGGCTGGGTGTCTTCGTCGTCATACAGTTCGCCATCGTCACCGATGCGAATATTCCGCTTTGCCTTGTCGTCCTCAGACAACGTTTATCGACCTCACGTCGTTACTACTTCGAGTCTCTATAGACTATATACGCAATTTGGGTCAAAACGTTGCGCACCCGAGCCGCTGACGCCTGGTAGGAGGAGGCCTGCCTCGTCCTTCTTTTCGATTTTCCTACGGCGAACACCCCCTCTCCCCATCGAGAAGGGCTCGGGTGAGCTTAATCTTGTCTCCCCTCTCTTAGAGGAGAGGGGCCGGGGGGTGAGGTTAATCTTGTCTCCCCTCTCCCCGCTTGCGTGGGAGAGGGGTTGGGGGTGAGGGGCATATTTCCCTAAATCAAATGCAGTCTCGTCTGCCGACCGGACATCCACGCCATCTTTCCGCCGACCAGCGCCGCGTCTTCTTCCAGCGCGATTCGCACGTACTGGTTGTCCCATTCCGGCACGGTCACCTGCACGTTGAGTTCAATCGAGTATGCCGTGCTGTCGTGCAGCGGATAATCGCCCAGACCGGGGACGCTCTGCTGACTGTCCCACATGCCGATCACCGTGCCCGCCGAATGGCCATGCGTCCCTAGCGGGTGACTGTAGACGCTCGGCTGAATCCATTCGGTGAAGGCCTGTTCGCGCACCGCCTTGAGGATCTGGTTGCCTGTCCGCCCAAGGTGCATCTGCTCCATGACAATCTCTTGCAGGCGGTTGCCCTCACGCAGCGCCTTGGCCAGCCCGGCGGGTGCTTGCGTTTCACCCTGTCGGAGCACATAGGCGTGCTGCTGCTGATCCGTCATCAGGCCGAGCGCGCCGAAGCCCACATCGACATGCACCAGATCGCCGGGGAGGATCAGCTTACGCGCCGCCTCCTTGTCCATGCCGGGTGCGGGCGCAAGATTGCTGCCAGGGTACTGGATCTCGACCGTCGGCTGGAACCACGCGCGTACGCCCATCTGCTGCATACGTTCGCGCAGCCACCACACCGCGTCATCGGTCGTTGTGATGCCGGGGCGAATCACGTCGCGGCTGTACAGTTCCTTGATCAACTGGTGTCCCATATCGACCAGCATCGGGTAGGCCGTCAATTCGGGCAGCGAGCGGGTTTCGATCCAGCCGACCGCAACCTTCTCCGCGCTCCGCACCCGCCGCGCGAACTTCTGCGGCAGCGTCGACATAATGCCATCATATTCACAGTGACTTAAACCATCCGCCAGCCCGGAGAGCGCGGACATATTCAAACCAATACTTTCGGGATTCATCTCATTGACGACGCGCTGCAGGGCATCGGCCTGCGACTCCTTGCTCGGATCCCACATCTGCTCGTAGTAGCCGGAATACGGATAGCGCCCAAGCGACATTTTGCGGAACTTGCCTTCCTGATCGAACGCGAACGCCAGCACGGTCCGCCGCCGCGCGCTCATCGAGGGTTCGGGCAGCATCGACATCAGCACCGGGTCTTCGTTGTACTCGCGCGCGGAGACGATCCACATCGACATGTTGTCACGCCGCATAATGTCCGGCAGCACATTCGTCAACCGATCCTTCAGCCACAGATTGCGCAGTTCAGCTTGCTTCTGCAAACTCATCCACATGAGCTATATCCCCTATTTAAGTTGGCTGATTTCATTATCGCGCCGTTTATGCAAGATACAACCAACTTTAGGCGGATCAGGTTGGTCGGGTGACAGGGGCGAACTACGCCCGCCCCTGCCAGCGGATCAAAATCGTTATTACGGAGCGTTGAGCGCGGTATTGATGGCGGTCAGCAGTTCGGAGTCGGTCGTGTCCTGACTCAGCTCCCAGAACATAATGCCGCCAAATCCGTGTTCGACCGCGTACTGTGCCTTAGCGGTCAGCGATTCGGGGTCGTCATAAGTGATCATGATGCCTTCGTCGGGGTAGTAGAGCCACGGCACTTGCGCGGTCTCGTCCCAGTGGCGCTCATACGTGCCAACGTAATTCGCCGCGAGATCGTTGTACTCGAACGCGCCGACCTCCCATGTGCCATTGGGGTGACCCTCATACTGCTGATGTAAGCCGTGATTCACGTTCGGCACGTCCGCCCAGCCGTAGCCATAGAACGGCACGCCGAGCACCAGCTTATCCGCCGGGATGCCAAAGGCGAGATAGTCCTGCACAGCAGTGTCAACGCTGGTGACTTCCGGCGGGTTCGCGGTCGATTCGTAGAGCGGCGCGTTGAAGCCCGTGACTGTGCTCCAGCCGCCGCTCATGTCGT
>CALKIA010000017.1 GCA_937988705.1 uncultured Chloroflexota bacterium | reverse complement strand
CACCGTTTAGATTGGCAACACCCTCCAATCGATGATAGACTCCATGGGTAGAGAGGTGACACCTTGCCTGAACAAGCACTTTATCTGAAGTGGCGACCGGCTGCCTTTGAGGATTTTGTCGGTCAGGAGCATATCACGCGGACGCTGCGCAATTCGCTCAAAACCCAGCGCGTCCGTCACGCTTACCTGTTCAGCGGCCCTCGTGGGACGGGCAAAACGACCACCGCGCGCTTGCTGGCGAAGGCGCTTAACTGCCTTCATGCCGATTCTGAGGCGCGCCCGTGCAACGAATGCTCGACGTGCATCGCCGTCAACGAGGGACGGTTTCTCGATTTGATCGAGATTGATGCGGCGACGCATACGGGCGTCGACGATGTGCGTGATTTGCGCGACAAGATCGCGTTTTCGCCGGGCGAAGGCCGCTACAAAATCTATATCATCGACGAAGTCCACCGCTTTACGGGGAACGCCTTCGACGCGCTGCTCAAGACGCTCGAAGAACCGCCGGATCACGCGGTGTTTGTGCTGGCGACCACCGAAATCGACAAGGTTCCGGCGACGATCAAGAGCCGCTGTTTGCAGTTCGAATTCCGGCGCTTCACCGTGCGGGAAGTGGCGGATCGACTGGATAAGATTATCACGGCCGAGGGCTTGCGCGCCGAACGCGCCGCGCTCGAAATGATTGCGCGGCAGGGCACGGGCAGTATGCGCGACAGCATCAGCCTGCTCGATCAGATCGTCACCGATCCACAGGCGCTGATTACGGCGGAACTCGTGCAGCGCGTCTTAGGCACGGCGAACCTCGCCGCAGTCAAAGAACTAGTCGCTTCGATTATCGACATGGATGCCGGACGCGGTCTGCGCGAGATCAACAGCGCGATCGATGCCGGGACGGACCCGCGCCAGTTTGGTCAGCAGGTCGTGGAGCATTTGCGCTGCATTCTGCTCACGCAAACGGCCGGGACTGAATTGGTCGAAGCCTCCAATGAAGATCGCGCCATGTATGCGGAACAGGCCGGGCAAATCCAGCGCGCGGTGCTGGTGCGCGCGATTCGCGCATTTAATGAAGCGGTCAACAATTACAAAGGGGGCTGGCAGCCGCAGCTTTCGCTGGAATTGGCGCTGATTGAAAGCGTACGCGGTTCAGTCGATGTGCTTGAGGATGCGCCCGTGCCGGTGGTCGCGAAGAAAGCTGCGCCCGCCGCCGCACCCGCTGCCGAAGCGGCTGAGCCGGAAGCGCCCGCCCAGCCGCCGGGCACGCCGCCCGCGGTGCCCGCCGCCGTGATCAACGAACGGTGGGATGCGGTGCTGCAAGCGATGGGCAAGATTCACCGCACCAGCCCGGAAGTCATGCGCTATTTCCGTGTGCAGCGCGTGGATGGCAATACGGTGTTCATCTGCACCGATAATCAGGTGTACTTCGACCGCATCTATCCCTACCCTGAGAAGAAGAAGATTGTTGAACAGGCGCTGAGCAATTTGTTCAAAGTCCGCCTGCATGTGCAAGTCGTTAAAGTCAGCGACATGAACAAGTTGAATGATGAAACGGCCTCTGTCAACATTACCGATGACCCGCTGCTGGCAACCGGACGCGAGTTGGGCGCGGAAATTCGACCTGTGAATAAGCGTTAAAGGAGTGGAGTGATGATGAAAAAACGTGGTGGTCTACCGGGTGGTGGCATTCCCGGCGGTGGCAATCAAGCGGCTATGATGCGTCAGCTGCAAAAGATGCAGGAAGATATGGTGGCGGCGCAGCAGGCACTGGAGACGGAAACCGTCGAAGTGAAGACGGGCGGTGGGTTGATCACGGTAGTGATCACCGGACACCAGCGCGTGCAGTCGATCACGGTCAATCCGGAAGGTTTGGATACGAGCGATCCTGAATGGGCGACCGACCTGCAAGACCTGCTCGTGATCGCCATCAACGAGGCGATTGAGAAGAGCCAGACGATGGCGGCGCAGCGCATGGAGTCGATCACCGGCGGGTTGGGCAACATGCCCGGCTTAGGTGGTCTGCTCGGTTAATGTCGTGAGCAAAGCCGTTCCCGAACCTGTCACCAAATTGATCGAGGCGTTTTCGCGTCTGCCCGGGGTCGGTCCAAAGACCGCCTCCCGGCTGACGTATTTTTTGCTGCGTTCGCCCGATGAAGTCTCGCTCGTGCTCTCCGAGGCGCTGCGCGACCTCAAGACGCTCACGCGCATGTGCTCCGTCTGCTACAACATCACCACGACCGATCCCTGTCCCATCTGCGGTGATGGACACCGGGATCAGCGGTTGATCGCGGTGGTTGAGGAGCCGCTCGATGTGCTGGCGATCGAGCGCACGTCCAGCTTTAACGGCGTGTATCATGTACTGCACGGGGTGATCAATCCGGTTGGCGGCGTTGGCCCGGATGATCTCAAAATCCGTGAGCTGGTCGCCCGCGTGGATAACGGCGGCATCACCGAAGTGATCATCGCCACGAACCCCGGCTATGAAGGCGACGCGACCGCGATGTACATCCGCGAGCAGCTGCTGGCGAAGGGCGTCAAGATGACCCGCCTCGCGCGCGGTCTGCCCGTCGGCGGCGATATCGAATATGCCGACTCGGTCACGTTGATGCGGGCGCTGCAAGGGCGGAGCGAGCTGTAGCTCAAGCAGCAGATTGATGTTGGGAAGGGCGCACGGTAGTGCGCCCTTTTTGTTTTCATATATAAGATGGAATCTGCCGCTGTGTTTCCCATTCCGCGCCGAAGTGCAGCAGTAGGGACAACGCAGGTGTTGTCCGCTGTCTAGTGATACATGCTTTTACGTTCTTCGGAAATATGCCGCGCTGAGGTAAGACTCTTGTCATTTGACCGATTTGCGATATCCCCGTTATGTCTTGTAACTTTCCTACAAAACTCACCCTTCACACCCCCTGATCTGGGGTGTATACTCCCCGTCCGCTAGAGAGAAATCCAGCGCCGCACCTTGAAAATGTTATATCCCAAATATCGCAACCCAGTTTGAAGAAAGTTTGAAATCGGGTTGCAAAAGGGGTTGACAGGTTCAAGAGGGGTTGATATCCTTCTAGCACATTCAGCAACGCGCTGAGTGCGAACACGCACCTTAACAACAGAACTGTGAAGACGAAGAAAAGAGCAAGTCAAACACTGACGGAGAGTTTGATCCTGGCTCAGGATGAACGCTGGCGGCGTG
>CALKIA010000016.1 GCA_937988705.1 uncultured Chloroflexota bacterium | reverse complement strand
GTGAGGATCGTATCCGCCTTGTTCATGTTCACATCCTTTAGTGGCGTAATTATTTCCCCTTTTGTACACTTTTCTATAGCGTCGCGCTACCCGAACGAAGAAGGCTTATGCACAGACGATTGCAACTCTTAGCGATTCTCGAAGCTGGACTGATGGGATTGTTCTTCGTCCAGTCGATTCGCTTTCTCATTGGTATGGTCTACAGCCGCATTGCGGGCGCTTCCGCAGTGACGGCCCTGAATATGTCCGGCATCGCCATCGACGTGCCGATCACCATCCCTGACCCGGCCCTCGTGAACAGCGAAATCACCTTTTTGATCTACATGCTGGCACTGCCGCTGCTCACGCTCCTACTGGGGCGCGTGCGTCCACTGATCATCGTGAGCGTGATCCTCGTGGCTTTGGGTCGCCTGTTTATGGCAACGGGGACGGTTCTCACTCCGGTCGCCGCGTCCGCGCTCGTGGTAGGCGCCACGTTCGTCTACATTCTGATGCTGGCGCGCTGGCGCATGGGCACTCTCCCGTATCTGTTCATTATCGGTTTCGCCGCAGACCAGCTGTTTCGCGCGTTCGGCAACAGTGCCGACCCGTCGCGCTCGGCCGAGTACCTAAATGTGCAGATCATCCTGTCGGCGGTGGTCGTCATCGTCAGCTTGCTGATCTTTGTTCTCGACCGTCAGCGCGGCGACGAGGTTGAGAATCGCGGACTGCTGCCCATTACTGGAGCATTCGGCCTGAGCGGCCTACTCTACCTCGAATTATCGCTGCTGGCACTGCCAAATGCGATTGCTGGCCGGGCGGATACCAGCTACGCGACGATGGTCGCGCCGCTGGTGGTGGCCACACTGCTGCCCATCATCCCCACTGTCCGCGATCAAGCCCGCGCCTTCATCAGCTTGTTCGATGCCAATGTGCGCGGTTGGCTGTGGATGCTGCTTATCGCCATCCTCATCGTTTTGGGAACGCGCCTCAATGGGGTAATCGCAGGCGCAGCGTTGATCGGCGCGCAGTTCCTCGTCAGCCTCACATGGTTCTGGATTACGCGTCCACGCGCCGACAAAGAACGCAGTTTGGGCGCCATCTGGGTGCTGTTCGGATTAGTACTGTTTGGTCTGCTGATTGTCGGTGACAACTTCACCTACGAATACGCTTTTGTTCGCAGCTTCGGCGGTGACGCAGCCTTTCTCAATCAGGTCATACCGCCACTGCTGCGCGGATTCCGAGGTTTCGGCCTAGGATTGCTGCTGCTAGCCGTATTTCTCGCCGTCCTGCCAATGACGCAGATGCAGCGTCGCATCGCGTGGAGCGGCAAAACGACCGCTTCCTCGCTGCTCCTCCTTCTCATCGTAATCGGTGCCGGTATCGGTGCGGCGATTCTCTCGCGTCCGTCCGTCATTCAGGGTGTGCGTGGGTCGGAAGTGCTGCGGGTCGGCACCTACAATATGCACGGCGGCTTTGACGAATTCTACAACGACAGCCTTGAAAACATCGCCCGCACGATTCAGGGCAGCGGCGTGAACGTTGTACTGCTGCAAGAAGTCGATGCCGGACGCCTGACTTCCTTCGGCGTCGATCAATCGCTGTGGTTGGCGCGTCGTTTGGGTATGGATCGCCGCTTCTACGCGACCAATGAAGGTCTGCAAGGACTGGCCGTACTCTCCAACGTCGAAATCGCCTTTGATGATGGCTCGCTGCTCACCAGTGTCGGCAATCAGACCGGGGTGCAGCGTGTGCAGGTGCTGCCCAACCCGAACACAGTCGTCACACTCTACAACACGTGGCTGAGTCCGTTATTCGATTTGGGCGACACACAGCTCACCGATCAGGAACAGGATCAGGAACGCCAGCTCAACCAGTTATTCGGGACGTACATTCAGCAGGCGTGCAGCATCAATGTGGGGCGCACCGTGATCGGCGGCACATTCCACAATGTACCAGATTCACCACTCGTGCAAGGGCTGCGCAACGCGGGCTTCAACGACCCGTTTGCGGGCGCTGCGCTCGAACTCTCATCGACATTCGTGCGCACCGGCTTACCGCGCGCGCGTTTCGACTATCTGTGGACGTGCAATCTGCCGTCTTCCGGCACGGGCGTGATGATGAACTCGTATGCGTCGGATCACCGTCTGGCATTCAGCGAGGTAATTCTCAACCGCGCGGCAGGGAGCTAGCGGTCTTCAGTCAGCAGATCACTGTGTCGGGGCAAGAACTGGCGGGTGTTTAAAACCCCTCACCCCCAACCCCTCTCCCACGCAAGCGGGGAGAGGGGAGATACTTCGAGGGATGTTGGCTCCCCTCCCTGAATTCGGGGAGGGGCTGGGGGTGGGGTCGGAAAGGAATCTGTAAAAACACCCTCATGCCTTGCCCCGCCGGTCTCATTCATCCCCATTCTCACCGATTTGATCAGGCTTTTCAATGCGGCTGAGCGCATCATATGCGGCAGCGTGAGCGGCAGCTTGTTTGCTCCGCCCTACCCCGCGCCCCGCTACCCAATCGCCAATTAACACTTCGAAGGTGAAGGCTTTTTCGTGTTCCGGCCCGGATGAGTCAACGAAGCGATAATGGGGTGTCTTGCCATACTGATACTGACTGCGCTCTTGCAGCACGCTGCGCGGGTCTTTGTCGAGCTGTTCCGCGATGATCACGTCGAGGCGGCGCAGCAGCAGCGGCGTCACAAACGCTTTGACCACCTCCAAGCCCTGATCGATGTACAGCGCACCGATCACCGCTTCGAATGCGCCACATAGGTTGTTCAGCCGGTCGCGGCCGCCGCTGTTCTCCTCGCCTTTACCCATACGCAGCGCCTCGCCGACCTGACACAACTTCGCCAAGGCGGCTAGCGATTCCGTACGGACCAGCGCCGCCCGCAACCGCGTAAGTTCGCCTTCGAGCGCGTCAGGAAAACGACGAAACAGCATGTCGCCGGTCACAAAATCGAGCACGGCATCACCGAGAAATTCTAGCCGCTCGTTGTCCACGAGGTTGGTATCCTCGTGCTCGTTGACATACGAACGGTGCGTCAGCGCCTGCTGGAGCAAATTGACGTCCGTGAAGTGCAGGCTGACCGCGGTTTGAAACGCTTGCAAGTCGATCAAGGCGGGTTAATTCTCGTACTTTCTGAAAATCAGCGACACATTATGACCGCCGAAGCCGAACGAATTGCTCATCACCGTGCGCAGCGCCATCGGGCGCGCCACATTCGGCACATAGTCGAGATCCAGTTCGGGATCCGGCTGGGTCAAATTGATAGTCGGCGGCGCGATCTGGTCGCGCAGCGCGAGAATCACAAACGTTGATTCGATCGCTGCCGTGGCGCCCATGCCATGCCCGGTCATGCTCTTGGTCGAACTGATGGCGACGCGATAGGCGTGTTCGCCGAATACGCGCTTAACGGCTTTCGTTTCCATCGAATCGTTGAGGTCGGTGGCTGTGCCATGGGCGTTGATATAGTCGATCGCCTCTGGTTGCAAGCCCGCATCGTCTAGTGCCGCCTGAATCGCCAGACCAGCGCCAATGCCTTCGGGATGCGGCGCAGTGATGTGAAAGGCGTCGGAGGTCGCGCCATAGCCGACAATCTCCGCGAGAATGTTCGCGCCGCGTGCCAGAGCATGTTCCAGTTCTTCCAACACGAGCACGCCCGACCCCTCGCTGAAGACCAACCCCTGCCGATCCTGGGAGAACGGACGCGATGCGCCTGCGGGGTTATCGTTCATCCGTGAACAGGCACCGAGGCGATCAAATGCGGCAATCCCGATAGGCACAATCGGCGATTCAGAACCGCCCGCCAGCGCCTGATCTAACTTGTTATACCGGATCAAGTCGAAGGCATGGCCGATGCAATCCGCACCCGTTGCACATGCTGAGATTGGGGTGGATGAGCGCCCCATCGCACCAATCTCCATGCTCACGAGGTTGCTTCCCCCGTTGACGATGAACATCGGGATGCCAAACGGCGTGATCTTGCGCCAATCGCCGGTGGTATAGAGCGTCTTGGCCTCGTTGTAGTAGCTGCCCACACCGCCCACCGACGAACCAATCACCACGCCCGTGCGGACGCGATTGCTGTCATCGACCACCAACCCGGAATGGGCCATCGCTTGCTGCGCTGCGGCCACTGAAAACTGCTGATTCAGGTCACGTTTGCGGGCTTCTTTGGCTGCCATATATTGCGTTGGATCCCAGTTCTTGACCTCGGCGGCGATGCGTACATTCGCGTCGCTGGGATCAAACCGGGTGATCGGGGCAATACCGCACACCCCCGCTTTAATGTTCGCCCATGTTTCTTCTACGCTGTGTCCCAGAGGAGAAATGACCCCCATCCCGGTGACTACGACTCGCCGGACCATGTATACCCTCTTTCGTGAAATCAAAGTATGGACTGCATTTAGGGCACGCCAACGCTAGTCCCCCTGCTGCGGCGTGTACTGCCCCTCAAGCCACGATGAACCATCGGGGCGAAATTCTTTTTTCCAAACCGGGACAATCTCTTTCAGGCGGTCAATACCATAGCGCGCCGCCTCGAAACACCCCTGATCCCGGTGGCCGGATGAACACGCGATCACAATCGTATTCTGCCCAACTTCCAGCCGCCCGACTCGCTGCACAATAGCTATCCCCTGAACCAGCGGCCACTGCTGGCGAATTTCGGCGGCGACCTGCTGCATTTTGGCGATGGCCATCGGCGAATACGCCTCATATTCGAGGAATTCGGTGGCACTCTTGCCGACCGTCGCACCGCGCACCATGCCGCTGAACACACAGGCCGCACCGGTCGCAGGCGTGGTGATTAAGGTGACGAGTTCATCCGTGCTGAACGGGGCATCGGCGAGGCGAAACACTTCGGGATGCAGCGGATCAGTTTCACCACTACCACCGCTCACCGGCGGGAAGAATGCCACCCGATCACCGGGCTGCACCATATCCTCCGCATAGGCGAATTCCTCGTTGATTGCCGCGATCGCCGTGGGCAAGTGCGGTTCGAGGGCCGGGTATTCTGCCATCAGTGTTCGCCGCACATCCGTGATCGTCGCCCTGTCACCGCGCAGTTGGAGCGGGATTTGGCCACTGCCGACGCGGTCTTTGAGCGTGGCGAACAGTAAAATCGTGATTTCCATTGACTACTCCTGAGCGACGTAATCGCCGTGGACGCCACCGCGCTTTTCGAGCAAACGAATGTCGCCGATCCGCATCGCACGATCCACCGCTTTCGCCATATCGTAGATCGTCAGCGCCGCCGCGCTCACTGCGGTGAGGGCCTCCATTTCGACGCCTGTTTTTCCGACCGTGCGCGCCGTCGCCACAATCTCGATGCGGTTTGCATCAGTGTTTAATGTCAGTTCCACGTCCAAGTGTGTCAGAGGAATGGGATGGCACAGCGGAATAATCTCCGACGTTCTTTTCGCCGCCATGATTCCAGCGATCCGTGCGACCGTTAGCACGTCACCTTTCTTAATACCCCTTTGTCGGATCAATTCGAGCGTTTGCGGCTGCATCGTGACCGAGCCACCCGCCACAGCCACCCGCTCCGAATTCGGCTTATCACCAACATCTACCATCCGAGCGTTTCCGCTCCCGTCCACATGCGTTAAATGATCACTCATCGCTACCCATAACACAATCACTGCGCTATCCGTTGCGCTTATTATAGCCAATGTGCAGCGAAACAATCTTGTTTTGCCCCCCGGCGATCAGTACAATAAGGTCATTTCCCCCGGCGTTTCAGGAGCATAGACCTTGGGTATTTTCCGCAGCGGCATGTCAAAGACCCGTAATTCGTTCTTTGGACGCATCTCGCAGATGCTGGGCAACAACCAAATTGACGATGAAACGTGGGATGACCTGGAGGCGCTACTCATTCAGGCGGATGTCGGGGTCAAGACGACCGCGGATGTTTTGAAAGAACTGCGCAACCGCGCGGCCCGGGAAAACATCAAGCGCGCTGATCAGTTGCAGATCGCGCTGCGGGATGCGCTGCTCAACACCCTCAAAGACCCCCCGGTGCTGAACGTCAGCGGACGCCCGCTTTCGATCATTCTGATCGTCGGCGTCAACGGGTCGGGCAAGACGACCACAATTGCCAAGCTGGCGAACCGCCTCAATAACATCAATCAGCGTAAAGTGCTGCTCGCCGCCGGTGATACCTTCCGCGCCGCCGCAATTGAACAACTGCAAACGTGGGGCGAACGTGTAAACGTTCCAGTCATCGCCAACAAACCCGGTTCCGACCCCGCCGCCGTCGTCTACGACGCGACGGTCGCCGCGAAAGCGCGTAACCGTGATATTCTCATCGTGGATACCGCCGGACGCTTGCACACCAATTACAACCTCATGGAAGAACTAGCGAAGATCAAGGCCGTATCGGGTCGCGTGGTCGACGGCGCACCGCATGAGGTGCTGCTGGTTCTGGACGGCACGAGCGGCCAGAACGCGCTCACACAAGCCGAGAAGTTCCGCGAGATGGTCGATGTAACGGGCGTGATCGTCACTAAGCTCGATAGCACGGCTAAAGGTGGGATGGTTTTCGCCATCAATCATGATCTCGGACTGCCAATCCACTATATCGGGTTGGGTGAACGGGTGGGCGATCTTGTCCCTTTCCGCCCGGACTTCTTTGTGGACAGCCTGTTCGAAGAAGAAGACGAGAAGAAGTAAAACGCAATGGAAGCTTTAAATTCCCGGTTTGAAACCATGCGGGATGAAATCGACGGACTGATGCAGAAGCTCGACCTCGACGGCAAACAGCGCCGTGCCGAGCAGTTGCAGGCAGAGTCAGCTAATCCCGACTTCTGGTCGAATCCCGAAACCGCGCAGAAGACCATGCAGGAGATCGCGCGCCTGAATGCGGAAAATGACCGCTGGCACGCGCTCAAAGCCCGGATTGAAGACGCACTCGAATTGGCCTCCATGGACGATGCTGACTTGCTGCCGGAACTGCTGACCGAGGCGAGCGCGCTGGCAGACATCGTCGAAAAGATGTCTCTGCAAGTGCTGCTCTCCGGCGCGTACGACAGCGCCGACGCGATTCTCGCCATCCATGCCGGCGCGGGGGGTACGGAAGCGCAGGACTGGGCGGAGATGCTGGAGCGGATGTTCTTGCGCTGGGCCGAAGCCAATGGCTTCCGCACGGAAATCATCGAACGCATGGCCGGCGAAGAAGCGGGCATTAAGAGCGTGACTATCGGCATGCGCGGCGAATACGCCTACGGCTACTTGCAGAGCGAGCAAGGCGTGCATCGTCTGGTGCGCATTAGCCCCTACGATGCGGCGGCGCGGCGGCATACGTCGTTCGCCAAAGTGGAGCTGTGGCCCGACATTCAAGGCGATATCGACATCGAAATCAATGAAAAAGACCTGCGCATCGACACCTACCGGTCGAGCGGCGCAGGTGGTCAAAACGTGCAGAAGAACGAAACAGCTATCCGGATTCTGCATATTCCGACGAACACGATCGTCACCTGCCAGAACCAGCGCAGTCTGACGCAGAATCGCGAACGTGCGATGCAAATCCTCAAGTCGCGCCTGTTCGAAATGGAACGCAAGAAGCGCGAGGCCGAATTATCGGCGCTCAAAGGTGAAAACGTCGATGCGGGCTGGGGCAACCAGATTCGCTCCTACGTCTTGCAGCCCTATCAGCAGGTGAAAGACCTGCGGACAGGCTACATTTCGACGAACCCGACCCTCGTCCTGAGCGGGGAGCTGAATGACTTCATGGTAGCGTATTTGCGCGCGAAAGTCGGCGCGGGCACGCTGATTGCCACCGAAGAAAGCGAACTAGAACCGTAACTCTGTGGAGTCGTGATGGGCTATCTGAATTTCGCCGTCGATGTCTCATCCCTTCCCAATGGGCGCTATCGTCTTCGTGTGTCGTCTCCCGTCGGCGAGGCGAGTGCCGATCTTGATAGCCCGTTCACCGCTCAGGAAATCGAGAACTACCTCAACATTCTTGGGCGCGTTCAACGCGCGCCCCGCGCCCAAGAACTTGCCACCGCCCGCGATCTTGGCCAGCGCCTGTTCGATTTCGTCATTCGCAGCAATAGTGACATCAATGCGGCCTATATTGCCAGTCTGGAACGCGCCGGCGCGAATGGTTTACGCTTTCGCCTGACGGTCGAAAACTCGGGAGATTTGCGTCAGATCCCGTGGGAATACTTACGCGATCCCAACCGTGACTTTCTTGCGCTCTCCCGCTTCACGCCGATTGTGCGCTACACCCCGCAGTTGGATGTGCGCCCGCCCGCCACCATTCGCTACCCGATTCGCGTGCTGGTGATGATTTCCGCTCCCGCCGACTATCCCACACTCGATGTGGAAGGCGAATGGAAGCGGCTCAACGAAGCGACCGCTGAGCTCCAGACACGCGGCCTGATGATCCTCGAACGGTTGGACAGCGCCACGCTCATCGCCTTACAGCGGCGACTGCGGCGCACTGAATATCACGTATTTCACTACATCGGGCACAGCGATTTTGACGCGGCGACAGCTCAGGGCTTGCTGGCCTTTGAGAGCGAAGCGGACGAAACCAAAGGCCAGGTCATCAGCGGCGAGGCCCTGGGCCGCGAACTCGGCGAGGAGACGACGCTCCGCCTGATCGTCCTCAACTCGTGCCACAGCGCACGGCGCCCCGATGCCGACGCCCTGCGCGGCATCAGCAGCAGCTTGGTTGCACGCGGCGTCCCGGCAGTGGTCGCTATGCAGTTCGCCATCAGCGATAGTGCCGCCAAAGCCTTCGCCGAGGAGTTCTACCGCGTCCTCGCGGAGATGCTGCCTATCGACACTGCGGTGAGCGAAGCCCGCCGCGCCATCGCCAATCGCCTCCAGAACAGCGAATGGGCGACACCCGTGCTGTTTATGCGCTCGGATACAGGCATTCTGTTCAGCGCGCCGAGCGCGGACGAAACGCGTCCCGTTGTGAAGCGGGTCGCGGAAGAAACCCGCCCCCATCCACGCGAACGGGGACTGTCGCGCCCAGTCGTGATCTTCGGGGTCGTGGCGCTCGTCGCGCTGGCGCTCCTCGTCGGGCTGCTGCGCGGGATC
>CALKIA010000015.1 GCA_937988705.1 uncultured Chloroflexota bacterium | reverse complement strand
GCGACCCATGCATTTTCAGTGCATTGCTCTACCAACTGAGCTACCGCGGCGCATTACCGAAGAGTATACCGGACGGCCGCGTAGGGGTCAAGGCTGGGTTTCGGGACGAACCTCAGCCCGTAAAGCGAACCTCACCCCTAAATCCCCTCTCCGAAAAGAGGAGAGGGGACTTGATCCGCGTAACTCCCCTCCCTGAATTCGGGGAGGGGCGGGGGTGGGGTCATTCCGGCGGCGCGTTGAGCCTCTGCTCCCCATCGGCAATCCACCGCAGCATCAAATCTGCACGATCCACCGCACCCATGCGGCGATAGTAGATCTCCGCCGCGCGCCAACACGCGACCGCGCCCGCCAGATTGCCAAAGTCATTCAGTACAATCCCCAATCCATGTTGAGTTTGTGCATAATCGTATGGAGCAGTGGTCGGTGTGTAATATCTGAGTACTTCTGTAAGGCAAGTAATTGCCTGATTCAAATTGCTCTCTCTATCTGTACTGCTTGCTAGATCATGGTACATTGCACCTAAGTTATGCTGTGTCCCGGCATAGCCGTGAGGATCAGCACTTGGCGTACGATACTTAAGTGCCTCGGTAAAAGCATCAATAGCACGGCGCATATTTCCTTCACGATCTTCGACGCGTGCTAACTCTCGATAAGCAAGTCCTAGATTATTCTGTGTTGAGGCATAGTCGAGAGGGGCAGTAGCCGGTGTACGATATTTGAGAGCTTTAATGTAGGCATCAATAGCACAATGCAGATTAGTCGCTGGATCTTCGATGCCCGCTAGATCGCTATAGACAGATCCGAGATTGTTTTGGGTCATTGCATAGTAGTGTGGAGTAGTATCTTGTGTCCAGTATTCGAGAACTTCGGTGAAGGCATCGATGGCGCGGTGCAGATTCCCATCGTAATCTTCAATTAGTGCCAAATCAGAATAGGCAGTGCCAAGATTATACTGTGTACCGGCATAATCGAGAGGGGCCGAGGCGAGCGTCCAATAGTTGAGAACTTCTGTGAAGGCGGCGATGGCACGGTGTAGATTCGCTTCTCGGTCTTCGACCTGCGCCAGATTGCGGTAGGCATCGCCGAGGCTGTTGAGCGCGTTCGTCCGCAGTTCGTCGTTATGTTCCGTCAGCGCTGCACGGACTCGTAAGCGCCAATCTAAATATTGACGAATACGTCCTCGATTAAGCAAGAATTCGCTGCACCTATTTGCTAACCACAGCGCACCTTCGGGTTCTGCGGTCAGCGCCCACTCGAAGGCCGCTGTCAGGTTATCCGACTCCACGTCCAAGCTCGCGTAATCCTGTTTCTTCTTATGTGCGTTCGCTAGCGCCATGTAGTAATCGTAATGGGGCTGGTGCGCCGCCTTATCTGCGCCGACGGTCGCCAGCACCAGCGGGTTGACCGTGAAGCGGTCGTCGGCGTAGGTCACGAACTGCCACGTTTGCAGCACGGCCAACCGATCTGCGAGTGTCTCATCGTCCAGTTCGCCAGCGTTTTGCAGGAAGTTAAGCATTGCCATAAGGCGATCATACAAGGTTGGCTGATCGCTCGGCTGCTCCCCGGCAACCAGCCCCAACATCACGCCCGCCGCTTGATAGGTGAAGCCGCCGCGAAAGACGTTCAGCTTGCGCAGCGCCGCCGCGTGCTCCGCGCCGTGCTGCGCGGTCATCTGCTCCACCGTCTGGCGGATCATGCCGTCCAGCGCCGTCTGCACATCCTTGCTTTTGAACGCTTCCAGCTCGCGGATCACGGTGGTGGGCGGGAACTTCTTCAGCTTGCGCACCGACCATTCGATCAGGCGTGGGTGCTGCTTGGCGGCGGCGGCGATTCGCTCGGCGTAGGCGCTCAGGTCGGCGGTCACACCCCACGCGGCGCGCATGTCCAGCACCACCTGCCGCGCCGCGTCGAGGGTCAGCAGCGCCGGGTGGTGTTCGCGCCCCAGCTTGAGGCCGTCCCACTCCACGCGCCCGGTGATCAACACGCGGGCGGTGTGCGCCTTCAGGTCGTTGACCAGCGCCACGTAAGCGGGTAGGCGGGCGTCCGTCACCGATTCCGCATTGTCGATCACGACGAGCGTCTTGTGGGCGCGCACGGCGTGCAGCACATCGGCGCGGCTGGCGGTGACTGGCAGCGCGAGGTGCTCGCGGAGCAGCGCCAGCGCGTCATCGGCGGTCGAGTAGTCGCTGGCCACATGCCACACCGCGCCATCCGCCCATTCGTCGCGCAGCACGACTTCGGCGGCGAGGCGTGACTTGCCTAAACCGCCCACGCCGAGGATGCTGGTCACATACCCGCCCGCCAGATGCGCGATCACCTGCTGGAGATCGGCGTCGCGGCCGCTCATGGGGATGTTGGTCAGTTCGACAGAGATATCCCCGGTGACGTGGAATTCGCGCACGGTGTGCGGTGCGTCCGGCGTGAGCGGTCGCCCGCCCTGCACGGCGGCGATCAGCGTGGCCATGCCCGCCGCGAAATCCTTCGTCAAATCGACGTACTGGATGGTGCGCAGGCGGTAGGGGAACTGCGGCGGCGGCATGTGCTCGATCAGCGCGACATACAGCGGCTTACCGAGCGCGATCAACGTGCGGATTTCCGGGCGAATCTCGTCCCGGTTGGCCGAACGCGGCGAGAGCACATATAACCCCGCCGCGCAGCCGGTCAAGGCGTCCTGAATCGCCTGTTCCCAGTCATCGGCGGGCTGAATATCCTTGTGATCCACCCACGCGTTGAGTCCGGCGGCTTCAAGCTGGTCGTGGATGCGGGTGACGACGGCGTCGTCGGTGGTGGCATGGCTGACAAACAGGTGAGTCATCGGCGCGCGCTCCTCTGCACACCTTCGACTATACCATGATTCGGGGATTCATTAGGGAGGCTAAGGAGAGTAACCCCCTCACCCCCAAAATCCCTTGCGGAAAATAGAAGACGGGAGAAAACTGCCTTTTTGCTGTCTCCCCTCCCTGAATTCGGGGAGGGGTTAAAGCGAACCTCACCCCCCAGCCCCCTCGCCTTTAGGCGAGGGGGAGTCAAGTCCCTCGCCTCTAGGAGAGGGATTTAGGGTGAGGTTGGTTTCCCTTAGCGGATGCCGATCAGAATGGCGATGATGCCGCTCGTCGGCTGGGTGGTGAACTGCTGCACAATCGTATTGCTCGTGCCATCGCGAACGGTGTTGCTCGTGCCGTCGGTGACGTTCGTTCCCAACGTAGTCCCGTTGATGGTCGCGGACAGGCGGGTGCTGTCGCTCACGCCATACGCGACTTCCAGCCCATTCGTCAGTTGAATGCCATTGGCGATAGTATGCAGACCGTCGGGGGAAACGAACATGGTCGAACCGGTCATAACCTGCCAGTCACCGTCGGGTAGGCGGAAGAAACCGCCGCTGGCGAGGCCGGGCGTCACGGCGCGGCGCGTGGGGATCGCCAGCAGAATTGGCTGGCTCACCTCGACATCCGGCTCCAGCGTCATGCGCACGACCGAGCACCACCATGTGCCTTCGGCTTCGGGCGGGAAGAATTCAGCCGCTTCCGCACCCGTGGGGACGGGCAGGCGTTCAAAGTTGATCGTGGTCTCGGCGCTGATCGCGCCCGCCGGGATGTACACCAGCAAACCCGTGTCACCGACGGATACGACGGCGGGGTCGCTCGCTTCATCGACCGTGCCCGCCGCATCGATGACGAGCGAACCGGTGGTCGTGAACGCCGTCAACACGTCTTCGGACTGCGGCAGATCGGCTGCGCCGTCCGCCCACGTCGCCTGCACGGCCAACCCGGCAGGGATCGCCGTATCGGCGGCATCGATGGTCACATGGAAGGTCAGCGGGCCGATGAGCGTGTCGGCGGGTAGTTCTGCAAGCGCCCACGCAATCGTCGCGCCGTCGGTGGTGACGGTGACCGTTTCCGGCGCGAGCACGGACGCTTCGAACGTCAGCCCCGCGGGGACGGTCACGCTGGCGGTCACGGTGCTGAGTGCCGTGTCACCGGTGGCGAGATAGACGCTGTAGAACACGCTGCCATCCGGGTCGAGGATGCCGACGCTGCGCATGAGCAGGGGCACGGAGTCGGTCTGCGCGGCCAGCGGCACTACACCGAGCAGCGCGATCACCAGCAGTAAGAAGATGACACGTCTGATCATGATGGCTCCTGTGAACATAGGTTGCTGGATAGAGGATGCTACAAAATTAAGTCTAAGTTGTTTCTTAGAAAGACAGATTGACCCTAAGTTGTGTTCTATGTCCGCTAAAGGTGGAGATCTGGCTCCTTCCTAAGTACAGGTCGCCAGATAACAAAGTGCCGCTGTAAAACGGTGCATCAGGTGGGTGACAAACGAACAGGCGCGGATGTAGGGGCAGACAGAGGTGGTATTTTGTACACCCCTCACCCTGCTGGCTGCGCCAGCCGTCCCTCTCCCACGTAAAC
>CALKIA010000014.1 GCA_937988705.1 uncultured Chloroflexota bacterium | reverse complement strand
TTGTACGCCATGAGCTGTCTTGTCTCAATGTGATTCTACAAGGTAGGTTAAAGTCCTTCTAAAAGCATCCCCAGCCATCAAGCAGCATTGTCTCAAGTAGGTTCTCGAAACACATCCACGAATGGATGTAGGGGCGCACCTGTGTGTGCGCCCGAAACCGGGTAGACACACAGGTCTACCCCTCCATTGGGACTTTCGAGAGTCTACTTCAACACGGCCCGATCTTTGACCCGTGGGATCCGCAGCCTGGGCGCTCAAGGTTGGGTCGTGGGCTTCCACAGCGCATACTGCGCGCGCAGGGTGTCGAGATCGAGCGCCGCCAACGTTTGATCGCGGTCTTTGAGAAAATACACCGCTTCGGTCAGGTCAGCGACCGCGTGATACCGGACGTTCTTGACGACCAACTGCACGCTCCATGACCCGATAAAACGGTGCAACGTGTGGTCGGTCACCTGCACGATCCACCCGACGTTGGGGTGGGGCGAACCCGCGCTTTTGATCATCACGGCGATGGTTTTCAGGTCGCGCGGATATTTGATGTGCGGGTCGATAATTGACAGGGTGTGAACCGGCGCGCGGCCAGTTTCCATCATCTGATAACTGTCTTGGGCGATGGCGTAAAAGTCAGATGCTTCCATGGTGTCATAGAGATAAGTGGCCAGAATACGCTGGGGGAACAGATAGCCAACCTTGTAAGCCATCGCTGATCCAATGTTAGGCATGGACGATGGTGTGTATTCTAACCAACGTGTGGGTACGAAAACAGTACCTACAAATAAATTCAGTTATTATTCATGGCCGTCTAACTGGGAGGCTGAATACTCCCGTTCGGCGATGGCCTTAAGGTTCTCTAGCGCGTCGATCAGGTCGCGTTCGTTCGCCTGCTCGATAGTGAGCCGATTCAGGAGCTGTCCCAGCACTGAACCCGGCAGGCTGTAGGCGATGCGGACTTTGAGGGTTGTCCCCGTTTCGGTGGGGGCGAAGCCAAACTCAAACATGCTGTCGAGGCCACTCAGTGTTTTGACGACCAACCGGCGGTTCTCGTCAAACTGCATCACCTGATGTTCGCCTTTAATGCGAATGCCCAGCATATTGTAGACGTAGCGTGAGATTGACCCGCTGGCCGTGGGCGATGGCGTGATGCGCTCCTGCTTTTCGAAGGTTGACCACCATTCCGGCATGCGCTCCGGCTGCTGTGCGACGATGGCGAATACCTTCTCCGGGGGCACACGAATGTCAATCGACTGTTCTACATGGGGCACGGGCCACTCCTATCCTGATACAGTCCGATTATAAGCATGATTGCGGGCATTTCCGCTGCGGAGAGGGCGCCAGGCCAAGCGCAACATGAAGCGGGGCGGCCAGCCGACCCAACAAGATCAGTGCAGGGACACCCCGTTGGGCGTCCCTACGTATGATCCAGTTGAGCCTAGCCCATCTCGGAGAGCGCGGCCAACACCACCGGGAGCAGTTGTTTTTTGCGCGACATCACGCCCGGCGCATCCAGTACGTTGTCGCTGATATGTGTGTAGGGCAGCGCCGTGAGCAACCGCGGTTGACCGACGGCGACGAGGCGGCTGTTGCCGCGCACGACATCGGTCACCATGAGCAGCGCCATCGCCAGTTTTTGCGTGTCGCTGAGCTTTTGCAACGCCTCACGCAGGTCCGGCAGCCGTGCGTTCAGTTCGGAGAAGTTGGTCACTTCCGTCTGCGCTAAACCGACGCGCAGTGCGCCTTCTTCGTAGAACTTGATGTCCGTGCTGATGATCTCGTCGGCGGGACGGCTGCCCATCCCCGCGCCCGCGCCCAACAGCGTTTCGCCAATTTCATTGATCGCTTGCGTCACCTGATCGTCGGTGGCGTTGTCCGGGACGAGATTGGCCACGCGCACCAGCCGCTGTGCCGCCACCCGATCACGCGCCGTGGCGGTGGGTGAACGGAAGACGAGCGTATCGGAGAGGATACCGCACAGCAGCAAACCGGCGATCGACGGCGGGTACGACTTGTTGAGTTCGATGGCGCGTTCGGCGACGAGCGTCGAGCAGCTGCCGACCGGTTCGATCTGGAAGCGGATCGGGATAGCAGTTGGCAGCGCGCTCAAGCGATGGTGATCGAGCACTTCGACCACCTCGGCTTCGTCCGCGCCGGATACCGCTTGCCCCGCTTCGTTGTGATCCACCAGCACGAGGCGGCGCGCGGGCGGCGACATGAGCGCAGCTTTGCGGCACAGGCCCCGGTACTGCCCTTCGTCATCCACGACAATAAAGTCGTCTTGTTCAGAACGCACGACCTGCGGAAGCATATCGCGCACGAAATCGTTGCAGTTCAGCACCACGCTGCTGTGATCGACGGCGGTTTCTGCCGGACGGTCAAATTCTTTGGCCAACGCGAGTACAGATGTTGAGCTGAGAGCGTCCGCGAGATTGGCGAACAAGCCCGCGCCGGAGAGCAGCCCGATCGGACGCCGATCTTCATCCAGCAGTGGGGCGGGGCGGCGCGTCCGCGCGATGCTCTGGCAGGCATTGAGCAGCGTTTGCCCTTTGCGCAGCGACGGCAGCATCTCGGTCAGGTCGCCGACGCGGGGGTGAACATCGGTCACCAGCCCGGGCGACTCCACTTCGAACCGCTGCAAGGCGAAGGCCGTCTGGGCATTGACTTGTCCTGTGCGTCCGGCGACATACTTGTCACCGCCGAGGCTGTTCAGCAGCCACGCATAGCCGACCGCCGACGCAATAGCATCCGTGTCGGGGTTGCGATGTCCAATCACCAAAATCGATTCAGGTAGCGGCATGTATCACCTTGTGATCATTATCACGATGCAGGGCATAATCATAGCGGATTTGCGCGACTTGCTGTAGACGCTGTTTGGATTACAATGAATCCATAGTTGACCCCACCCCCGGCCCCTCCCCGAATTCAGGGAGGGGGGCGAGACAAAGCGCGGACTTTCTCCCCTCTCCCCGCTTGCGTGGGAGAGGGGCAGGGGGTGAGGGGTGAGAGAATTACTGTGTACAGACTGCTGCTGCTGATCATCCTACTGACCGCGTGCACCGGACGCGGTCAGCGCCCCGAAGATATGCCCACGCAGGCCTCGGTCGATGCCGTGTCAACGTCACTGCCGCTGACACAGTTCGCGCCGCCTGTACCCTACAACCGCCCGGTGACGACGTTTGCCAGCGTGGATAATCGCCTCAACGAGCTGGCGGGCTACCGCTACGTCGTACAGCTGGAATTTACAGGCGTGTTCGCGCGGACCCCGCGCGAAGCGAACGCCACCGCGCAGGCGGAAGTGTGGTTCAATCAGGTGTCGTCGGCGCGGCGGGTGATCCTGAGCACATCCGGCGAATTAATTGGCCAGACAGAAAATAACAGCTACGAAGCTGTCCGTCTCGGCCCGGATGCCTTCCTCGTGCGTGATGGCTTGTGCCTGACGGGCGCGCAGAATGCCGCCGAGACGGCGGCCGCCTTAAGCGCGGGATCGCTGGTGGGCGGCGTGAACACGGCGTCGCCGGGTGGCCGCCGCGCTACCATCAACGGGGAAGACTCGTACTACTACGCGTTTGACCCGGCGGATCTCGTACTACCCGCGCTGCGCGTCGGCGACGAGGGGCGCGTCACCTATCAAAGTGGCGAATTATGGGTCGCGCCCGCGAAGAACGCCGTCACGCGCTTTTATCTGAATCTCGATGTGGAAAACGTGGTCATCTTCGACCGTCAGCTGCCGGTCACGGGGACGGTGTTCATTCGCTACGATCTGTACGATGCGGGCACGGCCTTCAACATCACCGTGCCGTTTGGGTGTTGATTGAGCGATGAGCGGTTAGTCCTGCCGACCCCACCCCCGACCCCTCCCCGAATTCAGAGAGGGGAGCAAGAAAAAGCCCCTCTCTACCCGGAGAGAGGTTTGGGGTGAGGTTTACACACTACGACAGAAACACCAGGTCGTATGGGTATTTCGTCAGCGTGAGCCGCCCGTTTTCGATGCGCAGAATCTCGCTCAAACGCACAAAATCCTGATCGCTGATGACGAACAGGTAGGGATTGCCGTCCTCGAAGAACTTCGATAGATCAACGCGGGTGTCATATTGGAGTGCCGTATCATCCCCGGCGCTGAGGGCGTCCCAGTAGCGGCGCATGTGCAGCGCATACCAGTGCTTGACGATCTTGCGGAACAGGTACGGGTAGATGCCAAATTCGTCGGTGATGCGCTTCAGATCGTCAATGTCAAGGCCGTGCGCCGCGCGGTCATACAGCCAGAGATTGGAGAGCGTTTCAGGAATCGGCTTGCCCTTGAACTGTTCCAGCTGGGCGGCGGCTTCGCGCTGGGCGATCTGCGCGGCTTCGGCCATTTTGCTGCGCAGTTTGGCGGGCAGCGTCATGAAGAAGTAGGGATAGACCAGCCCCAACTTAAGCAGTTGGTAGTTGGCGGAGACTTCGAGCCCGGCGGCGAGCATCTCCGTCGAGAGAATTTTGCCATCTTCGGCTTTGGTCGTGCCGGGGAACACCCACGAGATCGGACGACCACTCTTTTCGGCGTCATTGGTGACGATGTAGCCGGGAATAGCGTCACCGTATTTTTCCTTGATTTCGACCGTCGCCCCGTCACGCTTGATCTTAGCTGTGTTCACCCACGAATTTTTGCCCCAGGTCTTCCATGTCACTGATTCGACGCCGAGCAAGCGCAGAAAGACGTTGGTCGCTTCGATGGCGATGCGCTTGGGCTGTTTGTGTTCACCCGCCTGCGGCTTCTTGAGCGCAGCGCGTGGTTCGGCTTTCAGGTTTTTAGGGGTGGGCGGCGTTTCGGGAGAGTAGTGCGTTTCAAAGGCGTCGACAGCTTGCAAGCGCAGCTGCACGAGGCCGTTGTCTTCGGCAAGATTCTCCTCGAACCGCGCGCGGTTTTCCGTTTCGAAGCTGTTCCAGAGCTGCGGATTGTCCGCTTTAAACTTGATCGAGTCGCCGTCCGGCGAGTAGCCGACGACATAAAAGTGGCCTTTAATAAGCGTGAAATTCACGATGCTGTCTCCTTGTGTGCGCTTGTATTAAAGCATAGGGTTGTGAATCGCGCAGGTGAGGAGATAAAACGGGCGCAGCACGCTGCGCCCCGACAGGGTTCTGATTCTCGTAGGGACGCCATTCATGGCGTCCGCTGCTCCAAAATGGACTTCACGCTATGTACGCAGCTACCCGCGCGCCATGCCCCCGCCAAGTCGCTTGTGCTAGCGAACGCGGTTCGCTTTTGGCGAACCGCTCATTGCTAACGGCTAACTACCCTTACAACAGCGGCGACTTCTCGATCTCCGGGTAATCGCACGCCAGTTCGCGCCACGCCCGTCCCAAGCGGCGGAAACCCTCTTCGATGTCGGCGGGCTTCTGCGCCCCAAAATTAATGCGCATGTGGTGACTGCCGCTGCCGTTAGTGTAGAACAGGTTGCCGAGTGCGTAGGCAACCCCCATCTGCACCGCTTGAATGTACAGCTCTGCGACGGTTGGTCCGGTCTTCGGCAGTTCCACCCACAGATACAAGCCCCCGTGCGGCTTCTCCCATTTTGATCCCGGCGGCAGCGACCGCCGCGCAGCCGCGAGCGCCACATCGCGGCGGCGCTTGAGTTCGCGGATGTTGCGCTCCATTTGCAGCGCCAAGACGCCGTGTTCGAGCAGCCAGTGCAGCGCGCGTTGATTCAGACCGGGTGTCGAGATATCGGCGGCCTGTTTGACGCGCACCAAGCGCTCGTGGTGGATGCCGTCCGAGATCACATAGCCGATGCGTAAGCCCGGCAGTAAATTCTTCGTGAAGCCGCTCACATGAATGACGATGCCATGCTCATCCAAGGCCTTGAGCGGCGGCGCGATATCGCCCTCGAAGCGGAATTCCTGGTAGACCGCATCTTCCAGAATCGGCACGTGATATTCGTGCGCGAGGTTGAGCAGTTGCCGACGGCGGTGCAGCGGCATGACCCGCCCAGTCGGATTCTGGAACGACGGCATCACGTAGATCAGGCGCGGGTGATGTTCGAGGATGACATTTTCGAGCATGTCGAGGCGGATGCCGTCCTCGTCCATGCCAATGCCGAAAGCGCGAACACGGCGGGTGCGCGCGATGTCGAGCATGCCGAGGTAGGTTGGCGTTTCGGTGACGATCAGATCGCCTTCCGAGAGCAGCGACTGCACGACCAGATCGAGCCCCTGCTGCGTGCCGCCGGTGATGAGGACGTGTTCACTGCTACAGCGAATCCCCAAGGCGCTCACATAGTCACGTACGCTGGCGCGCAGCGGCGCATAGCCTTCCGGCACTTCGTAGGCCAGTGCATCTGAACCGTCGCGGTCGATCACCGCATTGATCGCTTCGCGCAGGTGCGACACAGGAAAGAATTCCGACGGCGGCGCGCCCGTGCTGAAGTTAATCACACCGGGACGCCGCGCCATGCGCATCAGTTCCCGCAGCGACCGATCAGGATAGTTGTTATTGCCGATCATGTCGGTGTGCTGACCGTTCGGCCGCAGGCTGCTCGGCGCAATCGACATCGGACTCTCAATGCTCTCTCGTCCCCCGGAGACGAAGGTGCCGCGGCCCGCGTGCGCGCTCAAATAGCCTTCTGCGCGTAGTTCCGCATAGGCGTTCACCACGCTGATGCGGCTGATGTTCAGCTGACGCGCGAGATCACGACTGGCCGGGAGGCGCGTCCCGGCGGGCAGCGTCCCACTTTCGATCTGGGCGCGGACATGCCGGATGAGCTGCCGGTAAATCGGTTCTTCACTGTCCCGATCCAACAGGATCGACAGGGGGTGGGTGAGCATAAAAGTCTCCAACGGACGACTAAGGGTTTTTTACCCTACCATGACCATTTTGATGAACTGAGTCCATGTAATACCATTATGGACTCGTTATGCCTGAGCGCAAGGGTGTCTTGTCAGATTTGGTGGGTTTGCTGGAGGATTCATTTTCTCTTCCGGCGGACTTGCCGTATCATAGAAGAGATTTCATTTTCGACCCGGAGACGAGATGTCATGATCGATGCGGAAGAACGCCAACAAACCATCAACGCGATGCTTGACAAGCTCGAGACAGGTAACGCTGCTGAACGCCGCGCGGCTGCTTATTTTCTTGGCGAAGCCGCCGCCGGAGACGCCGTTGACGAGCTGATCAAAACCTATCACGACGACGAGAACAAAGGGGTGCGCACTGCCGCCGCCTATGCACTGGGCATGTTTCGGGCGGTCGACAAAGCCTTGAAAGCCGGGCGTGAAGAAGAAGTAGTCGAGCGGCTGCGGCAGGTCGAAGAAGAGGGCAAACTTGGTCAGCGTGCGCCGACTGGCCGCTGGGTGCGCCGGATTTTCGGCTTGCTGCTGTGCCTGCTCATGCTCGGCGGGCTGTATGTGGTGCGCGACAACATTCGCGTCCTGTTCTTCCCCAGTCTGGCGCACGACCGTGTCGCGCTGGCACGGGACTTACAGCAGCAGTTTACGCCGATCAAGAACGATGTCACCACGCTGCAAAATCAGTTTGTCAACGTGGTAATCAATGGTGGCGAACTGGACTGCACAGCGTATTTCAACGAGCCGCCGCCCGTGACGCCGCTGCCGAACGTCGATAGCCTCGTGTATGCCGATCTCGCCACGCTGGTGACGAGCATGAACACGGTACACAGCGAACTGCTGCGCACAAAAGCGATCTTCAGTGAAGCGTGTTTCGGCTCGACGCCGCTGACGCGTGAGTCGGCGGGCGAGGTCTACCGTGATTTCGTGCCCACAATCACGACAATTGCCGATCTCGAAACCGCGCTCGGCGTGGTGCTGCAAAATGCGCCGACGGCGACGCCGCTCCCGCCGACCGCTGCTCCGGCGACCGCGACTTCGGTCGCGCCCACGGCCGAACCGACTTCGGAAGCGCCGACCGCTGCCCCGGTCGCGGCGACCAACGCGCCACCGCAGATCGATCTCACGGCGGCAGCGGGCGCGTACCCCGGACGGCATGTGACGAGTCTCTATCAAATCGTCGAAACCGTGACCGGACTGAATGGCTCTAGTTCGCTGCTGCTGCGCTACTGGTCGGATGTGAAGCAGTCGGGCACGACCGGTGGCTGCACCGCGCCACAGCCCGCGCTCCCGGACAACTACGCCGTGCTGCCCGAAATCGACTTGCAGGTCTCCGTGCAGCTCCGGCAGGCCGTCACGCTGATCAACAACGGCTTAGGCGCGCTGCGCTCCGGTTGGCACGATTTTGAGACGGCCTGTACGGCGGGAACGTTAGTGACATCGGCGGACAGCGGTTATAACTGGGCGCTGAACACCCAGACGTCGTTCCAGAGCGCGCGCCCCCTGCTCGACATCGTGCACGCGCAGTATCCGTAGTTACTTCACCGTTTTAGCTCCCGAAAAAGCCTGCTTATGCAGGCTTTTTTGCTGGCTGCTACCAAACAGACTTCACACGCTTCTACGGATCTAAAGTAGACTCTCGAAAGTCCCAATGTAGGGGTAGACCTCTGTGTCTACCCGGTTTCGGGCGCACACACAGGTGCGCCCCTACATCCATTCGTGGATTTCTTTCGAGAATCGACTTAAGCCAGTGTCTGAAAGACTCCAAAACAGGACGAGATATATCTCGTCCCTACCAACCGCCGCTTTCGTAGGGACGAGGCATGCCTCGTCCTTTGGCTAACATTCGATTTGTGGCTTAGAGTGTGTCTCGCCGCTTGTGCTTGAACCGGGTTACCTTGTCCGATGAACAATTGTAGAGAAAAAATCCGGGCGCTGCGCTCGTTCCTATAAGTTCAGGCAAAATACTCGATAGTGACACATCAGGCAGAAGGTTAACGTGGGCATGACCAATCGCATTCAACTTGCGCAAGCGTTTTACAACGCTTTTGCCGCCGGTGATCGGCGCTTTGTCGAGGAGCATCTAGCCGAGAATTTTACCTTTTCGTCTCCACCCGACCCGCATCTCGACCGGGCAGGGTATTTTGAACGCTGCTGGCCGGGCTCGGGCACAGGGCAAGAATTTGAATTTGTGCGCCTAATCGAAGCGGGTGCCGAAGTCATCGTTACGTACGAATCTCGGCGGCCCAATGGCACACAAGGAAGAAATACCGAAGTCCTGACCTTTGATGGCGACCAACTAATCCGGGCCGAAGTCTATTTTGGCTGGAGTCTAGGCTAAAGCGGGGTGTCGAAGGTTTTCGCGTAGGTGCGTCCCGACATTCGTTCGTAAATTGTTCTCACCAGTCGACAAAAAACAGGACGGAGCACGCGCCCCGTCCTGTTTTGCTGATCACCCTACTCTACAACGCGTTGCAGCGCGCCCTGACTACTCGTTGCCGCTGCCGCCGCCCGCTGGTGTGTTCGTCGGGATGAAGCCCGTGCATAGGTAGTCTTCGCACGGAATGCCGTCGAAATCACCGTCAATGGCGCTGCCCGCCGCCAGGCAGGCCAGCGCTTGATCGCAGGACGAGAGCTGCGCGCAGGTGTAGCTGACACTGGGGCACAGGCCGGTGTTCGCGTTCGGCGTGAAGCCGGGGACAGTCGGCGTGGTGATGATCAAATTGCCGCTGCTGTCGACGCCCAGACCGCCCACCAGACCGCCGCTCGCCCCGCTCACGTCGGTGAGCAGGATGGCGAATTCACCATCCGGCGGCTGTAGGCGCGAATTCCATTCCAGATCGCTCACGATGACGATGTACTGCCCCGTCTCGGTGATGATCAGCGATGAAATCGACGCCTGCGGGGGTTCGGTTTGGCCGCTGATTCGCGCCGTGCCGATGAACCCGGTCGGGTTGCTGAACGGGCTGACCGACACCTGCGGCTCGATGTTGCCGCTCGTGCGCAGGATTTCGATGCGCAGCGTCTGACCGACGCCCGCATCGAAACAGAAGCCGCGCACATAGCGCCGCGTGCTGAGCCGTTCTGTGCGGGCTTGCCCAATACGCAGACGCGGCACGATTTCGCTCTGATCGTTGTAGGTGAAGCGGCACTCGTTTTCCGTGGGGATGCGGTTCGCGTCGTTCACCAGCGGCGTGAGCGTATCGCGCAGCGACGCGAGCAGCCCATCGGCCACGTTGATGAGGTCGAGCGCCTGCACGACCACGGCCTGACCGACATACCCTTCGGCGGGCTGCGGACGGCTGCAAATGTCGATGAGCCCGTCAATCGCCCCGCGGATATTCGCCATCGCCTGATTGAAATCACGTTCCAGCGGCGTCAGTGAGGCGCTGAAGGCCGACAGCACCGGGAGCGGAATGTTGTAGTCGCTGGGTCGCGCCGGGTAGCTGCCGCACTGCACGCGGTTGCCGAGCGCGATTTGCGTCCAGAGGGCGCGAATTTCGTCGAGCGAGTTCTGCGCCAGATTGGTGCGCGCCAGCAGCAGGCTCAGGGTATCGTTGTACACATCGGCCGTGCTGCCAGAGACGGGCAGCGCGTCAGCGACGATGCCGCCGATGGGCAGCAAGTCGAGGACGCCGAGTCCCTGCTGGAATTCGACAAATTCCGAGGCGACCCAGCCGAGCGTGCCTTCAAAGTTGACCTGCACCCAATTGTTCGCCGCCGTGCGCCCAAGCAGCGAAAACACGGTGTAGCGGGGTGCGTTCGCCAGCACGGGATAGCCCTGACTCGGGCCGCCGCGCACACGGATGCCGCTGTTGGCGAGGCGTCCGGTGTACTGGCTGGTGACGCTGGTCAGGCCTGCGCGCGGGTTTTCCCAACCCCCGTAGGGGATGGTGCGCGGGTCGCCGATGGGCACATTATTGAAATCGCCTTCGAGCAATGTGATGACCGGGAAACCGACCCAACCCTGCTGACCGGAAATATCGACGCGCACCCACTCGTTATCGGCGCTCCGTGCTTCGACGGCTAGGTCATAGCCCGCCGGGAGAAAAGCCACGACTTCCGCACCAATGGCCGGGACGAGACGCACATTCACATCATCACGATTGGTGACGACACGAACGCCAGTCGGCGGCATGGGGACAGCTTGGCCCGCGTTAGCCGGACGAGGGAGCGGAGTGCGCGTCGGAATCTGCGGGATGAGCGTCGCCGTAACGGTCGACGTGGGGACGGTCGGCGTCACCAGAAACGGATTGGTCGTCGGGGTGAAGGTTGGCACCGGGAAGGTCGGGAAGGCCGAAGCCGATGGACTGGCGGTGGGCGTCGCCGTGGATGTTGGAGTCGCGGACGGCGCGACGATATTGAGCAGCGCGCTATTGCGGGTATTGTTGGCGTTGTTCGCGTCGGTCCACGGCGCGACGATTGCGGCTGTCACCGTGACGCCAGCGGCCACCGTCGTGGCCGTGATTGGAAAGACGATGGTTTCGTCGCCACCCGCCGCGATTGAACCCGCCGCGATGGTACACGTGACCACATTGACCGCCGTCACACAGGTGAAACTGCCGGACGCGGTCACCGTGCCGACGGTGAACACATTGGGGACGGTGATTTGTAAGGGGATAGGCACATCGGTTGTCGCTAGGGCGCTGATGTTGGCTACCACAACGGTTACCGTGCCGCTGGAGTTCTGGACGAACGTCGTCGACGCCTGACTGTTGATGGCACTGACCGACAGCACCGACAGGTCGCCAGCGTCCGCATTCACAGCGGAAATGCCGAATATCAACAAACAGAGCGCAATAATGATAAAAAGGCGGCGCATACGTTACCCTTCGCGTGGAATTCTTCGCCGAGTGTTTCAGCGTATTTTAATGTGAAGCGGGCAACTGCGCTACACGGTAATCTGTCCTACCAGAGCGTGTGCGAACAGAAGTTCCAGTCTCGATGAACATGGACGTCATTGATTGCGTTCGCCGGGTTGCGGCCCTACGCAAGCCGCCCTGACGTTCTCGCGGTTAAGGTGCGGCCTGCAGCTTGGCGACGCGATCTTTCAGCAGGTTATCGAACAAGGCCACCTGCCCGTGATCGCTGGTGAGGATGCCGCGGAAGATGCGCTTGGAGTGCGGCGTGCCCGGTTTGCTCATCTCGTGAGCGACGAGTGCGCGCGCATACGACGGGTGCTTGACGACGAGAAACCACTCTTTGATGAGTTGATCGCCGGGCTGCAAATAAATGCCGTGCACCCGATCCAGCGCCGGGTCGTCGCTGCTCGGCTGCCCGAAGACCCACACGTGACTGGCAAATGTGCTCATCTTCTGGTAACGCGGCAGGATCGGACGCAGATAGCGCATTTGTTGGAAACCGGCGTAGACCTCGGTGTTGATCTGGCGCTCAATCACAGCCAGTTCGATCGTGCGGCACCAACTCGCGAGCAGGGCGCGCCGCTCCGAGAAGATGTTGTAGCGGTTGCGCCAATCGATCAATTCGTAGAGGGAGAAGCGGTTATCAGCTAAAGTGAGCATAGCAGTCTTTCATTCGATACCTTGACGAAACTGCTTTTATTGTACGAATTTATACTGCGAGCTGATTACCCATTCGGCTAGGTCTGGATAAGCATCTTCTGAATTTTGTATGAGGAACGTAAAGGCGAGCGCTGATCGGCGCTCGCCTTGGACTAGATATAGTCGTCATGTTTGGGCTTGTCAACTTCATCACGCGGTATAAGCTCACCGTCATTGCCCAACACGTAATCTGTGTCCAGCGCGGGTTCAGCGGCGTAGTCGTCACGTTTGCGCTTGGCTTTTTCCGCCGGGTTACTCGCCGCATTGACCGCGCGCACGATCGGCGGCAGTACGGCGAACAGTCCGATCACGACCAGCATAATGCCGATCCAACTCAAACCGCCGCGCACATTGGACAGCCAGGTTACGCCGCAGCACAGCACCAGCGGCAAAAAGAAAATACCACCGCCCCAGCGCGTCCCACGCCCGGGCTGCCACGATCCCCATCCCCAGAACATCAGCCGATCTCCTTCACTCTACGCCCGATCATACCGCAGCTACATGAGTGGGAATTGAATCAAAGGGGGCTGGGCTGTGAGAACCCCTCAGAAATGAGGGGGGAGCTGACGGGGAATCACAGATACTCGGAATGCTTGGGCTTTTCCTCAAGTTCCTCGACGGGAACCAGCTCGCCATCGTCGCCGAGGACATAGGTTGGCTCACGTTTTATCTTTTCGTCGTCCTCATCGTCGCTGAAGTTCTGATGTTTGCGTTTTTCGGCACGGCGCGCACGCCGACTCACAGTTCCTCGGATTGCGCGGGAGACGGCGAAGCTCACTAGCAGCACGATGATCCAGGTCGATCCGTTGATGCCACCGCGCATGAACATCATCAAACTAGCAGCTACCACCAGCCCTATGATTAGGGAGGCCCCGGTGCGCCAATCGCGCTCAGATAGTTCGGACAGCCAATCCATGATTGTCCCTCCTCATTTGAATATACGCAGTTTTCCAGGACGAAGTTGCAGCGTACGAATGGCGGCGTAACCGATCGGCTAGCTGGGGGGAAATAAAAAGGACGAGGCTGAGCTCGTCCTTAGACACTGCATGGGTGCGTTTAGTAGCGGTTGTTGCGGCTGTTCGAGGAACCGCCCTCGCTGCTGCTGCCGGGCAGCATGTTGAGAAATTCCTCGTTCGATTCGGTGGTGCGAATCTGGTTGAGGAGCTGTTCGGTCGCGCCTGCCGAACCGAGATCCGGGTCTTCGGCGAGGTGTCCCCACATCCGGCGCAGGGTGTACACGCGCTGGAGCACATCTGGCCCCAGCAGCAGTTCTTCGCGGCGGGTCGAGGATTGTTCGATATCGAAGGCGGGGAACACGCGGCGTTCCTGCAGCTTACGGCTGAGGTGCAGTTCCATGTTACCCGTGCCCTTGAATTCTTCGTAAATGGCGTCGTCCATCTTGCTGCCGGTGTTGACGAGGCAGGTCGCGATAATCGTCAGGCTGCCGCCTTCTTCGACGTTACGCGCCGCACCAAACAGGCGCTTGGGCGGGTGAATCGCCGACGGATCAAGACCACCGGTGAGCGTGCGGCCGCTGGGTGGGACGACGAGGTTGTAGGCGCGCGTCAGACGCGTGATGCTGTCGAGCAGCAGCACGACGTGCCGTTCGATTTCAACCAGACGTTTGGCGCGGTTGAGCGCCATTTCGGCCACGCGGACGTGGTGCTGAACGGGATCATCGAAGGTCGAGGCGATCACTTCCGCATCCACCGACCGATCCATGTCCGTCACTTCTTCCGGGCGCTCGCCGATCAAGGCGATCATCAGGTGGACGTCGGGATAGTTGCGGCTGATAGAGTTGGCGACTTCCTTGAGGACGGTCGTCTTACCGGCTTTGGCGGGCGAGACGATCAACCCACGCTGACCGCGGCCAATCGGAGCGATTAAGTTGAGCAGTCGGGTGGAAAGAATACGTCCGGAGGTTTCAAGATCAAAGCGTTCAAGTGGGAAAATGGGGGTCAGGTCTTCAAAATTTGCACGGTTCTTCGCTTCTTCGGGGTTCTGGCCGTTCACCGATTCAACGCGGAGGAGGCCGTAGTACTTTTCCGAGTCTTTCGGCGCTCGTACCTGCCCGACGACCATGTCACCCGTGCGCAAGTTGAAGCGCTTGATTTGCGTCTGGCTGACGTAGATGTCTTCGGGACCCGGCAGGTATTTTTCGGCCCGCAGGAAGCCTATGCCATCATCGACAATTTCGAGGACACCGCCTCGCAGCTTGTAGCCTTGTTTTTCCGCGTGATCGCGCAGCAGGGCGAGCATCAAATCTTGCTTTTTCATACGGCTGTAGCCCGTAATGCTCGCTTCACGCGCAAGCTGCCGTAAATCGTCTAGCGTTTTCGGTTCGAGATGAGCAATATCGACCATCGTGGTTAGATTTTCCCTGTTTCAGTCGTGAGGAACTAAAGTTAGGCAAAGGTACGTTAACGCCGCTACTGGTTAGGTGCGGACGGATGTGGTTCTGGTTAAAGGCTGTGGTTTGGGATGCAGGCGCGGCCGTTAAACCGCTTGTTTACGTCAATATAGCATAGATTCTTTAACAGGTCAATTTCTTTTTCTCTAGACAACGTGAAGGCGAATTGTTGGATTTGGCGAGCTCTTGAACGAAGCGCGACCCCTGTGAGTAAGTGCAGTATATCATGCATAAGGAGCGTAAAAATGTTTAGAAAATCCGGACGCGGCGCAGCCCGTTCCCGCTCAGCCTCCCTTGTCATGTTGTGGTGCTTACTGACTTTTGTCCTGACCGCCGCGCCGGCGGCTGCGCAAGACGCTGAGTCGCTGGCAGCGCACATGGATGCGGCCTTGACGGATGTTTTGGCGTCTCATCCCAATGTTCCGGGTTTCGCCGCCGCGATAATTAAGGATGGCGTGGTGATCTGGTCGGGCGGCTATGGGGTCGCGGATATCGAGTCGGGCGCGTCCGTCACCGCTGATACGCCGTTCGCCGCCGCGTCCATTGCCAAAGTCGTGACGGCCTACGCGATCCTCGGTCTGGCGGACGAGGGGGTGATTGATCTCGATGCGCCCGTCAACAGTTATCTGACGCGCTGGCAAGTCCCCGTACTGGGGCGCAATGATCCCGATGAAGTGACGATTCGCCGCATTCTAAGTCACACGGCGGGCTTGTCCGCAGAAGGCTATGCCGGCTTCACCCCCGATCATGAGATCCCGACGCTGGAACAGTTCCTCGATGGCATCGCGGGAGAACCCGTGCGCGTGATCATTAGCCCCGGACGGCGCTTTATGTATTCGGGCGGTGGTTACACCGTGCTGCAACTGCTGATCGAAGAATTGACGGGCGAGTCGTATGCGGACTATATGCAGGAGACCGTGCTCGAACCGCTCGGCATGGAACACAGCAGCTTTGAGTGGTTCCACGATCTCGGTGCGGCGACGCAGTATGACGTGAACGGCAGCGTTTTCCCCGGCGTCACCCATGTTGATCAGGCGGCGGGCGGGCTGTACACCTCTGCGAACGACCTCGCCACGTTCTTCGCCGCGCTGCTGCACGACGACCGCGCGGAAGCGATCTTCACGCCGAACGAACACACTGATCCCGATCCATATGGGTTCGGCGTGTATGTCGACCAAACTGAATCGGGTGAGACGATGATCTGGCATGATGGGTTAGGGCGCGGCATGCATGCCATCTTCACCCTGTTCCCCGAACACGATGAAGGCGTAGTCGTTTTGACGAACAGCCCCGCCGGGAATGCGGTCGTTGATGAGGTCATGTGCGCCTATGATAGTTGGTCGGAAGTCGAAGCACCGGAGTTTTGCGAAGGGTAACGCCGTGCGTACGGTGGCAATTGTCATTCTTTGTGCCCTGCTGACCACGGTCAGCGGGGTCGCTCAAATTAATCTCTGTGAGGGCATTTGCTCAGTGGCATGGTCACCCACCGATGAGCATTTACTTGCGGCAGTTGATACTGCCGGACTCTGGCTTTTTGACGTGCGCGAGCCGGATGCTGAGCCTCAGTTCTTCCCGCATCCAAACTCGATGGATGTGAGCTTTGATCCGACGGGCAACCGCATAGCCGTAATCACGTGTTCGCCACCTAGTAACGTCGCAATCGACTGTAGTTCGACACTCTCCCTATTTGATCTGACGGATCAGTCATGGGAAACGGTCGCTGCCTTCGACTTCAAGATCGATGAGGTGGAGTTCAGCCCGGATAACCGCTATCTAGCGTTCAAGCAATATGGGCTTGGTGGTTCGGGCATTCAACTGATCGATTTGGCCAGTGGTGAGTCATCTGCGTTCACTCAATGCGCATTCACCTGTACCACCAACGCTATTGCCTTCGACGCCCACAGCGAATTGATCGCTATCAGTAATGGTTGGTATGGGTATGGTACTGTAGGCTACGAGCATTGGGGTATCTCAGTCTGGAACTTGACGACCCATTTCCTCGTGGCGTATAACGATCAACCCTTGCTATTTGCACCCGATTGGCGATTTCTCGCGCCTGATCTCATGTTTACGGAGTCCGGCACAGAGATCGTATTCGTTGGTTACGATACCGCTGTGTTCCGGTGGAATTTTCTGACCGGGGTCACGACCCCGCTGCGCTCGTTCACCGACGCTGATCCTGATTACCTTAATCAACTGTATTTCTCGGCTCCGTCGCCCGATTTTCTGACCGGGCTGGTCTTCTACAACCGGTCTCAGGGTCGCCGACTCTTTGTCTGGCAATACGAGTCGGGTGCTGTTGTCTTTACGCGCGCTATGCCGAATAACACGGTTATTGACCAGATCGCCCTGAATTCGACGGGTGAGTATCTGGTGTATACCAGCAGTTGGGAGGGCGACATGATCGATGTGTGGGAACTTCGTACGGAGCGGAATTTTCAACTTCAAGTCAGAGAGTAAGCCGCCTTCATGCAAACTGCACAGGTGGGCCTCCCGTGCGAGTGGTCATTCACGGTCATTGTATGGACGCCTACCTCTGCGT
>CALKIA010000013.1 GCA_937988705.1 uncultured Chloroflexota bacterium | reverse complement strand
GAGCGCTGGCGCGGTCTCTACCGTTCGGCGCTGCAGCAGGCGGATGTGCAGAACAAAGTCATTCGGGATGCCTCACGGAGTGCGCACGATAAGAAACAGGCGGAGCGCCTGCGCCGCGAAGCCGAAGCGCAGTTGAAGCTGCTCACCGAAATTGAGAACTATGAGCAGTCCGATTTCTACAGCTACCGGTATTTTGCAACCGAAGGTTTCCTGCCCGGTTACAGCTTCCCCCGTCTGCCGATTTCGGCGTTTATTCCGGGACGGCGCACCCGGCAGCGCGACGAATTTCTTTCCCGTCCCCGCTTCCTCGCCGTGTCCGAGTTTGGGCCGCGCGCCATCATCTACCACGAGGGATCGCGTTACCTCATCAATCAGGTGATTATGCCGGTGTCCGCCCACGAGGACGGTGAGCCGCTGACCACCCAGATCAAACAGTGCCCCGCCTGCGGCTACATTCATCCCGACCCACACCTCGATCTATGTGAACGCTGTGGGCGTCCTCTGGAGACTGCGTTCACCCGTCTGCTGCGCATGCAGAACGTGGTGACGCGGCGGCGCGACCGCATCAACTCGGATGAGGAAGAGCGCTTCCGGTTAGGCTACGAGATCCGCACCGGGGTACGTTTCGCGGACAAAGACGGGCGAGAAAGCGCACAGAGCGCCCGGGTCCTCGTCGATGGACAGGCAGTCATACAGCTCACCTATGCGCCCGCCGCGACCTTGTGGCGCATCAATCTGGGTTGGACACGGCGGAAGAACAAGCGCGAGTATGGCTTCGTTCTGGATCTGGAGCGTGGGTACTGGGCGCGCAACGAACAGGTCGAAGATGATCCCGCCGATCCCCTGTCAGCGCGCACCCAGCGGGTCATCCCGTATGTCGAAGATAATCGAAACTGCCTGCTGTTTGAGCCGCTGGTGGAACTCGAGCTTGAAGACCTGGCCTCGCTGCAAGCCGCCCTCAAACGGGCGATTGAAACGCGCTATCAACTGGAAGATAACGAATTGGCGGCAGAACCGCTGCCGGATGCCTTTGACCGCCGCTTGATCCTGTTCTACGAATCCACGGAAGGCGGTGCAGGCGTCCTGCGCCAATTGATCGACGATCCGCGCGCCCTGAACAGCCTGGCCCGCGACGCACTCGCGCTCTGTCATTTTGATCCGGAGACCGGCGCCGATCAGCGGCGGGCACGGAACGCGCACGAGGACTGCGAGGCCGCCTGCTATGACTGCCTGCTGAGTTACGCGAATCAGCGTGACCACCGTCTGCTGGATCGGCAGCGCCTGCGTCCACTGCTGCTCAGCCTCGCCGAAGCCCACGTCATCACGAGCCCGACGACGGCCACCCGCGAAAGCCATCTCGATCAGCTGCTGAAGCTGTGCGACTCGGAGCTTGAACAGGACTGGCTGCGCTATCTCGATGGACGGGGGTATCGACTGCCAGATTCGGCTCAGGTGCTTTTTCAGGACTGCGGGACGCGGCCTGATTTTGTCTACAGTGAGACCTATGCCGTCGTCTACGTTGATGGTTCGCCGCATGATTACGCGCACCGCCGGGAACGCGACCGGCAGCAAGCGAGCTGCATGGAAGATGTCGGTTTCAGTGTGATTCGCTTCGGCTATCGGGATGATTGGGACAAGATCCTGCGCCACTATGCGCCTGTGTTTGGGAATGGGAGCTAGCGCGATGACGTACGCTGTAGGGGCACTGGTGCGCGCACGGGGCCGTGAATGGGTTGTCCTGCCGGAATCCGGGGCAGACACCCTCGTCCTGCGTCCGCTCGGAGGAACCGATGATGAGATTGCCGGCATTGATCTCAATCTGGAAGATATCCAACCGGCGCGTTTTGAACTCCCCGACCCGCAGCAGGTCGGCGATTATCGATCCGCCCGCTTGCTCAGAGCAGCGGTGCGGCTGGGCTTTCGGTCGAGCGCGGGGCCATTTCGCTCCTTTGCGCGGATCAACGTTGAGCCGCGTCCCTATCAATTGGTGCCGCTGCTGCTCGCGCTCAAGCAAGACCCGGTGCGCTTGCTGATTGCCGACGATGTGGGGATCGGCAAGACGATTGAAGCGCTGCTCATTGCCCGCGAACTGCTGGATCGTGGGGAAATTGACCGGTTGGCGGTCTTGTGCCCGCCGCAGCTCGCCGAACAGTGGCAGGCCGAACTGCGCGACAAGTTCTACATCGAGGCGGAACTGGTTCTGTCCAGCACGGCGACGCGCCTTGAGCGGCATCTCCGGATGGGCGAGTCGTTGTTTGAGCGTTATCCCTTTGTCGTCGTTTCGACCGACTTCATCAAGTCGGAGCGGCGGCGCGATGAATTCCTGCGGACTGCTCCCGACTTCATGATCATCGACGAGGCGCACACCGTCGCTCACACGACCGAGAAGCGCGGCGGCAAACATCAACGCTATGAACTGGTGGCGGCATTGGCAGAAAATCCGCGTCGCCATCTCGTATTGGTCACGGCGACGCCGCACAGCGGCAAGGAAGAAGCGTTTCGTTCCCTGTTGGCGATGCTCAATCCTGATTTTGCCGACCTGCCTGAGGATTTGGCTGGCCAAGAGAATGAGCCGCTGCGCCGTGAACTGGCGCGCTACTTCGTGCAGCGGCGGCGCGGCGACATCAAAGCCTACATGGATGCGGTGACGCCCTTCCCTGAGCGGGACGCAGCCGAAGAAACCTACAAACTGACCGATGCTTACAAGCGCTTGTTCGACCGCGTGCTGACCTATGCCCGCGAAACCGTCTTGCAGCCGGGTGAAGGCTATCGCCAGCGGGTGCGCTGGTGGTCAGCGCTGGCGCTGCTGCGGTCACTGGCTTCGAGTCCCGCGGCGGCAGCGGCGACGCTCCGCAGTCGGGCGGCCACCGCAGCGGCGACCACCGAGGCGGATGTCGATGAGATTGGGCGGCGCACCATTCTCGACCTGATGAACGACGAGAGCGCCGAAGGCATCGATGCTATTCCGGGCAGCGACATTGGCGAGCTATCGGGCGACGAGAACAACCATCGCCGCCGGCTACTGGAGATGGCGCGGGCTGCCGACGCGCTGCAAGGCGCGGACGACCTGAAGCTGCAAAAGCTGATAGTCATCGTCAAGGATTTGCTCAAAACGGGCTATAACCCGATCATTTTCTGCCGCTTTATCCCTACGGTTGAGTATCTGACCAGCGCGCTGCGTGAGGTGACGCGCGGGGTAGAGATCGCGGGCGTGACCGGCATGCTGCCGCCCGCCGAACGGGAAGAACGGGTGGCACAGTTGAGCACTGCACCGAAGCGCATCCTCGTGTGTACGGACTGCCTCAGCGAAGGTATCAACCTGCAAATGGGCTTTGATGCGGTCGTCCACTACGATTTATCGTGGAATCCAACGCGGCATGAGCAGCGTGAGGGGCGCGTCGACCGCTATGGACAGCCGAGCCCGCGCATCAAAGTGCTGACCTATTACGGCGTTGACAACCAGATCGACGGAATTGTGCTGCGGGTACTGCTGCGCAAGCATGAGACAATTCGCACGTCGCTCGGCATTTCGGTGCCCGTGCCGGGGAACAGTGAAGATGTGATCGAGGCGATCTTTGAGGGCTTGCTGCTGCGTGAGAATTCCAGCTTTGCGCAAGACTCGCTGCCCGGTTTTGAAGCGTATATGAAACCGCGCCAGCTCGATCTTGATCTCAACTGGGCGGTGGCGGCTGAACGTGAGAAGCGGTCACGCACGATGTTCGCCCAGCAGGCGATTCGCGTCGATGAAGTGGCGGCGGAACTGGATGCGGCGCGATCTGCGATTGGGTCGGGGATTGATGTCGCGGCCTTTATGCGCGATGCCGTGCGCATGCACGGTGGGGTGGTCGCCGAAAACGGCGCGGCGCACTTCGATCTGACTGAAACGCCGCGTGGACTGCGTGATCGGTTGGGCAAAGAGAAGTTTGCGGCGCGCTATGAGCTGCCCGTGAAAGAAGGACAGTTATATCTGACGCGTACGCATCCGCTCGTGGAGTCACTGGCGGCGTATGTGATGAATACCGCACTCGATACGGGTGATCTGGCCGCTGACCTCCCGTACGCGCGGCGGGCGGGCGCGATTCGCACGGCGGCGGTGCAGCGCCGCACTACCCTGCTGCTGATGCGCTTCCGCTATCACCTGATCAGCAAGCTCGGTGATGAGGAGCGCCAGCTCTTGGCCGAAGACAGCCTGACGCTCGCGTTTGAAGGTGCGCCAGACAATGCGCTATGGTTGGACGCTGGAGCGGCGGAAGCTCTACTAGACGCAGAGCCCGACGAGAACATCCATGCGCAGCAGGCGGCTGAGTTCGTCCAGCGGGTGATTGACGGGTTCGAGCATTTAGCCCCCAAGCTGAACGAGATTGCACAGCAGCGCGGCGAAGACTTGCTGGCGGCGCACATCCGGGTGCGGGAAGCGGCGTATCGCCGCGGCGACCGCCGACCGCAGCACCGGGTTGAGGCGCAGCTCCCGCCCGATGTGCTGGGGATTTACGTGTATTTGCCCACCAGAGCGCGTTGAACTGAAGAGAGCATGATATGACCGACTCAAACGCACCACCGCCGAAAACGGTTGATGAAGCGATTCAATGGATGCTCGCCGCATTGGATAAAGAAAACCGCCAGCAGCTTAAGCAGATGCCGGAAGATGATCTTTGGCAACTGCACCGGTATTACGGCATGGGCATCCGAAATGAGCTCGGCCTCTGGGGAAAGAATCCTGATTTGATCAATGCCCCCGACTTCGCAGGAAAGCAGCCTGACGATATGTCTCAAATTCTGATTGTGAAGCTGTGGCGGTTGCTGCAAACTATGAATCTGGATGAGATGCCGGACAAAGACGAATAATGCGCGGTGAACAGCGGATGCGGGTGACCCACAAGCTAACAGCACTCCCGTTTAACGAAAACGCTTACTATTGGTTTTCCCCCGCCTCAACTACGGGGGCCGTGGTGCTAGTTGAGCCAGACAGTCACAATCACGTACGTTGCGGGCTTACGTTCGACTGCTACCGTCAGATCGCGGTAGCAACGCTTGTTGGTCCCTGGTGGTTGACGACCGTGCTTAATTGCATCCACGATCTCCGCGTACGTGACAACCCGTTCGCCCATACGCAAACACGCATGGTCGGTGAATTCGACCGTTGCCCGAAGATCGGGCGCATAAAACCAGTTTTCCGTAGCGCACTCTCCAATGAGATTATCTCAGGTAAAGAAGTGGGCCGGAAATGCTGTTAGCTTGTTAAGGTACAATGTGGATTATATAACTACATTGTGAATAGAGCACAAAAATTAGGTTTTAATTTGGATTTTATCGGATTGAGCTGATTGGCCAGTGGAGATCGCTTGTGGCGACAAAAACCGCACTGTACACCACCATTCGCACGGAAGGCGCGCTGCTGCCCGCCGATTTGCTCCAGCGCATCAGCGAGGGCGCGACGCTCGACGGGCTGACGCCGGAGAGTTACCACCACCCCGGCGAAAAGCTCAATGAGGCGATCAACCGCGCGTGGAATGCGCTGCAAGGCGTGTGGGCGAGCTTCCGCGCGGCGCAGGAACGCCTGCCGGAAAGCGATCTCGGGACGAGCGTCACCCGCGAACGCTGGCTGCTGCCGCTGTTCCGCGAACTCGATTATGGCCGCTTACAGTCTGCCCCCGCCTATGAGATTGACGGGCGCACCTACCCGATCTCGCATACGTGGGAGCAGGTGCCGATCCATCTGGTGAGCTACAAAGTCGATCTGGATACGCGCACGCGCGGTGTAGCCGGGGCGGCGACCGCCAGCCCGCACAGTCTGGTGCAAGTGTTCCTCAACCGCAGCGACGGCAACCTGTGGGGCTTCTTGAGCAACGGCTACAAACTGCGGATTCTGCGCGACAACGTCACGCTGACGCGCCAAGCCTACGTCGAGTTCGACCTCGAAGCGATGATGGACGGCGAAGTCTACAGCGATTTCGTGCTGCTATGGCTGCTCTGCCACCAGTCCCGCGTGGAGGGCGCGAAGCCGTCCGAGTGCTGGCTGGAAAAGTGGATGAAGGTCGCGGAGGATCAGGGGACGCGGGCGCTCGACCAACTGCGCGACGGCGTGGAAGCGGCGATCACGGCGCTGGGGCTGGGCTTTCTAGAGCATCCCGCCAACGCTGCGCTGCGGGATCGGTTGAGCAGCGGCGGCTTGAGCGGTCAGGACACCTATCGCCAACTGCTGCGCGTCGTCTACCGCCTGCTGTTCTTGTTCGTGGCCGAAGACCGCGATCTGCTGCTGCAACCCAACCCGAACAATGACCCCGCGTTGACGGCGGCGCGGGAACGCTACGTCAAATACTACTCCACGCAGCGGCTGCGCCAGATGGCGGAAACCTTCAAAGGAACGCGGCATCCCGATTTGTACGAGGGGCTGCGGCTGGTAATGCGCCTGCTCTCCGGCGAACATACGGCGGACGGGACGCGCTTGGCGCTCGTGCCGCTCGGATCATTCCTGTTCAGCGACGGCGCGGTGCGCGACGTGATCGACTGCCAGATCAGCAACC
>CALKIA010000012.1 GCA_937988705.1 uncultured Chloroflexota bacterium | reverse complement strand
TGTTCCGCGTGACGGAACGCAATCAGCGCGGCGACCTTGTGCCGATGTATCAGGCAATTGATACGTTCTTCGCCAGCATCGAACACAAGATGCAGCACCCCGACGAACCGATGGGCTTGCCGACGGGCTTCCGCGACCTTGACGGGCTGTTGAGCGGCTTGCAGCGCAGCGACCTGCTCATCTTCGCGGGTCGTCCGGGCAGCGGCAAAACCTCGTGGATGCTGTCGATTGCCTTAAACGCGGCCAAATTCGGCGCGCGCATTCTCATTTTCACGATGGAAATGGGGCACGAACAGATCGTACAGCGGTTCGTCTCCATGGAAACGGGCATCAATACGCAGAAACTGCGCACGGGTCAACTGGATCAGCGTGAGTATTCGCGCTTCGTCGAGGCAACCGGGCGCTTAGGCAACCTGAATATTTTCATCGACGACTCCGCCGCCATCACCCCCATTGAGATGCGCACGAAATGCCGCCGCATCGCCCACGAATTCGGGCTCGATCTCGTCATTGTCGATTACTTGCAGTTGATGAGCGCGGGCGCGGGCTACGAAAACAACCGCGTACAGGAAGTCAGCTACATCAGCCGCGCGTTGAAAGAAATGGCGCGCGAGTTGAACGTCCCGGTGTTGTCGGCGGCGCAATTGTCACGTGCGGTCGAACAGCGGCAGGATAAGCATCCGCAGCTAAGTGACCTTCGTGAGTCGGGCTGTTTGACCGGTGAATCGCTGGTCTACCTACCAGATACGGGTGACTACGTTCCGATCCGCGACTTGCAGGACAAGTCCGGTTTCCGTGTGCTGAGTCTCAATACGGAGACCTGGAAACTTGAATCTGCTGAAGTCAGTCACGCCTTTTGCACGGGTGTGAAGTTCGTCTACAAGCTGACCACGCAGCTAGGACGCACAATCCGCGCGACGGGCAACCACAAATTCCTCACGATCAATGGGTGGAAGCGACTGGACGAACTCGCCACTGAAGACTGCCTCGCGTTGCCGAGCTTAGATCGCCTCGTGCGGCAGGAGAAGAGAATACTTTTCTATGCTGCAAACGGACATAGCGTTATAGATGAACCCTGCATCCAAGATAGTGATGTCAATTGGGATGCTATCGTCTCCATCGAACCAGATGGCGAAAGTGAAGTCTTTGATCTCACGGTTCCCGGCAATCACAATTTCGTCGCTAACAATCTGATCGTCCATAACTCATTAGAGCAGGACGCTGATATCGTAATGTTCCTGTACCGCGATATTATGTACAACGAAGCTACTGAGTTCCCGAACAAAGCTGAGGTCATCGTCGCCAAGCATCGTAATGGCCCAACGGGAACGATTGATCTGCACTTCGAACGGTCGCTGACCAAATTCTCAGACGCCAAGACCATGAAGATCGATCTGGGCAGCCTATGACGAAGTTCAGCGGCTTCCTCCCCGGCAAACAGCCAACTTTCGCCGTCTACGCGCAGTTCATCAGCGACCTGCTGCCGCTCATCGACAACGTGACCGAACTCAAGGTGACGCTGTACGCCATGTGGGCGATCCAGCAGCGCGAAGGGACATTCCGCTACTTGCTGCGGCGCGATTTCACGGCGAACACGGTCTTTATGACGGGCGTAGGTGGCGAAGCGGCGCTGGACGAGGGGCTGACACGGGCCTGTGCGCGGGAATCGCTATTGTGCGCCAAAGTGGAACTAGGCGAAACGCCGGAGCGCCTGTATTTTAT
>CALKIA010000011.1 GCA_937988705.1 uncultured Chloroflexota bacterium | reverse complement strand
GGTGAACGTGAACGACAGCGCTGTTTCAAGCCGGGAACTTCGAGTGCTAAGGACTCATGCGCGCGAATGAGATGATAGTACAAACGAAACCACTCGCAGTAGAGCAGTAAATGACGCTCGGTTTGCGCATAAGCCCAAGTGCGTCGTGAGAGGGAAGCAACGGACTGACGGAAGGTGAGGTTGACGCGCTCGACGAAGGCGGTTTGGATAAGCGGACGGAGTCCGGCTTCACGTAAACGCGCAAACAACTCGTGACGTTTACCCCAAAGCATGCGTGTATGCGTGAAGGTGATGTGGCGCTTGTTTTTGCGTTTGACGAGCTGACCATAGTGTAGGTCAGAACTGGGTTGCCAGTGGTCGGTACGGGCGTTGGGCGGACGGAACCAAAATCCGAAGTGCGCCGTCAGGGCATAGAAGTAACTGCGAAGACCTTCAGTGGTGGCAGCAGGGATACACTCCGGCAGAAGGCGGAGCTGGAAGTCATGGACGAGGGCGAAGGCATCGTTTTTGGTACGACCGCCCAGGTGGAGGGAGGGGCTGGCTTTGGTCACCGGGTCGAAGGCGAGCCAGAGCCAGCAGGCGGAAGCAGTGGCGCGGATGCGGGTGTAAAGTTCTTCCATTTGCACGAGTTGCCCAACACCCATTTTCACTCATTCACGGTAGAATGGGTGAGCTTCTCTCTAGAATCGGCTCACCGAGGTCATATGGGCGAACAATACAACCAACTTCTGCAGCACCTGACCACGCTCGAACAGTTTGACCGGATCAACATCATCCTTAGGTGGGATCAACAGGTGAATATGCCGCCAAAAGGAGCGAAAGCTCGGGCTGCGCAGCGAGCAATGGTTGTACGCCTACGCAATGAGCTGATCACCAGTGACATGATGCGACGCGCTATCGAAGTCGCCGAACAGGAGATGCAGCGTGCTCCGGCTGATTCGGACGAGGCGAGTATGATCCGCTTGGCACGGCATGAATATGAAGAAGCGACCCGCCTACCCGCCGACATGACCGCGCAGATCGAAGAAACGACGGCGCTCGGCAATCAAGCGTGGGTGAGCGCGCGCGCAGCAGGTGATTTCTCGATCTTCCTGCCAGCGTTTAAGCGCATCCTTGACTTGACGCGCCGGAAAGCCGACTACCTCGGCTATGCCGAACATCCGTATGATGCGCTGGTTGGGGAGAGCGACCCTGATCTGACTGCCGCGAATGTTCAACTCCTGTTCAATGCCCATAAACCGGGTCTGATCGCGCTGCTCAACGAAATCCGGCAGCGACCGGAACCGGACAACAGCTTCATACACCAGCCGTTCGATGTGGCGAAGCAGCGCGAGTTCACCATTGAGGTCATAAAGGCAATGGGCTACGATTTCGAACGCGGTCGCTTTGACAGCTATGTGCATCCGCTGGAAGTTACGTTTGGGCGTGGGGATGTGCGCGTCGCCACCCGTTTCGAGCCGGAATATCTGATCATTGGTCCATTTGGCGCGATCCACGAAGTTGGTCATGCGCTGTACGAGCAGGGCATTCCCGAACGCCTTGATGGAACGCCACTTGGTCATGGCACGACTTGGCTGATCCATGAATCGCAGGCGCGCCTGTGGGAGAACAACGTTGGCTTCAGTCGCGAGTTGTGGACGTGGGCATATCCCCGTCTACAAAGTTATTTCCCAGAGCAGCTCGGCAAGGTTGAATTCGAGTCATTCTATCGCGGCATCACACGTGTGAAACCGACGACAATCCGTGTGGATGCCGATGAGGTGACCTATAACCTGCATATTATGCTGCGTACCGAATTAGAAATGGAACTGGTCAGGGGCGCACTTCAGCCGGAGGATGTGCCAAAAGCGTGGAACGAGCGCTTCGAAGCGTATCTTGGGATCGAACCACCAGCCGTGTCGCTGGGACCGTTGCAAGATATTCACTGGTCCATCGGGCTGATCGGCTATTTCCCCATGTATGCGCTCGGCAATCTGGCGTCGGCGCAGCAGTGGTACAAGGTGCTTGACGATCACCCGACTCTCCCGGCGGAGATGGCGCAGGGGAAGTTCGATACGCTCCTCGGTTGGCTGAATACAAACATTCACGCACACGGGCGTAAGTTCCAGACGGACGCGCTGCTTAAGAAGGCGACCGGGCGCGGCCTAGAAGCCGACTCGTTCATGCGCTATCTGCGTGAGCGCTATGGCGGACTCTACGGCATAGAGTAGGGCGTCACGTCTTAAGGCGGGGATCGAGTGCGTCGCGCAGACCATCGCCCAGCAGATTGACGAACAGCACGGTCAGGAAGATCGCCAGACCGGGAAAGACCGACATCCACCACGCGGTGCGCAGATAAGTGCGCCCATAATTGAGCATCGCACCCCATTCGGCGGTGGGTGGCTGCGCGCCGAGTCCGATGTAGCTCAATCCAGCGGTAGTTAAGATGGTGCCGCCTAAGCCGACGGTCGAATAGATGATCAACACTGGGATGATGTTCGGCAAAATGTGCCGGAACATCACCCGGTTCGCCCGCGCGCCGACGGCCACAGCGGCGAAAACGTAATCCCGGTTGCGGGCTGAGAGCACCATCCCGCGCGTTAGCCGCGCGGTGAAGGGGATTTCCGCCAATCCGAGCGCGATCAACACTGTTTCCAGACCGGGGCCGAGCACGGCGACGATGCTCAAAAGCAGGAGTATGCCGGGAAACGCCATCAGCACGTCGAAAAAGCGCATGAAGAGTGAGTCGATCAACCCGCCGTAGTAGCCGCTGACCAGCCCGATGACAATGCCGCCCGTCCACGAGATCACGGTGGCGATCAGCGCCACGCGCAGCGATTCGCGCCCACCCCACAGTACGCGGCTGAAGATGTCACGCCCTAGGTCGTCCGTGCCAAATAGGTGATCGGCGGCGGGGGGCTTGGTCACGGAGCTATAGTTGAGCGTCAACGGATCTGCCGGGGCGATCAGCGGCGCAAAGATTGTAATCAGGGCGATCAGCACGAGCCCGATCAAACCGAACATCGCCAAGGGGTTGCGGCGCAAGCTGCGCCACGCAATTTTCCCCATACTCATTCCTGCCTGCTTGGGCGGCTTGAGCTGGGCAATCTGATCGGCCGGTTGATCGATGGACGGTGCGTTCATGGGGTCACTGGTAGCGAATGCGCGGATCGAGCAGGGCGTAAGAAACATCGACCAGCAGATTGAGCACGACGTAGACCGAGGCCGCGAACAGCACGATCCCCTGAATCTGCGGATAATCGCGCGCGCCAATGGCGTCGACGATGAAGCGGCCCAGTCCTGGCCGCGCGAACACCGACTCCAGAAACACCGCTCCGTTCAAGAGTGTGGCGAACTGCAAGCCCAGCAGCGTGACGACTGGGATCAGCGCATTGCGCAGCACATGCCGCCAGTTGATCACGCGCTCATTCAGGCCTTTGGCGCGGGCTGTGCGCACGTAATCTTCACGGATGACTTCGAGGATGCTCGAACGGGTAAGTCGGGCGAACACCGCCGCCGGCCCGACTGCCAAGGCAACCGCGGGCAATATCAAGCTGATTAGCCCCTGGCCGCCCGTGACGGGAACCCAGCGCAGACTCAGCCCGAAGATGAGGATCAGCACGATGGCGAAGAAGAAGTTCGGGATCGAAATACCGATGATGGCGGTGAGCATCACCGCACGGTCGATCCAGACATAGCGCGTCGTCGCCGCGAGGATCCCCGCGGGAATGCCAATCAGGATGGAGAGGCCGAGTCCGGCGAGCGTTAGTTCAATCGTACTCGGCAGGCGCGCCATGATTTCATCCCAGACAGGAATGTTACCGCGAAATGAGCGTCCGAAATCGCCATGCAGCGCGCCTGTCAAAAAGCGGGCGTACTGCACGAGCATCGGATCGTCGAGCCCCATTTCGGCGCGCAGCGCGGCCACCTGAGCAGGTGTGGCCGTCTGCCCCAGGACAATGCGCGCCGGGTCGCCGGGGGTGATTTTGGCGAGCGCGAACGTCAGCAGCGAAACGCCGAACAGGATCGGTATCAATAGCAGCAGCCGCCGCACGACGATCACACACACTCTCCTAAAACGTCATGCCTAATTCGCGCATGATAAAAGCATAGATTTCTGCATCCTGATCGATCGCCGTATTGCCGGCCGCGGCATGCCCGGTCACTTTCCACACGCGCAGCAGTATCGGAAGCCCTGATGTGGTCGCCGCTTGCAGCCGCGCCGTGAACTTGCGCCCGTGATACGCCGGACAGCCGAGGTCTTTCTCGCCGAACACCTGCAAGACCGCCGGGTAAGTCGTGCCGTCGCGCACGTTGTGATAGGGCGAATAGGCGTAGAGTACCGCGCTGAATTCGGGATCGTCGGGATCGCCGTAATCCTGCACATAGAACGATTTAATCGCTTCGGCGACCGGACCGGGGGCAATCGGCTCCAGCATGTCGAGCAGCGGCACGACGGGCACGACCACGCGCCATAGGTCCGGTCGCTGGGTCAGCGCCACGCCTGCCAGCAGTCCGCCGTTGCTGCGCCCGCTCATGGCGAGCTTGTCCGGCCTGGTCACGCCAGCGCGGATTAGGTCTTCTGCCACCGCGTACAGGTCGTCAAACGTGTTCTGCTTGTGCTTTAAGCGACCGGCCGCATGCCAGATGCTCCCATATTCCGAACCGCCGCGCAAGTTTGCGCGCACATACACGCCCCCCGCTTCGACAAACGGCGTGAGCGCGCCGAGGTAGTGCGGCATCTGCGCGATGTTGAAACCCCCGTAGCCTGTAATCAGCGTGGGCTGTGGCTGCGACAAGTCGAGATCGCTCCGGTAGACGCGGAAATAAGGGATGTGGGTTCCGTCTTTGTTGACGGCGAACTGCTGATCGACGGCGATGTGAGCGAGCGTTTCGCCTGCCGCGCCGATTGTGTGCAGCGCCTGCGCCGCGAAATCGTAGTGCACCATCACGCCCGCCCGGGTGAATGTCCCGTAGGTGAAAATCAGCGCGTCGGAGCGATTGATACTGGCGTAACGGTTGGTCAGCGAGGCATGGGCGAATGGTTCGCTGAGGATATCGGCAGCGGGTGTCCCATCGAGGTGATAAGCGCGCACGCGCACGGATACATCGTGGAGTTCGGCGAGGACGATGGCGTTGCCCACGGCCAGCAAATTGCGCAGCACCGCGTTGGTTTCCGGGATGATCTCGCGCCACGTAGAACGATCCTGCGACGTCGCGATCGGGATGATCACCACCCGCCCGCGCGGCGCGCCTTCAGTACAGATCGCCGCGTAATGCTCGTCGTCGATCCAGTTGCCATAGCATTCCCCCCGAAAGTCGGCGGGGACGAAGCGCCGCCATGTGCCCGTTTGCACAGCGCCGATCTGGTACGCCGTCCATTCGTGCGGACCGCTGATGGCGATTACAGATCGTCCACCCGGCGAGACCTGCGCGGCGATCATAGGCACATCGAAAGGGATGTCGTCCACTGTGAACACGGCTTCGGGATAGCGCGGTGCATTCGGCGCCAGATATTTCAGATGCAGATGACCGTCCTCGTACCGTTCGCCGCCGATCCACACGCCTTCACCGTCCGGCATCCACGCTGCCACGCCCGCGACATATGGGAAGCGAAACACGAATATCGGCTGAGGCGGCGCGTCATTCACGTCGAGAAAGTAGAAATGCTCGTCCGCCGCTCCGTCGAAGGTGAGCGACAGCAGCAGGCGCGTCCCGTCCGGCGTCGGCTCGGCGGTGCGAATGTATACCTTGCTGGTCGTGGCGAGCGCCCGTGCCAGGTCCGTCGCGTCGAACCACAGGCTTCCCGCCTCAAAGGGTGAATCGGACAGCCAAACTGAGTCGCCGCCCTTAAGCCAGAACCAACGGTCTCCCGCTTTGCGCGGCGGCAGTTCGATCTGGCTGACGCTCTTGCTCACGGCGGCAGCAATCGCTTCGCGCAGACGTTCGCGTCCTTCGGCCAGCTGCGTACGAGCGATCTCATCCTGTGCCCACTGCCACGCGAGCGTTTCCTCATTGTCGACTTGCAACCACGCATAGGGGTCGTCAAAGCTGATGCCGCCAACGGTTTTGTGCACGACTTCACGCCGTGTCTCTGGATAGGTTGTCATCACCCCTCACTCCGCCGGAACATGATCAAGGTGCCATTCCAGCACAGGGAACGGCATGGAACCATAGCCGAGCACTGATTCATGGAAATGACGGATATCGAATGCCGCGCCCAGCTTGGCCTGCTCTCGGGCGCGGAGTTCTTGGAATTTGCGATGGCCCATCTTGTAAGTCAGGGCTTGCCCCGGAATGTCGACGGCGTAGCGCAGCGTCTCGGTGCTGATCTGCGTCTCTGACTCGATAATGCGTTCACGCATGTAGGCGCTGGCTTGTTCTCGTGTCCAGCCGAGCGCATTCATGCCGCTATCGACGACGATGCGGACTGCCGTAAAGAGGTGCATGAGCAGGCGACCGTACCAGTCGAGCGGTTCGACGTACAAGCCCATTTCGCCAGCGAGTTCGGCGGCATATTCCGCCCAGCCTTCGACATAGGCTGTGTGGAAGGCGTAGCGGCTGACAAGCGGAATATGTTCGCTTTCCATTTGCCGCACTAACTGGAAGTGATGCCCCGGCACGAGCTCGTGATAGATCAGACCAGCCGCGTAGATCAAGGGGCGATTGGTCAGATCGGACCCGTTGTAGACATAGTAACCGACCGGATCGAACTGGTTTGGCAGATCGTAGTAGCCGAAGGTCACCGACCCCTCGAATTCGGGGGCGAGGCGCTTCACGCTGAAAGGCGCTTTCGGGAGCGCGGAGAAATACTCTGGAATGCGCGGCGTGAGGCGTGTGACATAGCCCATGAGCCGCTCGCCGACTTCTTCGGGCGTTTTAGCGTAGAAATACGGCTCGCGCTTGAGTACATCGCGGTAGTCTGCGGCTGACCCTGAATAGCCGAGCTGCGCCCGGACTTCTGCCATCTGCGCCATGACCGCTTCGACCGCTTCGAGCCCGAGGGCGTGAACCTGCTGCGGGTCGAGGTCCAGTGTCAAGTGCTTGCGGATCAAGTGCTGATAAGCGTCCAAGCCGCCGGGGTACTGGTATAGCCCGACGCGATCCGGCGCAGACCGGGCATAGTCCCCTTTCAGCCAGCCGATCAGTTTCTCAATGCGCGGATTGAGCTCAGCTTCGATCAGGCGGTCGATGCGCACCCGCAGAGTCGCGCCCGCGTCCTTGACCGCCTCGTTGATCGACTCCGGACGCACGAGGAACGGACTTTTCTCTGGTGGCTGCAGGAAGTTTGACAGATAGGGAATGACGATTTCCAGTTCGGCTTGAGGCAGTACGATCCCCCGTTGGAACTGCGCTTCCAGACGGGCATACATGTCGTCCAGCAAGTTGGGCAGATGTTGAGCGATGTGTTCGAAATCTTCCAGACGTTCAGTCGTGTTCAGCGGAATGGACGAAAGAATCTGGAGCGCGTCGGACAGCGGCGACGAAAACGGCGTCACCGGGAAGAAATACCACCAGGTTTCGACCTCTTCGGCGGCGCGCGCCAAATCCCATTCGAGCGTACGCGCGATCAACTGCTCGTGATACGTCAGTTCCGTATGATCGAGGGTCTGCACACGCTCCAACTGCGCCTTCATGAAGGTCGCGCGTTCCTCCGCAGCGCGCAGTGAGATTTCGGGAAGGCGGGTGAGGCGCGCGCCAGCCAGCAGCGCCAGAAATGGACTGCGCTCAAGACGGTGCTGCCACACATCTGAGCAGATTGAGGCGAAGGCTGGTCGCGAGTCGGCGGGTGATAGGCGCTTCACAGTGTCATCCCTAAAGGCACGCCAATCCGGTCGAAATGTTCCTCTGGTATCTGGTTGCTCATGGCGACCGTACGGATCCATTCGTAGTACAGCGACTTGGCCAGCATGAGCAGCACCCCAGCGCCGCGCATCCGCTCTAAACCGAATTCATGCGCGTCTCCCGGCGAAATCGTGGCATCGGCGAGGGCGACCACCTGAAAACCCGCCCCGATCAGCCCGATGGCCGACTGGGCAACACACACATCGGTCTCCATGCCTACGAGCACGGCCGTGTGCCGTCCGGTGGCCTGTACAGCCGCCAAAATGTCAGGGTTGTCGGCCAGCGCGAAGATCATCTTGTTGTAGATCGGCGCTGTCGGCGGTAGTTTTTCCGCCAAAGATCGGGTCAGGCTGCCACAGCGCGGCATTTCCTCCGCCGTCGCAATGATCGGCACCTGCAGAATCTTGGCAATCTCCATGACCCAACCGATGCGGCTGATCAGCTTGTCGCGCTGCGGTTGCGTCAGCTTGTCCAGAAAGTAATCCTGTACATCGATCACGAGCAGCACGCAGTCATCTACATTGACGAGCGCGTGCTTCAGGTTATTCGCTGCTTCCATTGTTCGATTCATCCTCGATTGCGCCGTCGGTGAGTGCCCGGCAGAAGGCGGCTTTGAGCGCGGCGCGCTGCCGTCCGCTTAGTTCGCCCAAAAGTGTCACATGCCCCGCGTGCTGCATTGCCGCGACGTGCTTGTAGAGTTGTCCCGGTTGAAAACGCTCTTCGCCGGCACCGATCAGGTGCAGCAAGGGCGGACAAGCGCCGGAAGGAATGGTGTGCAGGGGCGAATAGGCGAACAGCGCTGCAAAGGCCGCCTGCAACTCGCGGGGATGTCCCAGTTCCGCGCTGACCAGCTCACCGAACGGTGTATCCGGGAAGCGCAGCAGGTCAACCGGCGCGGCTTCGGCGACCGCCGCCGCGAAGAGATCGGGGCGCTGCTGGGCGCATACGGTCACCAAGAGGCCGCCGCCCGTCGCGCCGGTGATCGCGATGCGTCCCCGCTGTGTCCACCCCTCGTGAATCAGGTGTTCCGCTGCGGCACAAAAATCGTCAAAGCTGTTTTGCTTGTTCGCCCGCTGTCCCGCCTGATGCCACGCTTCGCCGTACTCACTGCCGCCGCGTACGTGCGCGATTGCGTACACACCGCCCCAATCCAACCACAGTTGAATGAGCGGATCGTACTTGGGCATGAAGGCGACACCCCACCCGCCGTAACCCGCGAGCAGGATGCGCTTGTCGCCATCCTGGAGCGTTCCCCGGCGATAGACCAGCGTCAGCGGGATGCGCGTGCCATCATTTGAGGTGTAGAAGCTGAGTTTGTAGCGGACATCGTCAACCGTTGATACTTCTGACCGGATCAGTTCACATGCCGTCAGGTCGTAAACCAGATCGGCGGGCGGGGTGACGAACGATTCCACGCTGATTACCGCCGTTCCCGGCGCATCCGCCCCAATGCGATTGACTTGGCAGGGAGTCGGCAGCGCGACCTCTCCGAGCGGAACGCCGTTCAGATCAAAGGCGCGGATCACGTGCGTGTTGTAGCGCACATAGGTTACCAATAGCTGATCGCCGATCACCGCGATCTTGCCGTCGTTCGCGCCGGCGTACATGGCGATCGGTTCGGTCTGCTGCGGCACAATCTCGCGCTGTGTCTCCGGCGCGTTAAGATCCAGCGCCACGATGCGCCAATTTGGGGCGGTGTTGTCGGTGACGAAGTAGACCCAGCTGCCGCGACTGCCCACCCAGATCATGCGGTAGGGGATATCTACCGGGAGCAGTGGTGTGAGCGGTGCGTCCGGCGCGAATCCACGCAGCGCCCAGCCGCCCGTCGCCCCGGCAAAATGTTCGAAATGGATCAAGAAGTGCAGACCATCGTCTGCCGGATACGGGAACACGAAGCGCCCGGTTTCGTTTGGTTGTGCGACCAGCAGCACATCGTCAGGCGTGCCGATGCGATGCAGATAGATGCCGCTCGGTCGGGCGCTGCGGTAGATGGCATTGTAGACGAAGGCTGAACTATCGGCTGACCACACGACTTTGATCAGCGGGAAATCGGATTCAATGTCCCTATCGATGGGCTGACCATCCAGAGTAAGGGACAGCCTAACACCGCTCGCAGCGCGCTGATACGTTGTCTGAACGCTAGTGCGACCGTCAGGGCTGACGAATGCCTCACTGCGCGCCGCAGTCCTGGGCTCGTGGTCGCGGAGAAAGGTCAGCGCCCCGTCGTATGCTGGAAGCTCCGCGCATAACTGATTGATGATCTGCGCCTGCTCCGCGCGCCAGCGATCGAGATCGGGCGAGGGCGTCTCCATCCAGCGATACGGGTCGGGAACGTGCATGTCCCAAAAAGTGTCGCTTTGATCGCCGCGCGGCGCGGTGGGTGGTTTTACCCAACTCAAAGCACTTGGAAGCAGACGAGTCATCGCTTGGAAGTCTCAACTCGGTGGACGGACTGGGAAGAGAGGGGTGAGCACTGGCTCACCCCTCCGCACAGATCAGCTACTGAAGGGACGCCTGGTCGAGGTACAAGGTGCCGGTGCGTCCGAAAATGACGCCCTGTACACGGTTGCTCACGCCCCAGAAGCGTTCCGGCGTGAAGGTCGACAGGATGTAAGCATTTTCGATGACGTACTGCTGCACCTCATTCGATGCCGCCTGATTGTCTTCCGCACTGACGGCCGCGCTCATCCGTTCGAGGATGGCGTCGAGTGCCGGGTCGGCAACGCGACCGGTGTTGGCAAAGCCGATCATGCTGGAGTGGAATTCAAAGAACAGCGCTTGACTGTCGTTCAAGCCGAGCGAGCTGGCGGTGAGTGTGTAGTCACCTCCATCCATCGCATCGAGCAGCACGCCCACATCGAGCAGTTGAATGTCAATCTGGACACCAAGCTGACGCATTTGGTCTTGGAACACGGTCGCCAGCGTGCCGAAGAAGTCGCCATTCGTCTTGAATTCAACGATGAGCGGCTGTCCATCTTTGTCGAGGATGCCGTCGCCATCGCTGTCCGTCCAACCCGCATCTGCGAGCAGTGCCCGCGCTGCGTCGAGATCATAGGGAGGGGCGGCGGCTTCGGCGCCGTCCCAGTAACCCGTCGTCGCGCTCGACAGCGGGCTGAAGGCTGGCGCACCGTGACCCTGACCGACAACGGCGATGAAACCGTCGCGGTTGATGGCCTGCGCAAAAGCTTGACGCACGCGCGCATCCGTGAATGGTTCGCGTTCGAGATTCATGAAGATTGCGTTCTGCGTGCCGGCAGATAGGCGACTGACAATTTGCAGACTGGCGCTGCCTTCAAACGAGGCGGCGTCATTGGGCTGCAGGTCGCTGAAATCGACTTCCCCGACTTCTAGCGCGGCGACGCGCGTCGCGTATTCGGGAATGATGCGGAATTCGATGCGGTCGATCTGTGGCAGACCCTCTGCCCAGGCGGGAGCCCAGGTGTAATCTGTGTTGCGTTCGAGGATCACGTTCTGCGATGTGCTCCACGATACGAATTTGAACGGGCCAACGCCCAGCGGATTGCGGCCGTAATCATCGCCCTGAGCTTCGACCCAAGCCTGAGAGAGCGGCTGCAAACTCGGATTCGCCAGGCCTGCGAGCAGCGAATAATTGGGAAAGGCCATGGTGATTTGCAGCGTTGTATCGTCGAGGGCTTCGGCAGCGGCCATGCCATCCAGCAGCGAACCCATGTAGGTGGGATTCTCCGGGTCGATGGCGCGGTTGAGGGTCCAGGCGTAATCGGCGGTGGTCAGCGGCGATCCATCATGGAATTTCACATCGGTGCGCAGGTGGAAAGTCCATGTCAGCCCGTCCTCCGACACCGACCAATCGCTCGCTAACCAGGGAACATAGGCGCTGGTTTCCGGATCGAGCGTGATCAGCGTTGCGCCGAGGAACTGCCCAATCGTGTTGGTCGAACCAGAACCGTTCTGAACGTCAAGCGTTTCAGGATCGATGCGCAGCGCGTAGACGAAGGTGCCTGGTTCCTGCGCCGCCACCCCAAATGTAAACAGCGAAAGTATCGATAGACACAACAAAAGAAGTGAAAACCGCTTCATAGTTTCTTCCCCTCTTCAGTCTCAACTGCGACAGATCAATGTCGATTCGAAGCGCAGCATTCATATTGGCGCGCGGCGCGCCAGGCTGCATCATACGATCATATGATTTGTGTTAGGGGAGCAAGCCGAGTGCGCGGGCGTTCGCTAAGGTTTGGATACGATTGTGGGCATTCAGTTTGCGGAACAACTGGCGCGTATGGGTATTGATTGTGCCCATCGAAATGTGCAGTTTCGCGCCGATTTCGCGGTTACTTAGCCCGTGGGCCAGCAGCTGCAGCACTTCCAGCTCACGTGGCGTGAGCGGTTCGCTCAATGGGGCCGGGGCGGTGAGCGTCTGCGGTGGGGGCAGTTCATTGGCGAAGGCGGACAGCAGGTCCGCAACATAAAGTCGCAGAATGGTGGGCGGTGAGTAGCCATTCAGTAGATCGCGCAGTGGTGCACCTTCGTCCAGAAATACGCGGCGATACCCTTCAGCCTGCGCCAGCGCCAGTGTCTGCTTGATCAGTGCGTGTGCGACGGCGGTTTGCCCGGTCGTTTGATGGATCCGGGCTTGCAGTAGGCGAATCTTGATTACATCCAGATGCCGGCCATCGTCGGCTGCTTGCTGTGCGAGCGCGGCGAGCAGCGGCAGCGCTGCGTTCGCGGATGCAGAATCGGTGGCGAGACGCACGCGAACGAGCGTCAGGTATTCGATTTGATGGAGATACACGGGCGTGTCGGCGAGTGTCAGCGGACACTGTTCCGCCCAAGTGAGGGCCGCCGTCAGGTTGTTGATGGTCGGATGCAGCCACAGCGCCGCGCGAAACGCCAGCGCATTGGACAGCACCCAACCCAGGCTGGTTCCCTGAGCGATCTGCACCGCTTTCGAGGCGAGGTGTACCGCTTCTTTGGCGTCTCTCCGCACCAGCTTGACGTGCGCCAGCCCGATCAGCGCCGTGATGGTGTAGCGCAGATATCCGCCGAGTTCGCACTGTGATGCGCCTTCCAGCAAGTAGCGCTCCGCCCGGTCTAGGTCGTTCCATTCGCGGTAGATCAGCCCCAAGCCAACATAGGTTTTTGCCACGGCGAGCAGCGGTTGTGGCTGCCAGTCGTACGTCTGGAGGATAGCCTCAAAGTCCGCTTTGGATTGGTGTAAATCGCCCGTCATCAGGTGCACCCAGGCGATCTCGTCCTGCGAAATGCTGACTGCTAGTGGATTTTCAGCCTGATGCGCAAAGCGGATTGAATCTTGATAAGCCTGCTGGGCCGCCGATGCCTTGCCCGCATCGCGGTAAGCATCGCCGAGGATCTCCGCGATCAAGCCACGCGTCTGTGGGTGGAGGTTCTCGCGCTGGAGTCCGGCCTGCGCAATGCGCACAGCGTCGTCGAGATGCCCCCGGCAGGCGGTCACATACACGCTCAGGGCGGTGATCTCTCCGATCAAGGCTTCATCTCTGGGCGGTAGGTCGGTGGGTATGGCGGACAGGTTAGAATCGGAAATCCCGAGCGCGCGCATGGCGTCATTTAAACGCGCCTCCAGATAGTCGATGTCGAGCGTCAGCAGCAGCGCCCAAGCATAAATAATCGACAAGCGCGGACTAGCGCGCACGATCCGATCCGGCAGTTTGTTCAGCCAGTAGGTGAGCATCTTGACACCACCGCGCAGCGTGAGCGACGAATCCGTGTCTTCAATCAACTGACGGGCGCGCTCGTAATCGCTGCTGGCGAAGGCGTGGGCGAGGGCTTCATAGACCAGACCATTGTGCGCATACCAGGTCGAGGCGCGTTGATGCAGTTCAGGAACGCGCCCTTCGAGCGTGCGTCGCAGCCGAAAGCGCAGCATATCGATGAACAGATGGTGGTAGCGATACCACGTGCGTTCATTGTCGAGCGGCACGATAAATAGATTCGCGCCGACCAGACCCTCCAGTACTTCCTGACTGTCGCTGCGTCCGGTGACAGCGTTGCACAACCCGCCGTTCAATAGATCGAGGATCGATGTTTCCAGCAAGAATGCTTGGATCGACTCCGGTTGACAGAACAGCACTTCCTCTGCCAGATAATCGAAAATCAGTTGATGTCGTCCGGACAGCAAATTGACGATGTCCGGGCGCTCATCAGTGTCACGCAGCATGTAAGCGGCCAACTGTAAGCCCGCAATCCAGCCTTCAGTCGCGGTTTCGAGGGTCTGGATTTCCTTGGCGCTGAGGGTTGGGCCGACCATGGATTTCAGAAAGGCCGTGGTTTCGATCGGAGAAAAGCGGAGATCGTCGGCGCGCAGTTCGTGGATTTGTCCGCGGGCACGCAGGCGCGCCAGCCCTAAGGGCGGATCAGTACGCGTGGCGATGACGAGATGCACATGCGGCGGCAGATATTCGACGAGGAAATCAACAGCGTGGTGAATGGCACTGGATTGGATCATGTGGTAATCATCGAGAATGACGATCTGTGGCATCTCGGGTTGGGCGACCGCAGCTAGATCATTGATCAGGTTGACCACGATCAGCTCCAGCGATTTGCTGAAGCGATCTTCTGTTTTGATGCCGTCTGGCCGGTTGTGCAGCTGTGTCGTGACTTTTTGCGGTGTGTCCGATGTCGCTTGCAGGTTTTTGCAGCCAACGATAAGGCAGGAAAGAAAGCGGTTCGGGTCGTTGTCGCTGGCATCCAGTGAAATCCACACCACCGCCATCCGGGATTGTCGCGCCCAGTCACCGAGCAGCGTAGTTTTACCTGATCCGGCTGGCGCGGATACGAGTGTCAGTTTGTGCTGTTTCACTTCGGCGTTGAGGCGGTCGATCAGTCGTGACCGCCGCACAAGCTGTTGGCGCAGTGGCGGAATCTGAAATTTCGTGATCGCAATCGGCTCAATCATGAGGGGGATTCGGGTAACCTGCTGCCGATGATTCGACGAACTCTACGGTTCGTTGCAGGGCAAACAATAGCATGTTTCCCGCAGACGTGCAATTTGCACGATAAGGCATTTGTTTGTTACGCTGAAATCGATAGTTTATAGTTGTCATCGTGCTGCTTCTGAAGGAGAGTATGACTTGCCCATCGATGCTGCTTTTGAGTCCGGCAACATCATCGTCCAGAATGATGAAGTTGAGGATGTATCCCTGACCATTCGCGCGGACACTAATTCGACTGCCTCGCAATGGTTCTATTTCAAAGATCAGCCCCTGACCGGGAGACCACGCACGTATCGGATCACCAACGCGGGCAAGACGAGCTATCCCATCGCTTGGGTCGGTTATGATGTGCTGGCGTCCTACGATCAGCGCACCTGGTTTCGTATTCCCAGCACCTATGATGGGACAAATTTGATTTGGACGCTGACGCCCGAGCAGGGCACGATCTGGTTTGCCTATTTTGTGCCGTATCTGAGCGAGCGCCGGAACACGGTGATCGGTGAATTGGTGGGGAAGCCGGACGTAAGGCATCGTGTCCTCGGCACGAGTGTAGAAAATCGCCCCATCGACCTGCTGGTATTTGGCGATGAAACCCGGACGGAAGCGAAGAAAATCTGGAGCATCGCACGGCAGCATCCCGGCGAAAGCATGACCGAATTCGCGGTCGAGGGCTTGATGCGTCGTCTTGGGGAAGGCGATTCGGTTGTGCAGCAGGTGCTCGCACGAGCGACCGTTTATGTTATCCCCAATGTGAATCCTGACGGAAGCGCGGCTGGCAACTTGCGCGTGAACGCCGCCGGCGTTGACCTGAATCGGGCGTGGCAATTCCGCAATGACCTCGCGCCGGAAGTCAACTGTGTGTTGGATACTATGCATGCGGTTGGTGTTGACAGCTTCATTGACTTTCACGGCGATGAAGATATGCCGTTTGTTTGGTTGATTTCTCCGGAAAAATCCCGGCATGGGGATCTACATCGGAATTTTGAGCACTTCCTGATGGGGAGCTTCCCCGAAATACAGCCGCCGCCCGCCGATGCGGTGGTCGGCGTTCCGAAAGCGCCCGGCGTCGCGATCAATGCCGTCGGTCAGCGGTTCGACTGTCCGGCGTGGGTGATCGAATTCCCGTTCCGTGTCACGCCGCAGGGCGATCATTTTCTTGCTGATGGTTTGCTCAAGTTTGGGAATATCTGCGTTGATGCTTTACTGCACATCCTCAAAGGAGACGTTTGAATGGCACAGCAGACAGCCGACGTCATCATCATCGGCGGCGGGATCACCGGAACAAGTACGGCTTATCAACTGGCGCTGCGTGGACAGCGGGTCATTTTGCTGGAAAAGCGCTTTATCGCCGCTGGTGGCACGGGACGCACAGGCGGGATCATCCGCCAGCATTACTCCAACGAAACGACGATCCGCATGGCGAAACATGCGCTCGGAGTCTGGAGCGATTTCGACGCAGTGATCGGTGGCGATCCGGGTTTTCAGCGCACTGGAGCACTCTTCTTCGTCAGTCCCGACGATGTGGACGGCTTGAAAGCGAATATCGACCTGCAGAAACGCTGCGGTGTGAACGTGGAGTTTCTCGATGCTGCGGCGATCTGCGAGTTTGCGCCGTATCTCAATGTTGCTGATATTGGCGGTGGCGCGTATGAGCCGGAAGCAGGGTGTGCGGATGGTTCGATGGCCGCCAATGCTTTTGCTCAGCGCGCCCGAGATCTGGGCACGGTTATTCTTCAGGGCGTTGAGGTAACACGGGTACTCAGCACCCATGATCGGGTTGTCGGTGTTGAGACGACGCAGGGGATTTTCAGCGCGCCCGTCATCGTGAATGCGGCGGGGCCGTGGGGAAAGCTGATCGCTCAGACCGTCGGGTTCTCAACGCCGGTCGAGGCAAGTCGTCATCAAATCTCGGTGTTCCAGCAGCCAGCCAACACACTGCCACAAGGCCATCCCGTGATCGGCGATTTCGTGCAGGGGTTCTATGTGCGCCCCGAAACCGGACGCTTGACCTTGGCGGGGAGCATCGAAGCATCCGAAGCCGCGCACCACGTCGATCCCGATCATTACGTCGAGACAGTGGACATGGATTTCAACGCGGATATGGCCGAACGCACCGAGCACCGCATCCCGCTGATGGGCGAGGCGCGCGTCGGCAAAGGATGGGCAGGGCTGTATGATGTTTCGCCTGACTGGCATCCCATCATGGGACGTATGCCGGGCCTAGACGGCTTCATCTGTGCCTTCGGTTGGAGCGGCAGCGGCTTCAAGATGGGACCGGTTGTCGGCGAAATGCTCGCCGATCTGGCGACGGGCGAGCAGCGCTGCCCGATTGATCCGCACCTGTTCCGGTTTGAACGGTTTGCCGAAGGCGATCTTGTCCACGGCCATTACAGCTATAGCATTGTGGGGTAGATTTCGCTTTAGCACAGTAGAAGTGCAGCGAATGGGAATCGTCCCGGCAACCTCGCGTGTCAGCGATTTGTGCGCTCGGGCGAAATGGTCGTACAACCGGAACCACTCGCAGTGCAGCAGCAGATGCCGCTCCGTTTGGGCATACGCCCATGTGCGTCGGGAGAGGGCGCCGATCGACTGACGGAAGGTGAGGTTGACGCGCTCGACGAACGCTGTTTGGATAAGCGGACGGAGGCCGGCGTCGCGTAAACGGGTGAACAAACAGGTGTTGGCGTTGGCCCCAGAACCTAGAGCGTATGTGTGAAGGTCGGTGCGGGCGTTGGACGGACGAAACCACGCGCCAAAGTGAGCGGTGAGGGAATGGCTTTGCTGACCGGGTCGAAAGCGAACCAGAGCCAGGCAGCAGATGCGGTCGTGCGGATGCGGGTGTAGAGTTCGTCCCTCTGCACGAGGGTGAGAACGAGGTTGCGAAAGAAGAAATTGTGCCAGTCCTGACTGTGGCTGCCCATCTGCTCAAGCCAACGGGCAAGCGTGGCGTCTGCGTGACCAGTAAAGCGAACGTGGACTGAGACATCGACGCCTTCGGCTAAAATCCAGAGGACGAATTCAACCTGTTTGGGGTCGGTTTTGAGGCAGCAGAGCGGGGTGTTGATGCGACTGGTGAAAACTTTAGTGCAGGCTTGGCACTTGAAGCGCTGAATGCCGTTGGGCGCACCATACCCGACGAGGGCATTGAGGTTATCGTCGGTCACGCCACGATAGTCGCATTGGCGATTCGGACAAGCAAATCCGCGCGTACTGACACGTTTCTTGCGTCCGCGACGGCTTTTGCGCTCGGTATACGGACGAAGGTCGGTTTTGGAACGCAGCGTGTGTAAGCGCATACCGCTTTGGCAATGGGGACATTCGTGCGGGGCTGGGGTTTCCAGCGACGTGGGTGGTGTTGCTGCCACGTCACCCAGAGTTGTTTGACTAAACGTTGGAGCGAACGACGCTGCAAAAACAGCAACAGGAGCAGAAGTAACAGGTTGACGACCACAGAAACGTCAAATACAAGCACGGCGGACTCGGATACCGGTAAAATTCAGGCTCCGAACCCTACGAGTACGTCCCGGAGGGTCAAGTGTGAATTTTCAACGATTTATGTGGGCAGTACCAAGTGGCGAAAGTGCGGCAGTCTAGAGGTGTTTTGTGGACGAGTCAAGGGAGTAGTGAATTATCCAAGCTTGATCTGGAACTACCCCTAGAGTTCCAACTCGCGCTGTGGACTCGCTTCCACGACGATCGGTAGTTCGTGCTGTGGCGGCAGTCTTTCCGATGCCAAGCGCGTTAGGCTTGGCTTGCGTACTTTCGTTAACAGCCGACGAATATTGCCGCCGAGGATCAGCGCTTCGTCGGCGGGTGACAGACCGAGCACGCGGATCTTGTGCAGTTCCACTCCGGGATGCAGCCACGGACCATCGCTGCCAAACAACAATTTGCGTGCGCCCGCCCGTTCCACCGCTTGCACGATGTAGTCAAAGCGGCGCACGCCAGAGGTATCCGCATACACGTTCGGATAGCGCACTAGTTGATCGCACACGGTTTGCTGCGCCTTCCAGTCGTCCGCGAAGCTGCCCAGATGCGGGATGATGAAATCGACGGAGGGGAAGCGCGAAGCGAACATCTCGATGGCGTACGCCTTCCCGACGACATCGACTAGCACGGGAATGCCGAAATGGGCGGCCACGGCGCAGATTTCACGTCCCGGCAGCCCATCTGCGCCGTGAACTTTGATGCCGCGGAAGCTCCAGCGCGTGACCGCCTGCTCGACCATCTGGAATATCCGCCCTGTGTCGCGGCGGGCATGAACGAAGGCGAATCCCAGCAATTGATGGGGGTAACGCGCAACGATGCGCGCGACTTCCGCATTGGCGACAGCGTAGTCGCTGTGGAACGGGGCGAAGACCACGGTTTTGGCGATGCCCGCCGCGCGAGCGCGTTCGAGATGCACCTTTAGCGGCGCATCTGTATTCCAGGGATCGGTCAGTAGGTCTCCGCGCCCGGCGTGGCAGTGGCAGTCAATGATCATGTGCTGCATCTCCATCTATCGGGCTACGGCGAGTCAAAGTTTGCGCCGTAGCGTTTCTTGGCATCCGCTTTGATGGTGTCGATCCGATTGCCAAAGTCGCCCGCCTTGATGTCTGCACCACCTTCCTTGTGCGTGTAAGTATAAATGTTGCGGAGAGGCGGGAAAAATGCGGTGACAAAGGCAGGCGTCGCTTGGTCGCTGGCATGCCCGGCCTTCCACGGCACATGCGAGAAGTTGCGGCGGCGTAGATAGTCTTTGCTCAGCAGCGAGACTGTCCCGGATGTGTCCGACCACTTCACCCAGCGTCCGTTGATCAGGTCGAAGGCGCGGCGCGATTCCGCGATGCTCTGCGCGTCGAGGTCGCGCAGCAGTTTGTCGAGCTCCCGCGTCACCGCGTCGTTGAAGCTGCCGCCCGCTTTCAGCGCGCGTTCCCCGATCAGCGTCCCCAGCAAGTTGGAGCACAGATCTTCGGGCGAGAACGAGGAATTGTGGCCACCGGGGGTCGAGAGACCATAGGAGAAGATTTCGTGTCCCAGCCCGACATCGTAGGCGATCGCTCGCGCTATCAGAATGTCATCGACCGGGCACTTGTGCATGACCGCTTCGCCCATCAGTACCCTCGCTCCGCCAAAGGTGAAGACGGCAGCGACCTTGTTGGGCGTGGGACCTTGGGTAAGCTGGTCGTGAATCGACTTGGTGATGTCGACCATGTCACGAATATGCCCTAAGTCGAGAAAGCCTGCTTTGCCCGTGTAGATCAGCCCCACCTGCTCGTCATTGCCATTGTGCTTGCCGAGTCCACCGGGTTTGAGCAAGTTGGAATTGCTGGAGCCGCGCGGACTCTGCTGCGGGGCGAGCATACAGCAGGGGCGAGTAATCGGCGGCGGATTTTCGGCCAAGCCTGTGCCCGGTCGGGTGAACATCAGCGAACGTGAGCGCGGCACGCCGAGGCGCGCAATGACCTGAGCGGTGGATACCGGGCGAATCACACAACTTTTGGGACGGCCTCCCGACCGCAGCGTGATGACAACGCGCCGATTCCGCGCCGCACCGCCCGCTATCTGCTCTTTTTCGCCGCGCGATTCCACGACGATGCTCACCAGATTGTCGCCGCCGGGGCGCAATTGCCGGAGGCTGGTGCGAAGCTGGGCCGCGACCGCGTCGGCGCGACGGCGGGCCAGCTGATCGTTGTAGGCTGCCGACCCCACCGGATCGGTGTGCCCGACGATGTAGACCGACTTCACCGGGGTAGGCGTCGCGAAGCTGGCGATGATTGCGCGCGCCAGTGCGTTGAGCAGCGCCTGATGTCCCGCGCTGAGTTTGGCGCTGTCAAAGGCAAAGCCGTCGAGCGTCGTCTGCTTACCCGCTGAACCGCCACTTTGCAGCGCCGCTCTGAGTGCGGCCTCTGTGGCTGGCCCGACAATTCCGTCGGTGGTGAGCCCGCGGCTGCGCTGAAAATTCTTGATCGCCGCCCGCGTCTGCGGTCCCAGTTTGCCATCAACTGCCAGCCCCGCACCCATGATCTGGTTGATCGAACGCTGAATCCAGCCGACATCGCCCATGCCTTCCGCTTCCAGCACCGCATTTTCATACGCATTCTCGAAGTCCACAGCTCACCTCCGGTAAGCTTCGCGCCCGGATGGGCGCGGCGTCTCGCTTCAATCGTCGCCCGCTCGGCGCTGCTCGGTGAAAAACTGCCCGATGGTGTAGTCGATCTCATCCCGCGCGGCTGACAGGTAGTCGCGGACAAACTGGTTGTATGCGGGCGTTCCCGGTTCGAGTCCGTTCTCGACGATGGTGGCGTCCAGCTTGCGATAGTGATAATCCCACTGGTCGCGGATCGAACGATTATGTAACTGCTTCAGACCCGCGTTTTCGGTGGGGATGCCGCGCATGTTGCCAAAATCATTGATCTCGCGCTGGTTGAATACGCCCGGATAGCGGGTCAGCACCTGTCGTTCGATGGCGTGATGAATGTCTTCGCCTTTGCGGGCGCGTAACCGCTTGACATAAGTTGGGCGTTTGCGCAGGAAGTCCTTCCAGGTGGAGTCGGCGACGCGCTGCTTTTGCCCGGTGGTCAGCGGCCGCGCGGCTTTCGCCGGACGGCGGTAACCCTTTGGGCGACTGCGCGGCACTTCGGCAGGAGTGATCTGGCTTCCGCCATAGCGCGAGGGCGCGAAGCGTGGACTTTTCAAGATTTTCACGCCTGTCCCGGCGCTGCGGATGACCGGTAATCCGCCGGAGCCGCGCACAATCTTGATCGGTTTGCCCACCTTGCCGACCGCGCGCGCAGTCGAAGCCGTCCGGCGCACGCCGCTCAAGCTGCGCCCAACTTTCCCCACAGTCCCGACGCCGCGCCCGACTCGGGAAGCGACTTTGACCCCGCGTCCAACTCGGGCTGCGGTTTGGGCTCCACGCGCGACCGTCGAGGCGGCGCGTACACCACGGCCAACTTGCGCCGCCGCTCGTGCCCCACGGGCGACGGTGGAAGCGGCTTTGACACCGCGCCCGACCGTGCCCAGCACGCGCGCGCCCTTGCCAACCGTTCCCAAGACGCGTGCGCCTTTGCCGATGGCTGAAGCCACCTTCGCACCGCCAGCTAGCGCACTGACCAGTCCGCCCAGTTCGCTGTCCATTTCAGCTTCACGGAGCGTTTCGATCACCCCATAAAAGAAGCGCAGCCGAACCGGGCGGCCGTCCGGCGTCGCCAGATGATAGTGGCGCAGACTGAGCGGCTGGTAGACATGATGTCGAACCGCGAATGGACGGCCGGTCCTTTGCGTCAGGCGGCGAGCCGTCGTCTGGGCGGCGCGGCGCGCATTCGTCTGGGATTGAAACCAGCGGTTCCGTCCAGTCGGGAGCATCGTATTCAGGTTGCGAATGAGCTGCCGCCGTCGCTGTCCGCTGGACAGCATTTCGGCGAGCAGCGACTCGTGTTCGTAGTCGTTCACAGGAATGTCCTTTCATCATCGCTGATGGCGAACGAGTGCAGTGGCTCTCCCGGGTTGGCGAGAGAGCCACGCGAGGACATCAGCCGATCCACTCACCGGACGCTTGCGGCGTGATCGCGCGTTGGCGCCCGTTGGTGCGGCGGTTAGGCCGCGGCGCGGACACAACGCGCGGCTGATCGGTTTGCAGCGATTCGACGCTGGTCAGCCATTCGTCGGCGTCGTCGGCGATCAGTGCCAGTAAGCCTTCGAATTCGGCCCGGCGGTTGTTGAGGATGTAATTGTGTCCCAACCAGCGAATGACGTTGCGCCCGCTGATCGCCATGCGACTGCGTTCTGACGTCGGTAGATAGGCACGCCCAAGATAGCGCCGCTGCACTTCTTCGATGACATCCCAGGCATTGTCTGCCCCGAACAGGTCGCGGATGTCTTCCGCTCCCAGAATTTCGAAGGCTTCTTCAAGCAGCTGCAGCAGTTCGACGCGCAGTACGTTGACGTGACCATACGAAGCGTTCTTGAGGTTGTTGCGCAGCGCCAGCCCGGCGCGGCGCACCCGCGAGATATTGGCGAAGCTGGGATCATTGGCGTTGGTGCGCACCACCTCGGCGACTCGCTTGTCGCGCCAGAATTGCGACACCTCATTCATGAACTGGCTGAACAGACCGTGAAACTTGCGATTCGGCTGCGCGCCGTTCGGCGGCGGCACGGGCGTGTAGCCAAAGACTCGGCGGTACGCCTGGAAGCGATCCCGGGCGGTATGGCGCAGCACCTCACGCCGATCATACTGGTACAGATGGTACGCGCCGCGTCCATCGGACAGGCGCACCGTCCCCGCTTTGAACAGCTCTTGCAGCTTGAGGACGGCTGAGAATACGCCGATCATCTCGTGTTGGTAAATGTAGTACAGGTCGCCCGTCGCCAGAATGCGCTCGGCGCTGATCTGTTCGTCATAGGGGCGCACCTGATAGGGCAGGTGCGTCTCCGCGATGCCGCGCGCCGACTCATCGCCAAGGCCAATGAGGCTGGCGAGCCCCCCGTCCGCTGGACGCGGCATCTGGGCGCTCTGCTCCATCACCGATTCGAACATCGTGTCGATCTGATCCACGATCTGTTCGGCGAAGGATGGGTTGGCGATCAGGCGCGGCCCCAGGCGGTCGACAAGCTGCTGCGCAAACTCAGCGAGCTGTAACTCTTGATCCTGCACTTGCTGGGTAGTGGACATGGAGAGTCTCCTTCACACTCTTATAGACCGGCTGCGCTGGAGGTGTCGAAGCACAGCTTGTTCTTGACCTGTTCCAGATAGCCAGCCAGCTCAGCGATGGCGATGATGACGCGCGAATGATTGAATACGCGGATGTTCGTCGGCGGGCTGGTGGCCACTTCGTCCATGAACTCATAGATCTGGGTGGCTTCCGAGCACAGCCGGGGCAGCGCTTTCCTGCCGCCATCCTTGAGCACCCGCGCCGCTTTGCTGGAAAAGATCAGCACCCAGTCGAACAGCTCGGCAATGCTGATCTGATTGTCTGAGAACGTCAGCTCGGTGGCGCGCCGCTCGGCGGCGTCAAAGTCCAGCGTATCCAGCATGGTGTAGATTTCGCCCACGCCCTCGGTGACGACCGCGAACAACCGCTCCAGTTCCATGAGCAGCGTGCCGAATGTCACATCCGGATCGTCTCTGAACCGGACCCAGGCGTCCTTCAGCCCGTTCAAATACTGCTCGGCGATCAGGAAATCGGTGTAGGCACGTTCGTCTTCGACCGTCAGGCGGTTTTCCTGGTCGTCGAAATCGAACGCCTCCTTGATCTCCTCCAGATACGATTCCAGCCGTTCAAAGGAACCATCGATGCGAATGCTGCGGAGCGACTCGGAGCCGAGCGCGCCGAGCAGATCGTCCACCTCGGCGAGGAAGCTGAGGCGCGCACCGCTGACGCGGTCATCGTCGACGTCCGTCCCCTGAGCGACCAGCGTATCAATGCGGCGGCGCAGTTCGGCAATGCCGGTGGCCGCGAATTGATACAGGCTGGCTTGCGCACCGGTGAGCTGCGCGCCTAGTTCCGTTTCAACGGCGTACGTCGGCGGTCGCCAGCGTGCGGAGCGATGCCCGTCGACGACCTCAAACTCGAACACGCGGCTCAAAGCGGTGATCAGCCCCTTGCCATCGCGGGCGGCAACGCGTTTACCCAGTAGATCGCGGGCTGCATCGGCGACCGCCGTTTCGATCTCAGACGGGTAGCTCTGATTGCCCGTGCCATTTCCGCCTTTGGTCGGCTGAATGGCGACTAAATCACGCAGACTCCCGGCCACTTCTTTGAGAATCACGTCCGAGTCCTGAGTCTGCAAATCACGCGCCAGAACGGAGAGCGTCGTTTCATAGACCGTCGGGGGCCCCTTGGAATCGTCCGCGGCGACCGCCCAACTGCCTGTCACATCGCGCACGGGAATTTCGCGCCCATTATGGCGGACGCGGTAGTAGATTTTGGTCTTCGCCGACAGGCTTTTGCCGCTCCTTGTGTTCGGATCGATCTCGATGATGAAACCGCCGACTGAGTCGGTGACGGCTTCTCCCAGCATCTCCTCCTGGCGAAGGAAAATGCTGTCCCACGCCTGCACGAGGAGACGCGGCATCGCTTGCGCCGCTGCGCCGGGTTCACCCATCAGGTGAACCCGCCCCTTGATTACCACTGCCATTGTCATTTGCCTCCATCCGAACTGAAACCTCGAACAGGGTAGTGCGGATCGACTAGCGCTGCGTCAGCGCGCGGTAGAAATGCCGGGCGATGACATCCGGCGCTGCGAGACCGCGCTCAAAGGCGATCCGCGCCGCGCCGATCAGAAAGCGCGCCGGTATGATGCCTGGATCGGTGCCGTGCGCGAGGCGCGCCGCCGCTTCCTCTGTCATCTGTGCGTACTCCGGACGGAAGCAGACCACCTCGGCCAGCGATTTGCCGCCCAACTGCGCGTACGGCTGGAAGCACATGGTGTCGACGACGAGCGCGCACGCTCGTGGAAAGCTCGCCAGCAGCGCAGCCGGAATGCCGCCGGCGCGTGGATGCGGATACAGGCGCTTCCATAAGCCTTCGTACACGGCTGCCTCTTCAGAAAATCCCATGCGCCTCAGCAGTTCCAGATTGATCAGCACGCGCAGGTACGACGTGGGATGCACCCCGCTCGGGTTGTAAGCGGTGGCGGCAAGCGGTGTGCGCGCGACCACATCAAGCAGCGAGGTGACGACGGCTGGCCCCCCGAGCAGCAGTCCGCACAGGTCGGCCCAGGTTTCTTTGTGCCAGCGCGCCCAGATGGACGCACTGCCAACGTCGATCCCATTGTCCAGCAGCCGCGCCCGCACCCGTTTGGGCACGTCCTCCCACAAGCCGAGGTCACTTTGCAGATTGTGACTGACCTCATGGGGCACGGCCCCCAGTGTCCATGGATTGACCAAGCGATGATGCGGCAGGCTGACCACCGGGAACGGGTTGATCTGTTTGCTGATGCGCGACAGCGGAATGCCACGCCGGAAGGTCGCCGGGGTGAAACCCGTCTCCATGTACGAGAACGGTGCGGGCGATGGGATCGAGCGGGCTGTGCCTAAGCCGACGAACACAGCCTGATACGAATCCAGCGCGATGCGGTCAGCCGCGAGCAGCATGGGTGCAAACGGTGACTGCCGCTGCCCGAACAGTTCCAGGTAGAAGGCCCAGATCTTTTCGATCAGCTTGATCCCACGTTCGGCCCGTTCACGATACGCCAGCACAGGTTCCAGCCCGCGCGTTGGTGGCTGGCTGGAGGAAGCGGTGCTCGCCTCCAGCCGTTCCACAACCCCATCCAGTTGGTCGCGTAAGCTGCTGATCAGCTTATTTGCCGCGGCGATGTGCGCGCTGGATGGGCTGCCTGGGTGTGTTCCAAATTCGTCAGCGTGGAACGGGCGCAGTGCTGCAGCATTGCGGGCGGAATTAACCGCCTGAGCGCGGGCAAAGTGCTGGGCGGCGCGAGTGATCCGCAGCGACAGCGGTGTCCCGTTGCCATTGGTTCGAACCGGAGTTGGTTGAGCCTGCGCTGTCGTAAGCCACATCGTGTTACATCCTGCGGCGGCGAATAGGCGTCATGGTGAGCGTTCCGCTGACGCGGTACTGGCGAGCCCACATCCGGTTTCGGCGCGCGGCGGTCTGAAGCGTGGTCGGCGATCCCAGCGTCTCGACGATGGGGCGCGCGGCTGCGCCGGCGACGACCTGACCGACCGACTGCGCGGTTGGACGTCCCTTAGACGTAGCCGCCACTTTGGGCAGCGCCCGCGCGGTACGCAGGGCGGTCTTCGCGGCGACGCGGGGCAGGGCGCGCATGGCGACGCGCCGCTGGGCCGGGGGCATCCGCTTGATCGAGCGGCCAACGCCCTGAACGGCGCGCGACACTGCCCGAGTGGCATGCGGCAGGACGCGGGGCAGCAGTGCTCCGGCGGCCTTGCCGATTAGCGGGGCGGCCGCGGCGATCAACGGCAGGAACTGATCCGCTTCGTCTTCGTAGATGGCTTCGCTGACAATCGATTCGCGCGAGATGTCTTCGTACTGCGATTCACCGAGCAAGTTGGGTAGGATTTGCGACGCGAGATTGGCGATGGCGCCGATGAACTGATCCGCTTCGGCTTCGTTTTCCGTCTGGGCGGCCAATTCGGCGTAATGGGCCATTTCGCCGAGGATTTCCATGTTGAGACCGCTGGCTTCGAGCATAGATTCGAACTGCGTTTCTTCTTCGCCCAGATACTCGCCGCTGTATTCCATCTCCTCTTGTTCGCGCGCCACGGCAGACGCGATCCGGTTGGCAATGGCCGCACCGGCTGGACCGCCGACCGCCCCGCCCACCAGGCTGGCCACCTTCGGCGCGAACTTCTTCAGGACGGGCGTGATCTTCCGGAAAATGCGACCAAAGGAGAACTGGTCGCCTTCCATCTCGCCCATCTCCCCATCCTCGCCGTCCTCATAGGACAGCTCGTCTTCCAGACTGAATCCTTCCGGATCGCTGCCTTCCAGATTTTCGTATTCCAGATCCTCGAAATCACCTTCCATGTCGAACTGGTCGTTTTCGAGATACTGGTTTTCGAAGGCCGGATTGAAGTAAGAAGCGCTAGACATTGTCCTCATTCCTTCCGCATTTTGACGGGCATTTGCAAGACTAGTCGGTTTTACGCTGACGGTCTATGTCCCGATTTCGACGTCCCCAGTTGGCGTCACTCATTTATAGGACAAGCGATTTTCAACCCAGACTGTGATAGCACGTGCGCCGGTGGCATTTACGTAGGTACAAGCGTGATTTATGCGCGAGTGAAATAGGAAGGGCAGATGATGTTTAACGCACCCTCGTATGTCGATGTCGAGACTGTGGACGGCGCATCCGCGTCTTCGGCCTTGACGTCTGATCCGCGTTTGCAGCAGGCATTGAGCCAGTTACTCGGCGCCGCGGACGTCGTGCAAACGGCCTTTGACGACGGCACCGGGACTCGTTTTCAGGTCTACGTCTGGCTTGAGAATCGCTTCTATAAAGTGACGATTGCGGAAGCTCCCGAGTCGCTAGACCTCCGGCATCGTCAACTCAGCCCACGTGAGCAGGAGATCGCGGGGTTGATCACCAAGGGGCTCACCAATAAAGCGATTGCGCAGGTGCTGCTGCTGCGCCCAACCACCGTGAACACGTATGCCAAGCGCCTTTTTCTGAAACTGAATGTGAGTTCTCGGGCGGAAATGGTGGCGAAAGTGATGAGTGAGAACTTGCTCGAAAAAGTGAGCTGAAGGCGTAGCGCAGGCCGGATCACAGCGTTCTGGAGCGGCGTTCCGGTTGTAGCGCTCGAACCCGGACGGACTGTGATAAACACACTGAAAGTCACATTTAGTGGATTGTTCGTGATCAGTTTCTGGAGGGGGAGTATGTTCAAGTTTATCCGTGTGCTGCTGGTCGCAGCTGGTCTGCTGGCAGTGACGCTGCCCGCGACGATGCAGGATTTTCCGTTACAGAATCTCGAAAACTGCCGGGGTGGAGCTTTTTCCACCGAAGAAGATTTCATGATGCAGCAGGGCGAGCCGTATGATGGCAACCCCTACATTTCGGACGGCGACGTCCTCAGCCCTTCCGGTCAGTTGTGCGCCCGCAACCAGGAACTGCTGCAGCGCTTCGATGTCCGCGACGATCTGGGGCTGGATGCGTTGGACATACGCCTGAATTTACAGGGGCAGAACGAGCACGTTGTCGCCTTCTCGACTGAATTGGATGATCCGAATGGCAACTTCACGGCGGGCGATCTGCTGTTCACCACGGGCGGGATCATCCCGAACAACGTGCTGGTCGCGCCGTTTGGCGTCGGGTACAACATCGGCTTCGATGGCGTCGATCTCGTGGGGGGCGATGAGGTGTGGGAGCGCATTATCCTGTGGGTGACGGAGCGACGCGGCAATTTCTCCGCCGAAGAACTCATCCGCCTCCTGCGTGACAGCCGTGCCGATATTCTGTTCTCCATTGAGGGTTCGTTCAGCGGGGGTGAACGCTTCCCGGTTATCCTCGACGGCGATATTCTCTCGCTGGCCACGGTATCGATTGCCGCGCGTAACAATGATCTGATTCCGTACGCCCCGGCGGGCATCCCCGATAAGGGTGTCGATTTTGGGATCGACGGGGTCGAATACATGGGCGATGAATGGGAACGCGGTTCGTTTGATCGCTTCATGTTTTCGACGGAGATTCTCCACGAAGAAGACCTGCAGTTCACCGACGGCGACGTGCTGACGACGAGCGGCGTGGTCATTCCCAACGGGGTGCTGACGAGCGGGTTCGTCCCGGCGGCGCGCTTCCTCGGCTTGGATGCGCTGTGGCTGCCGGGGGCCGTGACGCCCGATCCCTTTTTAGAAGAGATGTGTGGCGATCTCAGCGTGTATGACTTCGACGGCGGCGGGGTGGTCACGGGCGATATGACGCCGCACACAGGCCTGTACCAACCCGTTGGACACCGCACTCCGGGCGATCCGTGCGGCGCGTATGTACCGATTGACGGCAATATTCAGCCCGGTCAGGCGACGCGCTTCCGCGTGGCTTATCGTCCGGCTGGCACGCCTGCACCCGCGCCCGGTGCTGCCACGACGAGCGCTGTGCATACGCGCTGGTTGCTCTCACGTGGGCACTGGCATTGGACAGGCAGCAGCTTCGTCTGGCAGTGTCCAACGCCAAACGCTGGCGATCCGACGACGTTCGTTGTCCTCGAAACGGATGCGAACGGTTGGATGGATTATGCCGACTACGCCGCCGCGGAGAATGGCACATTCCCCGGCTCGTTCTGCGACGCCGATCTCAAGCTGGCCGTATGGAACACGATCAGCGACTCGCCCGATCCGAACGGTCACTTTGTGCTGTGGCTGGAATGGGAAGATACCAGCGCCACCCTGCGCCGCGAATCTGTCGAGCACCACTTGCAGTTGGACAACCTCGCGCCGACGATTGCACCTTATCCTGATGGTCTACAGGTGCGGCTGATGGACGGCACGACCATCGTCCCGGCATGCGGTGAGACCTCGGGAGAAACGCAGTTCCAGATCTGGGCGCAGTTTGACGATGCCTACTACGGCGCGGCCACGCTCACTGTCGCCGGTGGCATTCCGCCCGTGATCTTCCCGTACAGTGTCGATGCCTGGGAAGCGAGCGCGACCGATAACCTTGACGATACCGGCACGACCCCTGACGCGACCACGGTCTTCATCCGCAACATCGACATGACCGATCTTGGTGAGTCGTTCCAGCAGTGCTGCTACCTGGTCGAACTCCGGGTGTGGGATCGCGCCATCCTCCACGCGTTCAATAACGTGACCGTGTGGTTCATCGGTTCGCACGAAGCAGCGCCCGCGATCACGACGTTCAGCGCCGGGCCGTGACCCTGTCGGTTTTCACCTGGGGATGCCTTACGCATCCCCTCACCATTTCACCGATTTACCAAAGTTTACGGACTGCTAGTCCCCTGCTTGATCAGGGGACTTTTTGCGGAGCTGACCTCAGTCTTTCGGCGGAAATTGCAGCTTCAAATTTACGAATTTCAGTTTATCGTGATAGGATGTGGCTGAAGGTTGCTGTCCACAAACCGACAAGGGAGACGCTGCTGATGGATACCTCACAGGTACCTTTAGAGCAGATCGCGTTACACTGCCACGAAGAAACGCGGAAGTTCACCCTGCACACCGCCTTTGTGACCGATTACTGCATGGAATTGATGCGGCGGGCGCTTCTCCGCCGGATACCAGACGCTTTCACCCGCTTATACGACATTTACGAACCGCTCGTGCGCAAATGGGTTTACCAACATCATCAGTTTCGCTGGACGGATGAAGACGCGGCCTATTTCGCCAACGCCGCGCTGACGCAGTTCTATTTCGCGGTCAGCGGCAGCAAGTTTGAGCGCTTCGAGACGGTGGCACAGCTGCTGCAATACCTCAAACGCTGCGTCTATACCAGCATTGCCATGCATGTACGCACTGCCCAGACCCAAGTTGCCGCCGTCCCCTTGCCAACCGACGATCTCGCGCCCGCCATGCAACCGAGTTGGGACGCGAACCTCAATGCGCAAACGCTGTGGGCGCGGGTATGCGTTCTGCTGCCCGACGAGAACGATCAACTGCTGGCGCGCTGGTGCTTTATCGAAGATCTTAAGCCCGCCGACATTCTCCGCGAACAGCTGGGGCACTGGGACGATGTGCGGGACATTTCGGTCGCTCTGCAGCGCATCCGCCGCCGTTTGCGCGGTGATGAAGTCCTTCTGGCGCTGCTGCGTGACGTTCGCGACGAAAAACAGGGGTAAGCGCGCTCACTGCTGTGATAAATCAGTCGAGTCTGCATTAATTAGGTTAACCGAGAGTTCTTGATGACGGATATGAAACCGATGTTGCAGTGCAGTCTGCCCCCACCCTTAACCGAAGATCAGTTGAGCGCTGCGCTCGACGGCACCGCTGACGCCGCGGTTCAAGCTCATGTGCGCGACTGCCCTTATTGCGCGGAACGTTTGGCCGCGGCGCGACAGCTTGAAACCGCCCTCAACCAGTCCTTATATCACTGGGATGCCCCGAGGCCCGACGAACTCGCGGATTATGTGCTGAATCTGCTCGATCCGTCGACGCGTCGACGCATTGAAGCGTATCTCCAAACCAGCCCGAGCGCGCGCGCTGAAGTCGCCCAATTGAGCGACTACCTGAACCTCGACGCGCTGCCGAGCAAGCCCGCCCGCCCCGAGCCCAACCGACTGCCGCGTTTGCCCTCGCTGGTCGAGATTGTCGCCGTGCTGCTGCCGAAGAAACTGCAGCCCGCTTTGCGCGGCGGGTTGGCGCGGGGCGAATTGACCGCGCAAGGGCGCGGCGTGACTGTCTTCATCGAATATTTCTCTGAGGGCGATGCCTGCACGATCACCGGGCAGGTGATCGCCAATGAGCCCGGCATCTGGGATAGGGCGCTGGCCCAGCTCTTCTTTGGCGGCAGCCTCACGGCGACGGCTCTGCTGGAAAGCGGCGGCGATTTCAAATTTACGAAGGTTGTGCCCAGCACCTATGAGCTGCGGATTGCGTCGGAAACTCACCAAGTGATCGTCGTTCATGAGTTGGTGATTGAGCTATGAATCTATCCGCACCGCTTGTCCTCAACGACAGAACGCTGCGCTCCCTCTTGGGCGCGGAGGAGCGCGATGACTCGCTCATCACGCAGGTGTTGTCCATCCCACTGCCCGCTGCAGACGCGGACGCCCTCATCCAGTGGTTGAAACAGGAGGCGGACGCCGCCTGGTATCGTGATCCACGCCGCACGCTGGATTACGGTGGTTTCATCGAACAAATCGGTGCGGCGCGGGGTGATACGCGGCAAATGGCCCTCGGCCTGATGACACAGGGGGATGCACTGCGTTTTTTGCATCGCCTGACCGAGGCGTGGGCGAAACTCGAACAGGCGGGCAGCGCCTTCTTGAGCGCGGGCGATCAGTTTGGTTGGGCGCGGACGCGCATCGGACGTTTGGGGCTGTCGACTGAACTCGGCTTTGTGGAGATCGCACTGCGGGACGCGCAGGTGGCACGGGGCATCTTCACGGCGCATGGCGATCAGGAAATGACACTGCGCCTCGATCTGAATACCGCCGTTGTCTATGACCTCATCGGCGATCATGCCCAGGCACTCGCGCGCTACGAGGCGGCGTTAGCGGTGGCCCTGACTTTAAGCGAGCGCGGGCAGCGCTACCTGCCCATTCTCTATACCAACATGGGCTATGCGGCCAACTTCCTCGGCGATTTGCGCCGTGCCCTGGCGTATTACGGTCAAGCCAAAACGCATATGCTGGCAGCGGGCGAAACGAGCGGCATCATCAACATCGATCTGGCGCTTGCTTACGTCGCGTTGGGGCAGGGGCGTTATCAACGGGCGCTCAAGCTGCTCCATGATGTGATCGAACGGGCCGAGGGGCACTTCCCTAAAGAAACCGCCCTCGCGCGCCGCGAGATGATCGAGTGTTATCTGCCGCTCAATCAATTCCGAACGGCGCGCGAACTGGCTTTACAGGTCAGTGCTGACTACGAACGCGCGGGGGCAGAACATGATCGGGCGCGCACGCTGCTGCTCCTCGCCGAAGCGGAGGCGCACCTGGGGCAGCTTGATGCGGCAGTCGCGGCACTCGATGCGAGCGAGCAGAGTTTTACCGCGATGGGCGCGACACCGTGGGCGAGCACCGCGCGGCTGCGGCGCGCTCAGATCGCGCTGCGGCAGGGGGAGGTGGATCAGGCGCTGCGTGACGCTCAAACCGCCGCGGCGACCTTTGCCGCGAGTCAGCGCCCGTTTTATCAGGCGCAGGCGCTGCTGGCCCAAACGCAAGCGGAACTTGATCGGGGCGATCCCGTTGCTGCCCGCAGCACCGCGCGGCGCGCGCTGGCGCTCGTTCGTCAGAGTGCGCCCCCGCTCCGTTATAGCGCGCATCTGCTGCTTGGTCAGGCTGCGCTGGCGCTCGCCGATGTTCGCACGGCGCGGCGTCATCTCCAAATCGCCGTCGCACAAGTGGAGCGGGCGCAGCAGCAGTTGACGATCACATTCCGGTCTGCCTTCCTCGAAAACCGAACTGCTGCGCTTCAGGCTCTGATCCGGCTATACCTGGCTCAGAATCAGGCAGCAGAGGCCTTCGCTTCGCTTGAACGGGCGAAATCGCAGACGCTGCTGACCTATCTGCACGGTCGCGATCAACTGCATTGGCTGACGAATGATGCGCGGACAGCGGAACTGGTCGAGGAACTGGCCGAGCTCCGCGCGGAGCATCACTGGTACTACCGCAGCGCCTTCGAGCAAATCGAGCCCGATCAGCGCGCCGGCATCAACGCGGATGAAGCGGCGCGGCGGTTGGCGGATTGCGAACGGCGGATCCGCGCCATCACCGAAAAACTCTACTTAAGGAGTGCCGACCAAGCTGCTGCCCGCTCGATCAGCGCGCCGGCTCTCAGTGACATTCAGGCGCGCCTCCCCGCTGACTCCGCCCTGCTCGAATACTATGCCGATGGGGACGAACTGTGGGTGTTCGTGGTCAAACACGACGGCATCACAGCACATTCACTGCCGCAAACCCCCAATGAGGTAGGCTCATTGATCGAACGCCTGCAGCTGAATCTCGACCGGGCGCTACGCCTCGGACAGGCAGCGCCTCAAACCCAACTCATGCAGCATTTCGACGGTATCGCCGCGCGGTTGTACGACGCGCTGATCGCTCCGATCGAGGCGGCGCTCGCGGGCTGCTCACGTCTGTACGTTGTGCCCTACAGCGCGCTGCACTATCTGCCGTTTCATTTGCTTCGCGGCGCAGATCGTTACCTGATTGAAACGCACGAGGTCGTGACCCTACCAGCGGCGGCCCTGCTGACTCGTCCTGCCGTGCAGCGGAATGGGCACGCGGTGGCGCTCACCTATTCCTGGGATGGTAAAGTGCCGCAAACGCGGGCCGAAGCCGAAATCGTGACCCGTTTCTTTCCGACGACCATGTACTGTGAAGCCGCTGCTGTCCGCGATCAGTTGGCACTTGCGCCCGGCGCTCTGCTGCACATCGCCGCGCATGGATCCTTCCGCATGGATGAGCCCGATTTCTCATTCCTCCAGCTCGCCGGTGATCCGCTCTTTCTCGATGACCTGCTGCAATACGATCTGAGCTATGAACTGGTGACTCTGAGCGCGTGCGAAACCGGACGCGTGAGCGTCGGCAATGGTGATGAATTGATCGGCTTGGGGCAAGGGTTTTTGTTTGGCGGCGCTGGGGCGTTGATCGCCAGCCTGTGGCGCATCGAAGATGGCGCGACGCTAGCGCTCATGGAGCACCTGTACCGGGCGTTGCGCGACGGCCAATCAAAGGGGGCGGCGCTCCGCGCGGCGCAGTTGGCCGCCAAAGCAGAACGTCATCCGGCATTTTGGGGCGCCTTCATTCTGATTGGCAACCCCGATCCCCTGACCAATGGGCGTGATTAATGGGAGAACAATATGACGCAGCGTGATGGTGAACCGCATTTCGGTTTTTTCGCTCCCGGAGAAGTTGCGCTAATCGTGGAACACGAGGCACCGCTGAGTCGGGATGCGCTGCTGCGCGCGCTGCGGGCAGTGCCGCTCGTGCGCGACAACCTTGCCCTGTCCCGCGCCGTAGAATTCGCCGATGCCAGTACCTCCGTCACCACGACTAACCGCCGACCGCCGGTATCTGAGGCTGCGGGCTGCGCGCGGATCATCAGCGCTGTGTTCGATGTGCTGCTGAACCGCGGCGTACAGTCTCCGTCCACTCCGCAAGCGGCAAGCACTTCTCCCGCTTACCTGTCCTCCGTGTTCGTCAATGTGGGGCAGGTCGGTGACGAATGGAACGACCCGCGCGCTTTGATCGAGCGATTAATCGCGCCTCTGGATGAAGCGCTGGAAAACGGAGGCGGTCAGGGTGAGCGCGTTGCCATCACGGGGGTCGCGCCCAACTGGTTCATCAGCAGTGCCCAGCCGATATTGACGGTCGGCGGTCCGGGCGCGCGTCCCGTCGCTCCGAATCGGATGAAAGCGACCACCTCTGGCGTTGATCCGTGGATGTTTCGCTTTTTCGATGATCAGGGTACTCTGCTTGATCTGGGTGATGGTCACGGCGTGGATATTTTCGTCCTCGACACCGTGCCCACCCGCGAGCAGTTCGAGCGCGCGTATAACAACGGACAGCCGTTGAACCCCATGCTCGGGCAGTTAATCGCACCGGATGGCAGCTTCTCACTCAACAACCGCCGCTTTGAAGTGCGTTACAGTGGCAGCACCAAGCCAGAAATTGACCGCCTCGGCAGTCACACGCAGGGAGTCGGGGTGAGCGGACACGATTACGAGATGCTCGATCATGGGCTGTTTGCCTCCGGCATTGCAGCGTTGGTTGCTCCGGCGGCGCGCGTGACGCTCATGGAAGTGCTCGGTCGCTGGGGCGTTGGCTCGCTCCGAACGATCCTCGACGCCTTGAACACGCTGACGCAGCGTCCAGCCTCCCGCCCGATGGTCGTCAATCTCAGTCTAACCTTCGATATTCCGTTCAGTAAACATCTGGTGCATCATGCCGACCTTCCGTTGTTTCAAACGGAATGGAGCTGGTTCACTCAGTGGCTGGACGAGCACGAATCGTTTGTCAGCCGCTCGTTGAGTGCGGTCGAGGAAGCCTGCCGCGCCTTGAAAACTCAGCACAAGGCTCTCGTGATTGCGGCTGCTGGTAACGACAGCTTCGGCGCGGAGCAGCGGCGTGATCCCCGGTTCCCCGCGGCATTTGGGGCCGTTGTTGGTGTGGGAGCATTGAGCAGCAACCGCCAGCCCGCGCCGTACAGCAACCGCCCCGATACTCCTGAAGCTGTCGGCGTGATTGTGTTTGGTGGTGATGTGGATGCCAGCGGCGCAACGGGATTGCTGTCTCCTAATGCAAATGCGCCATCAACAAATCCGCAAACAGGCATTCTTGGACTCTACATTGGGACGCTGCCCGATGGTACGCAGCCACCAGACGGTTGGGTGCGCTGGGCTGGTACATCATTTTCAGCGCCCATCGTCACCGGATTTCTCGCGACTGCACTCGGTAAGGGGAAGACTCCGACGCAAGCGCTCGCGGCGCTAGAGGCCGCCGCTGCCGAAACGCCCGGACAGTCTCAGCGACTCAATGTTACACAAGGATTGTAATTGTTCGCGTAGATCAGGGTGAAAATACCGAATTACCTAAAGTAGACTCTCGACACAAATCCACGAATGGATGTCGGGGCGCACCTGTGTGTGCGCCCGAAACCGGGTAGACACAGAGGTCTACCCCTCCATTGGGACTTTCGAGAGTCTACTTAACGAAACTCGCGGAATTGGTCAAGCACGAATTCGCAACTGTTTCTGTCAGTAGTACCGAAGCGGCTCGCTTATTTAAAGCTGGAGCAGCTCGCTGTTGACTCTGTTAGGTGACTAAGTTCACGTTCCTCTACGCTGAGATCACGGTTTAAACGTTGGCAAGTAGTACCGATAAAATCACGGATATCAATGGGCCATAGATCAATGCTGTGGTCAAGACCACTGGTGATCACTTGCTGGCTATCTGAGGTGAAGGCTGCGCCCCACAAGGCATCTCCGCTACCGCTTAGCACTCGCACAAGCTCGCCAGTGGTAGCATCCCAAATGTAAGCGGTTCGATCCGCGCTACTGCCAGCAAGGTAGTGACCATCGGGTGAAAAAGCGACGTTAAACACATTGCGAATCGCGCCGCTGTATTGTTGGACTTCTGCTCCTGTGCGGATGTCCCATAGACGGACTGTTCCATCACCATAACTCGCCAAAATTTGCTGTCCATCAGCCGAGAAATCAGCGTCGTAGACAATCTCTGAGCGGGGGAAATGCGTTACTTCCTGACCGCTCGTTATATCCCACACTGTGATCACACCCGAATCACTGCCCGCTAATACTAAGTTGCCATGGGGAGAAAATCCAACCACAGTAATGTAATCAGCAGTCAATGTTTGAATCGCATGTCCAGTTGTCAGACTCCACAAACGGGCAAATCGACTGCTGCCAGTCAAGACCATCGTTCCGTCAGATGAAAAAGCCCCACTCAGCATTTCCGCGGAATCTTCTCTTAATACCTGAACTTCGTGTCCTGTTCCCAGATCCCATATATGTGCCGTACCGTCACTGCAACTTCCAAGTATCAAATTGCCTGTGGGGGAAAAAGCCACACTATAGATAGTGACATTCGAGAGCAGAAAGCGGCCTATTTCAATCCCGGTTTCAATATTCCAGATACGAAGTGTGCCATCAGCACTGCCACTCGCAAGCAGCGTGCCATCGGGAGACACGGCAATATCGAAAACGGCAGCTTCATGACCGACAAAACGATCATCCAGATCGTTAAGACCGCTGATATGCCACAGCTTGGCCGTCGTATCCGCGCTGGTCGTCACCATGAATTGCCCATCCGGAGAGAAGGCGGCTGACCACACACGGCCTAAATGAGCACGGAAGCGATGCAGTTCTTCGCCAGTGGTCGCTGACCAGAGGCGGCTTGTGCGATCACTGCTGCTAGTGAGGGTATATTGCCCATCAGGCGAATAAGCGACATGCCGGACTGAACCGCTGTGCCCACGCAAAACATACACCACTCTGCCCGTATCTGTCTCCCAGATCGTGGCGGTATTGTCGAGGCTACCACTGATAAAGTGCTGACCGTCGGGCGCGAATGCGAGACTGTAGCCGATGCCATCGTAGGTACGGATAAGGTGCCCTGTGCCTGTTTCCCACAGCGTTATTACGCTATTCGCTACAGTGATCAGGATCGTTTGGCCGTCGGGTGCAAACGCGATACCCCGCCCAATCTCGCCTTCCGCCATGACTTGAATCTGGCGACCGGTTGCTGCATCCCACAGGCGCACGCTATCGGATTCGGCGATCGAGAGCAGCAAATTACCAGCTGGTGAGAACACTACATTTTGAACTTCTTTGTTATGTCCTGTGAGGCTCAGGCTGAGTGCGCCCGTCCTTACATTCCAGATGCGGACAATGTGATCCTCGTGGCCGGTCGCAACGGACTGTCCATCCGGGGCATAGGCAACCGCATAAACCTCGCCGGCATTCGGTGCGTTAAAGGTTTGGACAACCTGCCCGGAAACCAGATCCCATAAGCGTGCAGTCTGATCACCGCTGGCTGTCAATAGATAACGACCATCTGGTGAAAACACCGCGTCGTATACGGTTTCCGTATGACCGCTAAACGTACGTATCGGGAGAGCTGAGGCAGCTTTGACGAGCGCACCGTCTGCAACCGGATCGTAACCATTGTTCAACGAACGAATCGCCAGCAGCGCTGCAAACTCATCGTTACCAATCGGGTTGGCCAGTTCCGCTACAGCTTGAGCGGCCAGTTGACGCGCTAAAGCGGTTTGTGATTGACGCACGGCTTCCTGCCGACTGAGAATAGCAACCGTTGATAAGCCAATGGCGATCACGAGCGAAATCGAAAGGAGGATGATCCGCGCGCGTTGGAGTTGGAGGACGCGCTGTTGTTGTGCCGCCTGCATCTGTGCTTGTTTCTGCTGCTCGGCGCTGCTGGCTTGAATATATGCTTGCTCGTCAGGACTCAGGTGTATTTTGTTGTCGCTTATCAGAGTCTCAAATGCCGCCAGTCGCCCACCGGTTGCCAGATAGCTGCGGTTCCGGTTATTCTGCTGCCACTCCGCCGTCGCCGCCATAAGCTGCCGCTGTATACGCAGATCAGTCCGGCTTTCGGCTAGCCAGTCGCGGAGTTGTCCCCAGCGGCGGAGTAGGGCTTCGTGGGCGAGTTCGATAGTTGGCTCACGCGTCAGCGGATCACGATCGATGGACAGCAGGCGCTGAGCCGTATAGAGGTCAATGAGTTCGTCAACAGTATCTGAGTCGGACGCGATTGCCAAGAGTTCGCAGTACAGCACGCGCCTCCGCGTATCTTCAACGCCTTCGCCTAACGTCACAAGCCGGAGAAACAGTTGTTGGGCTGTGTATTGTTGCCCCGGACTCAAATCTGCGTAGAGCGCATCGGCATGTTTTGAAAGCGCGCCGATGACACCGCCTAATTCAACATAAGCTTGGTGGGTGAGTAGACCATCGGTCTGATATTCGAATAGTTCGGTGAGCGCGTATTCGAGTAAGGGCAGCGCTCCCGGTTGCTTGCTCACCGCGGTGATGATTTCAGCAACCAACCCGCCTTCAAATTCCACGCCGATCTGCCGCGCAGGTTGCACGATCGCGTGTTCAAGTTCCTCTGGGGACATGGGCAGCAGCGTGACGAGGCGCGACCGCAGCATTAGCCCAAATTCACGATAATCCAAGGGACGATCAAAAAAGTCTGCCCGTAGGGTAATGACCACGCGCACGCGGCTCGTTTGGTGTGTGACGACGCTTAACAGACTGTTGAGAAAGTGCGCCCGTTCACGCTCATCCTCTGTCAACGTGAAAACCTCCTCAAACTGATCGATGAAGAGGAGAAGTTCACGTTTGTCGTGCGGCAAAATAGTTGTTGTCACCTGCAGCAAACCATCAACCGACTGCGCAATCTGGTCGCTGAAAGCCGGTGGAAAATTCGGAGCAATGCGCGCTAATGCGCCGACTAGCTCCGCCAGCGGATGGCTGCCGGGCACCATATCGGCGACAAACCAGTCTGCCGAGCCGGGCAGGTCGCCGTGCCAGAGTGCCGGAATGAGGCCAGCGCGCACGAGGCTGGATTTTCCGCTGCCGCTGGTTCCAATGATGGCGAGAAAGCGGCTGAAATTGGGCTGATTGCTGCTGGACACTGAGCTAACCTCGGCCATCCGTTCCAACAGATACTGAATGAGCTTTTCCCGGCCAAAGAAGGTCGTGCTGTCGGTGATCTGAAAGGGGCGAAGACCCTTGTAAGGGTTATCGGGTACAAACTTGTCCGCCCTAGGCTGGGTTGATGTTTCAGGCACAAACTTAAACTTGTCTGTTTGTATCGGTATGGCGGGTTGAACAGCAGCGTGGTTACCAGCCAAGGACACTAGCTTGAGTTCGCGTGCTCGTTGGATCGCTTGGTGACGCTTGTGCACTTGCATCTTCTCATACAGTCGTTTCACATGCCACTTGACCGTTGTGAGTTCGATCACGAGGCCTTGAGCGATTTCGCTGTTGCTCTTGCCGTCAACGATCAGCTGGAGGATTTCCAGCTCGCGCGCTGTGATCTTATCGGCCAGCTGCTTATCGCTGAGGGCTTTCAGGTTGGTCGCAGCGTGGAAGGCATCTGATAAGGCGCTCGCATTCGCAAAACGATCAGCTGGAGTTTTCGCGGTGGCTTGCTGAAGCACGTCAGTGAGTGCTTGCGCGATCTGTGGTGGAAATTGATCGAGCGGCGACAGCGAGTGATTCAGCTGATGGTCAAGCATAGTCTCCGGTACAGCGTCGGCAAAGGGATAGCGCCCGGTCAGCATTTCATACAGGATGAGGCCGAGGGTATAGAGGTCGCTGTGCGTAGTCGCTATTTCGCCCCGAATCTGTTCTGGCGCTCGATAGTCGCGCCATGTCCGTTGAGCACTGACCTCGTCATTCGATTGGAGCGGTGGCGATAGTGTGATTCCAAAATCGATCAGGTACGGATAGTCGTCTTCGTCAAATAGAATATTTTCGGGTTTGAGCGCTTGGTGCACAATCCCTTGGCGGTGGGCAAAGTCGAGCGCAACGGCGAGGTGATCGAGCACGAATGCGGCTGTCTCGAGCTGGAGGAAGGAATGGGTCAGTTTCTTGCGTAGATTTCCCGGCAGCAGACGGGTGACTAAATAGGTGCCGTCAGCATCCCGCCAGTAATCCTGAAGTGGCACAATGGCGCGATGATCAAGCCGTGCAATCTGGTGCGTTTGCGGTTCAAAATGCCGGATAAAGTTTGGGTGCCTGGCTAAGTTAGAGTGGACCACTTTGAGCGCCACTGAGCGACCTGTGGCGGCATGGTGCGCTTGATAGACAACGCCCGTCGGGCCAGATCCGATAAGTTGATTGATCTGGTAGCCCTTGATGAGCGTCCCACCGAAATCTTTCATGATCTCTTTGAGGAGGAATTACTTAAAAATGCCTATTTGAATTCAGTCCATCGGAATCCCCTACTTTTCCCCCCCTACCTCCTCAATGAACTTATTTGTAGGATGTCCGAACAAAGAAGCAGTGAATCGCAATTTAGTTTCTGCTTCTATAGTAGACGCAGTTATCGGTAATGCACAACTGTGGTTTGATTGATTTTCGCTACAGCTTCACTACCGTGGGACGTTCCTAGACTGATTTGTACGAAATTCACAAATTGAAGCCGCCATGATGCTCGAAAATGTTTTGCCGAACTATGCTTTTTTGTCATTGCCACCGCAGCTGGTCGATGTCCCGACCATTCTCCAATCTCAGTTTTTGCCTACTTCCCAAGCGCATACAACCGACAAGTGCAGCCTCACACCGGATGATCGGACGGGATCGATACTGTCCCGTCATCAATTGTTGTCAAGATAAGTTTCTTATGTAGGGGGTACATCGTGAAACAACTGGTTCAATACATCAAGGTAATGGCGGTATTGCTGCTGTTTATGGCAGTGGTTCAGCCTCATCCCATCGCCGCCGCTGGAACAGACTTTAATGAGGATTTCAACTCTGCCAGTCTTGATCCAGCATGGCAAGTGATGTCGTATTCATTTAGCGGCGTCCGGTCGCACAGCATTACCGCCCCGGCCAATCATTTCGACCTGACCAGCAATCCCGGCTTTTTACGCTATTCCCTTGACCCGATGACGCATAACGACAGCTTCTGGAACGGTTTCGTACCAATGGGACCCAATCAGTATAACTATACGTACGATCCGGGATTGGTCATCAGCCGTCCGCTCAGCGGCACATACTGGAATCTCGAAGCCAAAGCCCAGTTCAATATGCCCTCTTCGAATGGGCGGTCGATTGGCCTAAATGCGTACTTTGGCAACGGAGGGGTCGATACCTATGAAGCGTCGTTTTCGCGCTTCGGTGATATTGGCACCAGCATTATTACCATGCGGTTGCGGCACAAAACTGCGCCAACGCTGGGCGCAAATGGCGAAGGTGTTGAGTTTGTTGAAATCGTGTCGGTGCCATCAGTACCTTCCGAACAATACTATTTCCGGCTGCAGCGGAGTGGCACAACGATCACAGCGTTCTGGAGTACTGATGGGACGACTTGGAATACGGCGTACACGCGGGATCTTGGCTCGGCCATCACGGGCGTCGCGCAGAATGTTGCCATTACTGGTTTGAGCTGGTTCAACCCGGCCAGTTCATATGGTGATTTCGACTACATTCACTTCAAAGATACATCGGGCTGTTATATTGGCGCGCCCGCCGCGGTGAACGAAGGCGCGAGCTTCACGGCGACCGTGCAGTGCAATGGCGTCAACAATGTGTACGGTTTCCAACTCGGTACATCCGCCAGCGGCGCTGCTTCCACCAGCGCGATCGGCTATACGCCTGGGTCGTTCGTCACCAGCGCTGGGAGTGACTATCTCGAAACTAACAATACGTTGGGCGCCTATGTGGTATCGCGCCGTGCTCCGGCGGCAGCGGCGAGCGGTAGCTTCACGTTAGGCAGTTTAGACTTCACAGCGAGTGGCGGCCTGAGCGCCGACGGCAGCGCGGTTCTCTCGCTGAATACGCTGCTGCTGGGTGACCTGAGTGGTGCGCCGATTACGGCCGTGCTGGAGGGTACAACAACGGTGACGATCCTCGATCTGCGGACGCTCAACCTGACCGTCTCCTCAGACGGCAGCGTACAGCAGGTACGCAATGTGACCGCATCGGCGAATACCGAGACGCGGGGACCACAGACCGGAGTCGGCACGAGCCTGACGCTCAATTTCACGGATGCGATCAATACCGCGACGCCGACCCTGACGGTTGATATGACCAGTCATCTCGTGTGTAGTGGCACTATCACGCTGCCGAGCAGCGTCAGCAGCCGGACGGTGCAGTTGAAGGCGGGTGATGTCGTGTTGAACGGGGCGGATGTCAGCGCGCGGATCAACCTGTACGACGCGGTGACCATCGGCCTAGCCTACGGCACGGCGGGGACGGGTGAGGAAGATGTGAACGGCGATGGCACGGTCAACATCTTCGACCTGATCCATGTTGGGCGCAACTACGGCGCAGTGACCGGGGCTTGTCCATAAACTCAGTTAGCTGCGGGTGGCGGGGCTGAGAATTTGCTCCGCCGCCCGCTCAGAAAATGAGGCAGCATTTTGATCAAAAGCGTTGTTATCAGTCTGCTTATAGTGTTTTTGGCGCTGCCAGTGGCGGCGCAAACTGTTAATCCCCTTGTCGAGGTCGTGTTGAGTACTGATCAGGCGCAGCAGGGAGATACGGTCTATGCGGATGTGATGATTCGTAACGGCCATGCCATCGCTGGCGCCGATATTGGCATTGCGACCGAAGCCTGTTTGCAGATAACCGATCGTCAGCTCGGCGCATATTTGCCAGCCACCGGAGAAACGGGTGGTTTTTCGCCGTTCGCTGAACTGACGGACACGAGCACCCGCTTCGCCGCGTCCATTACGGATCGCGCTCGCGCGGCCAACGGTGATGGCACTTTCTATCGGGCGGTGATGACCGTTACCTGCGAACAAGCCGATCTGCAAGTGTATGTCACGTTTGCGGAGGTGGCGGCGCTGGCCGCACCGGAGAGCGCGAGCAATGAACTGCTCGGGTACAGCCTCGAACGCGGCAACTTGAGTATTGTCAATGATGCACTGGCGGTTCAGCCGGGAGCGGTCGCGGCGACACCGGTGCCGATTCAGGCGTACGCAATTCCCGTCACGGCGTCGCAGGACACGCTGCTGCTCACCATCGCGCTCGGCATAGTTGGACTAGCGCTGATCGGTTTGATAGTTCTGGCGATTTTGTATCGACGTCATCCACGTAAGCGGGGGCGTGCGCAATCATGAGTCTTCGGGTACTGCTGACGACGCTGGCACTGTGCGTGTTTGTGCGTCACGCTGACGGGCAGGCCGCGCCTCTGACCTTGCTATTCGCGCCAGCAGTCTTGGAAGTCGGCACGTCGACAGTCATCGATCTGCTGATCGATTGTCAGGTGGAGTCGTGTGCGGCGGTCGACCTCACCGTCCACTATGACGCTCAGCTTGTGCGGATCGATCAGCTTATGTTAGGCGAATTCCCGGCGCGCGCCGGGAATTCTGTTCAAATTCTGGATAATCAGATTAAGACCGAGGCGGCAACGTTCACCCTGCGCTACATCACTTTGAGCGGTAGCCCGCTCCCCAATCGGGGGAGTGGTGTTTTAGCGCAGCTTTCTGTTACCGCATTGGCGCCTGGATCGGCTCAGTTCTACTTCGTGCAGGCGGTCGTATCAACGCAGGATGGAGCAATCATCTATTGGCCGCAGGCACTCGAAGGCACAGTAATTGTCGAGCCGATCCCTAGTCAGCGGATCGTGTCGGTGGTGGCCGAAGCCAGCAACCCTGAGCAAGTGACAGTCAATGTGCCGGGGAACGCGAACTTAACCGTCGCCGAGCGGGTCGCTGGAACGGCACTCGAAATCGCATTTGATCCGCAAATATCGATTGTGATCGATGCGCCCGGCCATCTCGCCTGCGCCGTAACCGGAGCGACTGAGTCCGCGATCACTCTGCGTGCCGGGGATGTGAATGATGACGGTCAGATCGATCTGCTGGATGCCGTGTCGGTCGGGCTTGAGGTGAGTCAGAATCAGCCGAGTCGCGCCGATGTGAATGGGGATCAGGTTGTTGACATCTTTGATCTCATCGCGGTTGGTCGGAACTATGGTCGACAATCGGGAGACTGTGGCTGATGCGCGCACACCGCCTCCTATTTCTGTGTATGTGTATGCTCATCGTGTGGCTGCAGGTAGATGCGGCCGCGCTGGACGTTCGCGACGTTATTGAGCCTGAGTCGACGCCTGAAGCGCTTGCACCCGTTGCCGAGTTCTCGCCGACGCTGGCAACGAGTTCCGATACGCCTGCATGGACGTCAACTCCATGGCCGACGGTCGAGGCGTCCCAAACCCCATCAGCTCCGCCCACCAATCAAACTTTCCCAACCTTGGCTGTGACGGCCGCCTTACTGCCTGACATGGTGCTCACGCCGCCAGCGTTGGCGGCAGTGGGCGACGGCGGTCTGAATTGGGAGTACACACCTGCGTGGTCACCCCAACCACGGGACACTGGCTGGGCCTGGCAATTGCTTAGTAGTAGTACTCGCGAAGTGCTGCTTTGGTCACCATGGATTGATCTGCGTGCAGATATTGCTCCGGTTGCGCTCAGCTTCGAAACGCAATTGAGCGGTGTCGGTTCAGCGGCGATCGAAGTGAGCATCGATGGCGGCAACTGGCTGATGCTGGCGGTTGTTCCCGTTGTGCCTGAGTGGACGGCCATGACGTTCGACCTCAGCGCTTTTCGGGGGAATCTGCTGCAGCTTCGCTTTCTCTGGCAGTCGGGGGATACAGCAGCGTCAGTTGACTGGTGGTTGGATCACATTCAGGTGGCTGAAGTACCGCCAACGCTGTCAATCGTACCGGTAACTCTCTCCACAGACGAAGTGGGCAATCCTGAACAAACACCCGATCAAGTTATGAACGACCCGATCACAGTAACTGAATTGCCGCACGTGGCCGCGCTCCCGTGCCGTCTCGATGCCGACGGTGATGGGGTGATAACGGAAGTCGATTTCTCCCGGATCGCTGATCAAGTTTTTGATCGCGGAAACATCAATATTGAGGCCTTTGACTTGAACGGTAATCGGCAGATCGATATCGGCGATCTGCAAATGATGGCACAATATCGGTCAACCCTATGTCCAAATTAACTATGTGGACACAGCTGATTCAAACGATGCTGAGCGCTGGTCTGCGCAGGCACTTCGTCCGCAGCTTGCTTGTAGTGCTCGTCAGTGCGCTCATGTTGAGTACGATCGTTGGGGTAACTGCCATCTCCAATGTGCTCGATCTTGGCCCGGGGACGAGCCCAGCGGTGGCCCTAAATCGCTATCGCTACCCGGTGATCGCCTACAGCAACGGCTCACTAGTCTTGGCGACTTGCTCCGATTTGGCTTGTCCGTCGGTTTCGACCACGTCTATTCCCGGCACAACAGCCAGTTCCCAGCCCGCCCTTGTCCTGACCACGTCTGGTCAGCCCGTGATCAGCTATTACAACTCCTCCAGTCGTAATCTCATGCTGGTCGTGTGCAGCACGGCCACCTGTACGAGCACCACGGTGAGTGTCATTGACAGCGCGGGGGATGTGGGGCAGTACAGTTCAATTCGGTTGACCAGCAGTGGTCTGCCCGTGATCAGCTACTACGATGCGACTAATCGCGATCTGAAAGCCGCTTTTTGTGGCAACTTGCTCTGCACTAATCGCACATTGCAGCGGATCGATCATGCGCGGGATGTCGGGCAATATTCTTCACTCCGCCTCAATGAAAATGGTCGAGCGGTAATCAGTTATTACAACGCTTCCCATCACCGTTTGCAGTTGGCAGTGTGTAGCAATCTGATCTGTTCCAACCCGACAATAACAACAGTGGATAGGTCTGGGGATGTTGGTCAGTATACCTCGCTGGCTCTGATGAGCAGCGGACGACCCGTCATCAGCTATTACGATGTGTCCAATGGCGATCTGAAGTTGGCGATCTGCAATGACACTACCTGTACGAATCCGTTACTGCGGACTGTCGACAGTTCAGGCACAGTCGGACAGTACACCGCATTAACACTGGATCTCAACGATACGGCGACTGTCAGCTACTACGCGAACTCCTGGGGTGTCACCCGTCTGATCGTATGTCAGAATATTCTCTGTACCAGTCGACAACGTCTGGATTTAGGCGTTGGAATGGCGGCGAGTACTGCTGCTATTCGCCGAAACCCTCAAGGCGTGTATGCGATTTACGTGAATAATCTACGGCGCGTGACACTGTATGCCAATATCTCAACTCCGGTTGGTTGTAGTATCGATGCGCCTTCGGTAGTTGACGAAGGGGCTGTTTTCGCCGTCACTGTGCGCTGTGACAGCCTCACAACTCAGGTTTATGGCTTCGAAATTGGGTTGCAGGCACCGAGTAACCTCCGGTCGAGTAGTTCGGCGTATGCTCCCGGCACTTTTGTGAGCATGGTGGGAACAAATACACTCGAAGGCGTAAATCGGTTGGACCGCTACGCAGTTTCGCGGCGCAGCCCAGCGACCGCTGGCACTGGCAGCTTCAGCCTAGGAAGTGTCGAGTATATTGCGCCCCAAGTCCGAAACACGACTTCAGTGACCATTACTTTGAGTCGGCTGCTGATCGGCGACCGGTTAGGCGCGCAGCTCAACGTAACTGTCTTTCCAACAGCAACCATAATCATTCGTAATCTCTCCTGACTACCTGAGCTGTGAGAGGGCGCAGCAAATGGGAACCGTTGATAATTCCCAAGATGTTTTCGCGCTCCCATTTCGGTCAAAAAAGAGCATTTAGCACTCGAAACCAATCCATGGGGTGAAAAGAGACAATAATCCTCTCGAACACCTCGCTCTCAGCGGGGTGTTTTTGTTGGTTCAGCATGTTAGGCGACCTGCGGTACGGGGCGTGCAGCAGATTGTGAACTGACCAGCGGTGGTTGTTTACGTGGAGCGCCATCGTCGGGGAACGGGGAAGAAACCGGCTTTTCAAATTGGGATTTCGCGCTAACGATTTATGGGCACGTACAAAATGGTAGTACCGGCGAAACCATTCACAGTGCAGCCGCAGATGCTGCTCGGTCTGCGCGTATGCCCGTGTCTGTCAGGAGCGGGGTGACGACCGACAGACTGAAATTGAGGAGCAAGGAAACCTCAAACAAAGGCATATAGGACCCGGATAACCTAAAATTCAGGTTCCGAATCCTACGAAAATGTTCCAGTGGGTCAAGCCTGAATTGTCAACTGTCTAGATATGCAGTACCAAACGTGATGTAAAGCTCAGGCTCGCCCCCACTTGTTGAATGCTTCGTCAAACGAGACGCCGCGGGCGAAATCTTCGCGCATGCCTTGTTCGCGCCGTTCGACATCTTCGACTTTGACCAGTGCTTCCAGCGCGATCTCTTTTGGCACGACGATCACGCCATCCGCTTCCCCGATGATCCAGTCTCCCGACGCGACCCGCACGCGCGCCGTAAGCGTGCCCGGCATGGCAATCGGCTCGTTTAAGGCGGTCATGCGCCAGCGTTTGTTCGACTCGATGGGCGAGGTGCCGCGCACGCACGGCGTAAAATCGGGAATGACTTCCAAGCCAAGGTAATCCCGAATGAACGAGTCGATAACGATACCGCGCGCACCCCCCTGTTTGAGCGCCCAACTGGTCATCTCTCCGAACTTACCGGCGTGCAGCTCCCCGCCGGTCTCGACCACCACCGCACAGCCGGGATACAGAGCCGCGCGTAGTTCCTCAAAATAGTTGCCTGTCCAGTTGGCGGTTTCCTCCCCGCTCAGTGGGGGTGCATACGGGCTGCCTTGCACGGTAATGACTTGCCCGGCGAGGTGCCGCTGGGGAAACAGCGGCCTGATGCCCAGATCGATACACTGATTCGGATACCCCATCGCGTCCAGCGTATCATACAGGTTAGCCACTCGAATTTTGTCCCAACGAGCTTGCAGTTCAATCACCGAAGGTTGTTCTGACATAATCGATTTCTCCAAGCACAAGATCAGTCGAAGTAAGTATCGTCGTTCCAGAGCAGGGCTTTCGCATTTTTCTCGTTGAGTTCGACACCGATGCCGGGGCGCTCGGACACGCGCATGAAGCCGCGCTCAATGAACGGTTGCTCCCCGTCGCACAGATCGTTCCACCATGAGATCATGCGTCCGTGAAATTCCAGCACCAGGAAATTAGGAACGGCTGCCATGACATGACAGGCAGCCATCATGCCGAGCGGCGATGAGACATTGTGCGGCGCGATGGGAATGTAGTGCGCATCGGCGATATCAGCAATGCGTTTTCCTTCGGCAATGCCGCCAGCTTTCGCTAGATCGGGCATGATCACGTCCGTTGCCTTGCGCTCGAACATTTCCAAAAATTCAAAGCGCGTGTATTGATTTTCACCCGTGCAGATGACCGTGCTGCTGGAGCGGCGGACCTGGGCGAGTGCGTCCAGGTTTTCGGCGGGCACGGGTTCTTCGAGCCAGAGCAGACGCAGCGGCTCAACCGCTTTGGCCAGTGTGATCGCCGACGGCAGATCGAACTGGCCATGACAGTCAATGGCGAGATCTGTGGCATAACCGAGCGCCTCGCGCAGCCCCTCGATCAGCTTGATCACCTGGTTCATCTCGCGCGCCCCAACCGTCCAACTATAGGGGTCGAGCTTGCCTTCGACGGCATTGTCCACGTCGAATTTGACGGCTGTGTAACCTTCGGCAACGACCTCCAACGCTTTGTCGGCGTAGGCTTGCGGATCGCTCGTCTCGCCGGCGTGGCAGTCCGCATACAGGCGCAGCGTGTCGCGGAATTTGCCGCCGAGCAGTTGGTAGACGGGTACATTCAGCGCCTTGCCGACAATATCGTGCAGCGCGTTGTCGATACCCGTGAGCGCGAAAATGAGCGGCGCATGACCTGACCCGCCGTAGCGCCCGCGCCGCCGCAGCTTCTCGTAAATCAGGTTGATGTTGAACGGGTCCTCGCCAATCAACATGGGTTTCATGGCCAGGATCGCTGCTTTCGTCGCAAAGCCCGAAAAGCCGGGGCCGCCTGAATTGCATTCCCCGGTGCCGACGATGCCCTGATCCGTATAGACGCGGACAAAGGTCCATACGCTGCCGCCGCTGTCCGGCTCTTCACGACCGATGACACTGGCTTGCACGTCCGTGATTTTCATTCTCAGTTACCCCTTGACGCTGCCAGCGGTCAACCCGCCGACGAGATAGCGTTGTGCATAGATGTAGACGATAACGACCGGAATGGCCATCATGAGCGATGCCGCCATCAACTGACCCCAAGGATAAATGTCGCCGAATACCAGCAGCTGCAGCCCAACGGGCAGGGTCTTCAGGCTGTCGCTGGTGATAAAGACGAACGCATAGAGAAACTCATTCCAGGCGTTGGTGAAGGCGAACAAGGTGACCGACAGCAGCGCGGGCGCGGCGAGTGGCAAGGTCACGCGGCGGAACGCGCCGAAGCGGGTCGTTCCATCGATCAACGCGGCTTCTTCCAACTCGACGGGGATCGAGCGGAAATAGCCCATCATCACCCACGTCGCAAATGGCATGAGGAAGGTCGGATAGGTCAAGATGAGCGATGAGTAGCTGTTGATGACGCCGAGATCGGTGAGGATGCGATAGAGCGGGATGAACAACAGCGAGGCGGGCAGCAGATAGGTGATGAGCAGGAGCGTCGTGAGCAGTCCCGCGCCGACAAAGCGCAGCCGCGCCAGCGCGTAGGCGGCGAGCGCCGCGATGACGATCGACAGTGCCGTACTGCTGACGGCGACGATCAGCGTATTACGAAACCACGTCAGGAAAGGGGTATCACTCAGCAGGCTGCGATATTGATCGAACGTCCACGGATCGGGTACATAGATGGACGTGAAGCGCTGAATCTGCAAATCAGTTTTGAAAGAGGTGACAAAAATCCAGTAGAACGGGAACAGCACGAAGACAAATACCGGAATCAACAGCAGTAGACGGGTGCTCACCCCAAATACTTCCCATTGCGAGCGCCTGAGCCGGGGCTGACCATCCGGTTTCGCAGGCGCCAGCCGCCGCATGATGGCGCTCACGCCCTGTTCCAACCATTGCAGCGGCAGCAGGACGATGTCCAGCAGCAGGCCAACGAGGCGATCAAACCAGCGGCCAAGGCGATCCAGCAGCGTGACTTTTTCCCGGACTTGCACCTGCTCGCTGGGACGCATGACCCGCGCCAGAACGAAGATCAGCGCGGCCATGAAGGGCGCCACGCTGAGTGCGGTCGCGACGCCGGGACCAAAGCGCAGCCCGACAATCGCCTTCTCGTAGGCGAGAATCGAGAACAGTCGCGTGGCTCCACCGGGACCGCCGCCGGTCATCAGGTAAATGAGGCCGAACGTGTTGAAGGTGTTGATGAACGAGAGCAGCAGCGTCGTGATGATCACGTAGCGCAGCCCCGGCATGGTGATATGCCGGAAGCGCTGCACCACGCTCGCGCCGTCCACTTCTGCCGCCTCGTACTGCTCCCGGTCAATCGCTTTGAGGCCCGCGAGCAGCAGAATGACGAAAAAGGGGATGCCTTTCCACACATTGACGGCGATCACGCTCGGCATGGCTAACCCCGGTTCGGCCAGCCACGCCACCGGGCGGTTGATCAGCCCGAGCGCCTGCAAAATGGGATTCAGGCCACCGAAGATCGGGTCATAGATGCTGCGCCACGTCAGCGCGGTGACGACCTCCGGCACAATCCACGGCAGCAGAATTATGGCGGTCA
>CALKIA010000010.1 GCA_937988705.1 uncultured Chloroflexota bacterium | reverse complement strand
AGCGCAGGCGCTCGTGCAGTTTATCGACGTGCCGGGGTTGGGTTCCACGTACATCCTCGCACCGACGGCGATTCTGGGCTATCACCCGGCGGCGGTGGTCGCGCTGGCGCTCAGCGTGGTGCTGATCGTTCGTTGGCGGCGGTTGGCGGTGCGCTACCTGCTGGCGCCATTCTGGTTGGTGGTGCTGGTTGGGCTGTCGCCGCCGGTCTTTTTCCTGCTGACGCGCCTCACCGGTTTGGATTTCCTCATCGGTAATCCCTGCTACGTGAACGATCTCTTCGTCAACAACTTGATCAGCAACCTCAGCGCGACGCTCGTCTTCGCGATCAGCCTGCCGGTGGTGCTGGCTGTGGCCAGCGGTGAATTATTCGGGCGCTGGCGAACTATCCGGCGGACGGCGGTGTGGCTGATTCCGGTGACGACCACGCTGCTGCTGGGCATCAGCCTGATCGAGCCGATTCCCATCCCGTTTAGCCTGCGCGATCAAATCACGATGATGCACGATGCGCTGGCCCATCTGGATACACCTCCCGCCGTGCTGACCTTGGCGACCACGCTCCAGCGGCAGCTCGACCCGACGCGAACCTGGCGGGTGCTCGCACCGGATGAAGCGGGCGCGGCGATTATTCAATTAGTGCCAAATACGCTGCTGGCTCCCGAAACCGTAGGGGATTTCCAAGCGGCGACCGCGCGTTTTTTCGGGCGGACGGCGCCGCTCCTCGACGCGGCGGATCTCGAACTGCTGCAGCTCACGGAGATCGATCTCGTCGTGCTGCGCGTGTGGGATACCCGCTTGCCGCAGTTCCTGTTCGACCCGGAACGCTTTGAATTTCTGCTGGCGCAGAGCGGTTTTCTGGTTTTCAAAGTTCGCGCCAGGATTGTCCGAAGCGATCAGGATGCATGGTACAGCGCCCTGAACGAGTTCTATGGGCAGCATTTCACAAGTACGTGGCAGGCGACCGGGTGGAGCAGCTTCGAGGGTCAACCTGTAACGGATGATCCACAGGCGGAAACGTTGGCACAGGTGGGCGCCGCCCTGCCGGAAAGCCCGCTGCGTGATTACGGTCTGGCATGGCTGGCCGCGCTGACTGGCCAATCGACGGCGGATGATGTGGCGCGCTGGCAGCACTTAATTGCGCTCCAACCCCTGCTGACAGGCGTTTATGCATGGACACTGCCGCCGGAACAGGGAGTGGAGCTGCTGGTGGACGCGTTGGCACGAGATTCAACCGAGGTGCAGTTGCTGGCCGCCCGTGAGCTGCTCAGCGAACGCTACCTCTATTTGCTCTCGCCAGACGACATGCGCACGCTGGTTAGCCGCATCGACGGGGCGTCAGGGACGTGGAACATGCTCACCCGTAACGATTTCAGCGGCCTGACCTTGAAACGAATTGAACTGCTGCTGGCGCGGGGCGAATGGCGCTTGGCCGTCGACTGGCTCGACCAGCTGCCCGCCCTCGAAATTCGCGCGGATGAATATGCCATGCAAGCGCTCGCCCTGCTGGCTCAGGGCGAAACAACCGCCGCCCTCGACCATCTCGCCCGCACACTGGAGGCGGATTGGTTGGAGCCGCGTCAGCGCTTACATCCGGATCGCTGGGAAAACAACACCGCCTTGCAGCTCTACTGGATTTTGCGAGGTAATCTGGCAGAACGCGATGGTCAGGTGGAGGCGGCGCGCACGGCCTATCAACAGGCGAGCGCGGCGGGAGATGAGTGGGCGGCGCGGGTTTTTCGCGCACGCCTTGAGGAGGATGCGGTCGCGTTGGCCGCACTGGACACAGTGTGGCGCGCGCAATACGGTGAACCGCGGCCTGAATTTGTGTCGCTGCTGCACCTGGCGGAGAGCGGGCAGTTGGCCGTGAATGATACGCAGATCAGCCGCGATGGAGCGGAGAATAGCATTCAGGTGAGCACGCTGTTTGGCAGCGCCTATGCACAGTTTTTGCCTCAGCAAAGTGTGCGTTACGACCTGCGAACCGTCGCGGGTGGCCAACTTCTGGCGCAAGTCGATAGGCCCGCGATCACGGTTCATGGAGCGTTGCTGCGTCGGGAGGTCAATCTCCAGATTGATCCGGCACTACCGGAGCTCACACAAGCGCAGCTGATCGTTCAGTCGCGTTATGACAACCGTGTGCAGTGGGGAGAAACCATCACGCCGCTCGTGCTGGCGCGTCCCGCCGCTGCCGAAGTGCCAACAGCCGCCCAACCGATCGATGCAGTGGCGCTGGAGCCGCTCACGCTGACCCACAGCATCGTGCAGGTCGACGCGCAGACGCTTAATCTCACGCTGTACTGGGAAGCGAACGAACTGCTCACGGTAGACTATCAGATTTCGGTGCGGATTGTGGATGAGGCGGGGCAAACCTTCGCACAGCAGGACAACGGCCCGGTGAACGGTCAGTATCCTATGGCACAGTGGCGCACGGGCGTCACCATCGCTGATCCGCATCAGTTGGTGCTGCCCGCCGATCTGCCCACAGGACGCTACACCGTCATTGTCGTGGTCTATCCGTTGGATACCTTGACGCCGCTCACGTTCCGTTTGCCCAATGGCACGGAGACTCAGTTGGTCGAGGTAGGCAATTTTTCACATTGAAACCCGTAATCACGCTGGGCCGGACGCTGAGCGGAAAACGCGCTGAACCATGCGCTGCGCGGCTCCCTGTGCGCCGCGGATCTGGCTGGGCGTGATGACGCGGAACAGCACCATGCACAGGCTGGCGCCGGCCGCATACGCGCCGAGCCGCACGATGAAGTTATCGGTTAACAGATAGGCGAGCAGGCCGGGCAGCAGACAGGCGCTCAGCGCCCGAAGGGTGAGGAAAGCATAATGAGGCAGACCGAGCCAGCGGTGCGACACGAGCATCAGCGCGAAGAGCAGCGAGAATTCTAGCGTGGCGTATAGAATCGCCACGCCGACGCCGCCATACGCGCTGGCGGCGGGGACGCCCAAGCCCAGCAGCAGGCCGACGCCCGCCACATCGAACACGACTGAAGGAATAGGTCGATTGAGTGCCAGCAAAAACTGCCGGTACATGAAGCGGAAGGCCGAAGCCAGCGTGGAGACCGCGAGGATGCGAATCAGCAGGACGGACGGCGCGTAGCGTGTTCCGACCCAGAGCGTGACCGTCTGTTCCGCAAACAGGAACAGACCGATGGCCAGCGGTGGCAAAAGCAGCAGCACGAGGCCCGCGATCTGCTGGTGTAACTGCGGCATCTGCTCAGGTTTGGTGCGAGCGATGGTCGGGAACAGAGCGGTGAGCAGCGCGACGGGCACAAAGAGCAGCAGCGTGATCACGTCAAAGGCGAACGAATAATAGCCGAGGGCGGCTTCCGATACCCCGGATTGCACGACGACCACCGTTAAGCGTGAATAGGTGACATAAGCGATGATAGCGGCGCCTTGAACGGCACCCCGCACGATGAGCGTCTTAAAAATCTGCGTGTCCCAACCGCCCGCTGCGGCTTGCGCCAGCATCGGGCGCACCCAGAGCCACGAGATGACGCCGCGAATGATGTTGGTGATCAGCTCGGCGAACAAAATGCCCGCTGCGCTTTGAAACAGATGCGCCGCCAGCAGGGTCGCCGCCAGATACAGCACCCGATCAATGATGAGCAGGATGCCGACCAGATCGCCGCGTCCCGTCCCATAGAGAATCCACGTGGCGGGGTCAGCGGCGAAGGTGGTGACCGCCACGATGGCCGCCAGCAGCAGTAAATCACGTTCGGCTTGCCACGGTTGAATCAGGGCGATGAAGCCGATCAGCAGTACCGTAGATGAGGCCGATAGCAGGATGCGAACCACCGCGCTGTGATAGAAGAACTGTCGGAGACGTGTCGTGTCTTGCGCGGTTTCGCGCATGACGACATAGCGCATCCCAAGTTCGCCAAGCAGCCCAAACAGCAGCGTGGACGCAATGACAAAGCTGAGGCGGCCCAGTTCCGGGACGGTGAGGACAGTCGCATAGCGCAGGAAGGTGATGACGCCAATAACGGCGGTGATGCCTTGAGCGATGACGAGGAACGCGATATTGCGGATGTCTTGCCGATTAATCAGCATGAATGGATGTGTACCTACCCTGAGAGGATGCGTTGATAGATATCGTATACTTGACCGGCTGTGCGCCGCACATCAAGCTCGTGCCGCACCAGCGTTTGTCCGCGCACTGCGCACGCGCGGGCTTCGTCGGGATGCGCCAGAACATGTTCGATTTTGGCGGCTAAGGCGGCGGGCGACTTCGGTGGAACGAGCCAGCCCGTCTCATTGTCCTTGATGATATCCGGGAAACCGCCGACGTTGGTGGTGATCGTTGGGATGCCTAACATCATCGACTCAACCGCCCCGCCCAGATTCTCCGAATGCGAGGGATGGACGGCGACATCGAAATCACCATAGAGCTGCAGCACATCATAACGCGTTCCCAGAAAAATCGCGTGTTCCCCCAAGCGCGAACGGCCGTACTCGCGCACTTGATGTTCGTACCCCTTCGCGTTGTTCCACGCGCCACCAACCAAGACCCCCGTGATCGGCAGCCCGTGACTGCGACACAGCGCTAACGCATCGATCAAATCCTCGTGACCTTTGAGGCCGCGCGTTTGCCCCAAATAGCGTTTGGGCGCGTACATATACGCGACAATGCCCGCGATTCTGGTTTCCGCCGGGAGGCCAAGTTCCGCGCGCAGCGTGTACGAACTGGGCGTGTGCTCGGGAATATCTGTACCGTAAAACGACATGAAGACGTGATCCGCGGGGATCCCCGCTTGCCGATACGTCGCACTTGTCCACTGACAGGAGCCGATCCAGTAGTCCTGCTGACCGCGTGTTGCCAATTCGGCTCGCTTAAAAAAGGGTGACTCCAGATGCAGCGGGCCGGGAACCTGAAAAACGCGCGGAATCGGATTGCTGCGTAATCCCAGTCGCATCGTTAGCGTGGTGCTGACGAAATGACTGTGAACCATATCGGGCTGGACAGCGGCGACTAAGGCGCGTAGTTGGCGGATTGCACGCAGGGACCGGGTCGGATGGGTTATAGAGAAACCGGTATGGGCTAAATGAACTTTAATGCCCGCTTGCCGGTACTGGGTTTCCAGCCCGCCCGCAGTAGGCAGCGCTACATGCACCTCAACGCCGCGTTTGACCAGTTCACTCATCTGGCGATAAGCCCAGGTGGCACCCACCGATGTTTTTACTAAATGTAGTACGCGCATACGCTCCTACAATCTGTCAGCCGAGCTAGTCACGATGGATTGGTCACGGTTATTGAAGAGATTCCAGAGGGCGGCCACGCTGATGGCCAGAAAGGTGGTCATAAAACCATAGCGGACGCGGTGCAGCGTCCCGGCGTTCGGTGTGATATAGCTGTACATCACCATGAAGAACAGGCAGAAACCAATGGTCAGCCATAACTGCGGGTGACGCCAGCGCCAGATTGCGTACAGCCCAAAGGGTAACAGCAGATAGGTCACCAGCATTTCCAATCCCACAATCGGGCGCATGGCGCTCAAAATGCCGAGCGAACCGCTGCCAAACCATTGGTCGGGGAAAGGTGCGAAGAGACTGATCTGAAGTGCCCGTGGAATATAGGCAATGAAATCCTGCGCGCTGCTCATGCGGGCCGTGCGGTCAATATCCGTGTCTCCACCAAAAGTCAGGACATTATCCCGGAAAATCGACAGAGTATGGAGCTGTTGATCCAGCGAACCCGGCAGCCACGCGCTGCGCTGCCATTCGTCTGCGCCTCCGAGCGGCAGCGGCGTGATCGGCACGGTACCGCCTGCGATCTCTGTACTGGTCGTCTCAGCAGCCTGCAGCACTTCGGACACTGCGGTGACATCCCCCGGTTCGACACTCTGACTGATTGGACTGCGCAGAAAGCCCGTCATGCCGACCAGGAGTCCCACAAAGAGAACCGCGTGGGCGAGTGCCTGAAAAATCGAAATCCCTTTGAAACGGACATAATAGAGAAGCAGGAGAATCGAGGGCACCGCGATGATAGCCGAGAAGACATAGATGAGCTGTAACCCGTAGGGGCGAATGAACCACGTCGTCGCCAACCCTAAGACGAGAATGGCATAACCCAGCAAGAAATACAGCGGCGAACGTTTCCAAGTTTCGAGCCGGGCGAGCAGCGTCAGACCGCACAAAGTGAGCAAGATACCCAGAATGAAGATGCCATCTTTATGAATCTGTGCCACCCAGTTCAGGCTGGAGGGGAAGAACACAAAGGGGAGGCTGGCGGCGACCGCCCCCCGGCGCGTGTTGGTAATCAGCCTGACCAGACTCAAGAGTATGATCGCGGTTGTCGCGTGAATCGCCGCATTCAAGGGGATCATGAGCGCCGGACTTTCGCTGTTCGTCAGCGCGTACACGGCAGACACAATGCCCGCAATCGAAAATCCCGCCTCCCCTTGAGGGTAAAGCGTCCACGCGGACCAACCGTTTTCTTTGATGGCCCGGCTTTGTTCGACCGCTAGATCATGGAACAAAGCCGTGTCGGTTCTGGCCAGCAGGCCATTTCCGTTGTCAATTTGCGGGAAGAAATTGGGCAAGGCGACCAGCTGAATGAAGAGTGCGATGATGACTACATAGACGAAAACGATTAGCCATAACGTACGATTGGATATTCGATCCAGCCTCTGCAATATCTGCACCACACTCGTCTTTGGCGCTAGCACCTGCTGTTCGTTCATCTTTCCGCAATACCTGTTCTCAGATTTTCACACACGATTTCGACTTGGTCTTCGGTCATGACGCTGGAGAACGGCAGGGCGAGGAAAGTCTCACCAGCGCGTTCAGTTTGGGGCAGATCACCCGCTTTCCAGCCAAACTTTTCGCGGTAGAAAGGCTGCAAATGGATCGGGGTGAAGTAGGGGCGCGAAGGAATATCGTGCTCGTGCAAATACTGCATAAGGCGGTTGCGGTTTACACTGGCTTGGCAGCGAACGACGTAGACAAACCAGCTCATCCGCGTTGTATTCGGGTGAATATAGGGCTTTTCCAGCCCGATGAGTTCGTCAATGCGCTCGTTGTACCATTCGGCCACCTGCGCGCGCTTGGCCAACAGTTCGTCGAGGCGTTGGGTTTGCACCAACCCGAGGGCTGCGCTCATTTCGTCCAGACGATAGTTGTAGCCCAAACGCGTATGGTTCAGCCACGCATCGAAGACATCACGCCCCTGATTGCGCAGGCTGCGGAAAATCTGCGCATACTCTTCATTGTTCGTGACGATCATCCCGCCTTCGCCCGTCGTCATCTGCTTATTGGGATAGAACGCGAAGACGGCGGCATCGCCAAACGTTCCGGCCCGCTGACCCTTATACTCGGCGCCGATCGCTTCGCAGGCGTCTTCAATGACGAACAGGTTATGTCGTTGGGCGATTTCCAGAATCGGCGTCATATCCGCGGGCTGCCCGAAGGCGTGCACGGGCATAATGGCGCGGGTGCGCGGTGTAATGGCCGCTTCAATCAGCTCCGGATTGAGATTGCCCGTCTGCAAATCAATATCGACGAACACCGGACGGGCACGTTCGTAGACCACGGCGTTCGCCGAGGCGATGAAGCTGAACGAGGGGGTGATAACCTCATCACCATCGCCGATCCCCGCCGCGATGACGGCGAGATGCAACCCGCTGGTGCCTGAATTTACACCGATCGCATACTCTGTCCCGCAGTAGGCCGCAATCGCCTCTTCAAACTGGACGATCTTTGGGCCAATGCTGAGATAGGAGCTGTGAAGCACTTCATTGACTGCTGCAATTTCCGAATCGGTCAGATCCGGGGCTGACATAGGAACTCTCATCATAAATCCTACAATTTGTATGCGTTATCGAAATAAGAGTGAAGCAGCAGGCGGCCACGGGTGACGATTGGTGCTGATGATCCTGCCGGGAACCCCGACGACCGTCACATTGTCCGGTACATCATCGACGATGACCGCCCCGGCGCCGATCACGACGCCGCTGCCGATGGTTCGGTAGGGGGTGACGACCGTGCCGATGCCAATCAGCGTACCCGCACCCACTTTGACGCCGCCTGCCAGGTGCGCGCCCGGAGCGACATGGACGAAATCCCCAATTGAGCAGTCATGATCCACGGTCGCGCCCGTGTTGATGATGACATGATCGCCGATCTGCGTGTCGGGATTAAGGGCGGCTTGCGCGGCGACCAGCCCGCCAGCCCCCAGCGTGACCGACTCGGCGACGACCGCTCGCGGATGGACAGCCGAAGCCCAATGCACGCCGGCCTGGGTGAGCTGCTGCGCTAAGTTATAGCGCGTCTGGTTGGCGCCGATCCCGACAATGAAGGCCGCATCTGAATAGTCGGCATAGCTCTGAATCTGACCCAGAATGGGCAGCCCCAGCAGTTTCAGCCCGGTTTTAGCCGGATCATCATCCAGATAGCCCAAAATGGATAAACCCATCTGGCGGAAGATATCGGCCGCGACTTTCGCGTGCCCGCCCGCACCAACGATCAGCACGCTGCTCATCGATCCCCCATCTGCTTAGAGGTGGCATCGCCGGAGGCGCGGTCAGACTCGCTCATGGTCGGCGGCTTAAACTCGCTCGCCAGCGCTTCGGGACGGCTGGAGAAGACTGAGCGAAGGGCGATGAGGAACGTCCGCCAGAGGATGTTCAGGTCGACGCGCAGTGACAGATTGTCCACATACCAGACATCGAGTTGAAATTTCTCATCCCAGCTTAACTGATTCGCGCCATGAATTTGCGCCCAACCCGTTAACCCGGGACGGACTTCATGCCGCCGCGCTTGAATCGCTGTATAGCGATCGAGATATTGTGGAAGCAGGGGGCGTGGCCCCACTAAGCTCATGTCACCGCGCAGGATGTTGATCAACTGTGGGAGTTCATCCAGATGCATCCGGCGGAGACGGTGGCCCAGCGGCGTGATCCGTTCGCTGTCGCTCAACGGCTGATTGGCCGAAGGATCGTCCGCGCGCATGGTGCGAAACTTATATATCGTGAAGATTGCGCCACCTCGTCCCGTGCGCTGCTGCTGAAAGAGGATGGGACGGCCCATCGCCAAGCGAATAGCTAGGGCGCAGATAAGAGTCAATGGCGAAAAGACGATGAACAGCCCACTGGCCAACACGAAATCAAACAGACGTTTACCGTGGTAGACGTAGATCTGCGTGAAAAGCGGCCGTTTAGTCGGAGATGCCATGGAATCCACGATGGGCTGCCCTACGGCAGCGACGTCTGTAACCGGACGAGATTTTGCAGCTGCTTCCGGATTTCTTCCGGGTCTTGGGTGTCCGTCAAATTGCGAATCTCTGCCCAGAAATCGGTGGAGACATCGCTTTTCCAGTGCTTGACGCGGAGAATTTGCGGATGAATAGTGGGAACTGCTTCTTCGTATTCCATATACAGGGCTTCGTGCAGCTTCTCTCCCGGCCGAATTCCTATGAATTCGATCGGGATATCGGTATACGGACGCAGTCCGCGCAGTCGGATCATGCGTTCCGCCAGTTTAACAATGCGGACTTCTTCACCCATATTCAGCACAAACAGTTCACCGCCCTGGGTGAGACACGCCGCATGGATCACTAAGTTCACTGCTTCGGGAATGGTCATGAAGAAGCGCGTCATGTTGGGGTCGGTAATCGTCACCGGGCCACCCGCATCAATCTGGCGCGAAAACATCGGGACGACACTGCCACGACTGCCCAGCACGTTGCCAAAGCGCACCGCACCAAAACGTGTTTTTGACTCACTTTGCAGGTGATGAATGATGAGTTCGCACACGCGTTTGCTGGCGCCCATGACACTGGAGGGATCAATCGCTTTATCGGTGGAGATCATCACAAAGCGCTCAACCTGAAATTGGCTGGCCAGTTCGGCTAGATTTTT
>CALKIA010000009.1 GCA_937988705.1 uncultured Chloroflexota bacterium | reverse complement strand
GGTTGAATTCCGCGATGTACTGCGCCGCGAGATCGGGATCGGTGATGATGAACATGTTCTCGTCATTGCTATCACGTGCGCCCGCCGAGAAATTGAACGACCCGGCGATCACAATGCGTTCGTCAACGATGAACACTTTGTGATGCAGAACGAACGGTCCGCCATCCTGCCGCGCATCCAACCCGGCGCAGAACAGCGAGGTGAGTTCGCTGAAGCGCGTCTCGCTGCCCGTCGTCTCAAAGATACCCGTCACACTGACGCCCGCCGTTGCGCGATCCAGCAGCACCTGACCAACATCTTCCAGCGTGAACGAGAAAGCCATGAAGCGAATCGAACGGGTCGCGCCGCTGAGCGTGGTGCGGAGCGCGCCCACCACATCATCTTCGGCGGCAAAGTAAACCTGTACGGGCACGCCATCCTGCGTAAAGGTCTGATTGGCGCCGCGGGTGGAGCGCGGGCCGAACGACCCATTGGCGAACATCTCGTCAAATTCAGCCTGATAGATGGCGACCGCATTGCGCGACCGCAGCGCGAGCGCGTTGTTGTTATTGCGGTAGGTGTCGTTAATCGTATAGTTCCATGAACCCGTCCAGACAGTAGTGCTGTCGAGAATCATGAACTTGTCGTGCATGAGCGCCGAGCGTTCGTCATCGACGACGTTCGCGCCCGCGCTGATCACGGTCTGGATGGTGGTGTTGCTGTCTTCCATCGTGTGTTCGTCATCAACGACCATGCGCACGAGCACACCGCGCCGCGCTGCGTCGGCGACGGCGGTCGTGAGCGCGGGACTGTTCCATTCGAAAGCGGCGATATCCAGCGTGCGCGTGACTGTGCCAATCGCTGAAGCGAGAATTTCATCAAGGCCACCGCGATAGGTGGTGCGGTCACTGCTGCCTGACGGGTTGGTGAAAAAGACCTGCCAGAAGCCTTTTTGCGCTCCGAAACCCTGCGTGCCCAGCGTGAACGTCTGCAAGCCCCCACTGCTCACCGCCGTGGGCGGGATGGTCGGCGTGATGGGGATGGTGGTCGCGGGGGCGACCCGCGTACTCGGCGCGCTGGTCGGTGGGGTGACGTTGCCATCAGCTCCACTCGTGCTGCAGTAGGCGGTGATCGCGATTAGGAGCGCGCCGATCAGCGTCAGGAGCGGATTGGGCCGCTTGCCGCCGTTCGCTCGTTTCGTTGAACTGCTCTGGTTGCTGGAACTGCGGCTGCTGGATGCTTTACGGGCCATGCGGATCGGATTCCTCTGAGTTTGATGACGAAGGTTCGGCGGGCGGCGCAGTCTGCCCGAAGAGTCGATTGATGAACGATGATAACCCCAGCGGGGGCGGCGGATCGGCGGGCGGCGGTTCGTTCGGCGGCACCGCTTCCACCACAGGTTCAGGGATTGGTATGGTCTCCATTGGGAGTTCGTTCGGCGGCGCGGCTTCCGCTGGGGGTTCAGCGGCGGGCGCGGCCTGACTCGCGCTGCTGATAAGTTTCGTGAGTCCCTGCACGGCGCTCACACCATCGTCGGCGGCGTGCTGCGCGCCGAACTGCGCCAGTTGATCGGGCGTGAGGGCATAGCCGAGCGCGCCCGCGTGTTCCGTCAGCTTGACAAGCGCGGTGTCGCCCGCCTGCGCGCTGATTTCAGCGCGCCGCCCGACGAAGCGATTCAGCCCACGTACCAACTGGCGCAGTTCGGCGATTTTGCTTTCGAAATCGGCATCGGTCGCGCCACTCTCATCCAGTTTGACGAGTTCGGCTTCGGCCCATCGCAGCAGTTCGTTCGCCTCGTCGTCGCGCAGTTCATCGCGCAGACTGGCGTCTTCGTAGAGCGCTTCGAGCGCCGAATCGACCCGGCTCATTCTTCATCCACCTCGAAGAAGGGGCGCAGCAGGTCGGCAATGCTGGTGTAGCCCTTTTCCTCGGCGCGGTCAAAAGCGGTTTTGCCTTCGAAGTCGACGCCATAGGGATTGGCGTCGTGGTCGAGCAACCAGCGCACCATCGTCTCTTCTTCAAACAGGACGGCGCCGTGCAGCGGTGACTGTGAACCATCTTCCGCCGGATTGACGGGTGTGCCCGCCGCCAGCAGCAGTTCCGCGATGTTGAGACGGCCATAAAGCATGGGGTAGAACATGAGCGGGATGTTGTGCGCGCCGGTCGCGTTGACGAGGTCGGGATCATCTTTGAGCATGAGTTCGACTTCGTCGGTGAGACCGAGCATCGCCGCCGTGCAAATATCCAGCGGCGCGCCTTGATCCAGCAAGTACTCGGCGATCTCAGTGTTGCCGACGTGGGCGGCAGCTTGGACGGGTGTTTCAATCCACACGGCGTTTTCGTTCAAGAGTGCAGGATTCTCCGCCAGCATTGCCTTCACCTTGTCGAGGTCGCTGTGCGAAGCAATGACAAACTCGTTGATCAGTTCCTGGCTTAACTGCGGCTGATCAGTCATGGTGTCTGTCCCTTTGCATGTAGAGAAATCTTAGCTTGATCGTAGGACACTTGAGCGAAAACGTCAACGCATTGGATGGAGCTTTTAGTGGAACGTCAAGGATTGAGGGTGACTTTTGTTGCGGAGAGCATAACGGCAGGTACAACCTCATCCCTGGCCCCTCTCCGAAAAGAGGAGAGGGGAGCAAGATGTGAGGTGGCGGTTATTCTGGGCCGAGGCGCAGCGCAAGCAGCATCCGCCCGCGCAGCTCGGAGACGAGCAGGGTATTGTTCGCGCCCCAGAAGAATCCGGTTGGGAATTGAGTCGGGATCAAACGCTGATCGGCGGCTTGCGGCGCGAAGATCCGTTCGCCTTCCTTTCCGGGGGCGCTCAGATACAGCCCGGTGCGTTCTGGTTGCTCGGGGTCGATCACGGAATAGACGATGGCACTGCCATCGGGTGACCAGGCGGCATAGGCCGCATGCGCGGCTGTAGTTGCGGGCACAGTTTCCCCGGTGAGCGTGGTGATATAGACATAAGTCCTATCTGAATCCACTCCCCCCGAGATAGCGAGTGCCTGACTGTGCCACAAGACGGCATTGCCCTGCGGCGAGAAACTCATCGAGAGCACAGCGACTTCGGTTTGGCGATCAAGTTCGTGAATCATCGTCTGTTCGCCCGTCGCAAAATCGATCCGGTAGAGCCGATCTCGGCGGCTGGACGAGAGCACATAGATCCCTGTTTGCCCATCGGGAGAAATGTCCCATTCGATGGGCCAACCGTCCTCACGGAGCTCCTGAACGAGAGAGACGACGAGCTCGGGGCGACCGCCCGCAGGCGAAATCCGGTAGATGGCCGCGGCGATGTTCTCGCCGGACGCTTCCAGTCGGATAAAGTAGAGCGTCCCATCGTCGGTGAAGCGCGGGACGAAGTCGACGGGCGCGAAGGGGCCGACGAGGTTTTGTCGGATGATTGTTTCGAGGACCGAGCGCTGGTCGCCGTCATTCGTCAGGTTGGTGAACGTCCCGGTCTGCGTGTCCAGCACCCAAACGTCGGCGTCCCGCAACGTGACAAAGGGACGGTCATCGGCAAAAGCGACGTAGCGTCCATCGGGCGACCAGCGCAACGACGCGGGATCGTAGCGCAGATCGTCGGGCAGCGGCGTACAGTCGAGTTCTTCGCCCGAAATGGCGTACAGGCAGAAGCTGTCCCGCCTGACATTCAGCAGACGTTCGCCATCGGCCGACAGCAGAACACTGTTCAGTGAACTCACCGAGGTGTCGATGTCATATTCGGTCGTTTCGACGACGGTCAACGTTTCGAGGCTGCCCACCACCGGGTCAGTTGATTGGGCGGCGAGCGGGACAGCCGCCGCTAACAGCAGCAGCAGACTGAACCAAACGAGCAGACGAGGCGAACGCAGTGCAGTCATGGCAGATCCTTCAGTCTAGATACAGAAATGCGCATAGGTTGAGGCTCCAGATTCATTCGACACCCAGACGAAGGACGAGCACCGAGCGCCCGCCGCGTTCGGAGACGAGCACGGTGTGGTTTGCGCCCCAGTCCAGCCCGTGCGGAAAGTTCGTCCCGACGAACCACTGATCGGCGTTCTCTGGGGAGATGAGCAGCGAACCGTCTGCACCGGGCAACCCAAGATACAGACCCGTGCGCGCCGGATTCTCCGCGTCGAAAACCGAATAGATCAGCGCACTGCCATCAGCAGACCAGCCGGCCAGCAGGGTTTGCGCTGTGCTGGTCGCCGGGAAGGTTTCCCCTTCTAACGTGGTGATGTAGGCGTAGGGGCGATCTCCGGCGTTGCTGATCGGGCTGAGCGCTTCGCTGTGCCAGAGCAGCGCCTCGCCGCTCGGCGAAAAGTCCAGCGCGAGGATGCCGATTTCCGTGTCGCGATCGACTTCGTGGAGCAGGGTCTGTGCGCTACTGAGCAGATCGACGCGATGCAGGGATTGGTTCCCGCGCAGACGCTGGACGATGACCGCGGTTTGACCATCGGGCGCGATATCCCACGCAATCGGCGTGCCTGTTTCCCGAATGTTCGCCGTGATGGGCGTCACCAGCTCCGCCGTGCCGCCGGTGACCGGGATGCGGTAGATCGCTGCGGTGGCGTTCCCACCGGACTCAGCGAGGCGGAGGAAGTAGAGCTGGCCGTCGCTGCTGAAGCGGGGCAGCATGTCGACGGTGCTGAAGGGGCCGGCGTTCGCGTCCGCGCCCGACAGGAGCGCGAGCGCGCTCGGCAGATCGCCGTCAGCGGTCAGGTGGGTGAAGTGACCGCTGTGTGTATCCCATATCCACAGATCGGAATCGTCGAAATTGCGTAGGGGCTCGTGGTCGGTAAAGGCGATATACTGACCATCCGGCGACCAGCGCGGCGAGACGACGAAACGCAGATCATCCGGTCGGGGCAGGCAGCTGTGAGGCGCGCCGGAACGATCATATACGCAGAAATCCGTGCTGGTGACCTGGAGAATCTGTTCACCTGCCGGATCGAGCAGGATGTTGACAATTAACCCCGCCGCGCCCTGCAGATCTATTTCGATGGTTTCGACCACCGCTAAATCGGGCAACAGCGCGCCGATGGGGGTTGGTGGTTGAGCAGCGAGCGAGGCGGCACGCGCGAGGATGAGCATGATCAGAGCGAGGTGCCACATGGAGCGCCGAGAGGTCATTCTTTCTCCCCTTCATCAATGGACTGAAAGCGCATTATCGGTAGATTGGCGGAAGTGCGCAAAAGGGGGTGAGGTCGTCCGAAAGCGCTGATCGGACTGACGGATGCTTACCTGACACCGATCAAGTATTGTGAAAATCATAAGATAAAACAACATACCCTCATTTACGTTTATTTTCACAAACGCAACTACGGGGAAAACCCCTCCTTAATTGGGGGGTTTTTACAATCTCCTATAAAAATCTACACATTCGGATGATACATTACTTTTAATTCTGATAGCAGACGCCATTTTGGATAACCGCACGCTTGAAGCCTTCGCTGTGCGAAATGGCGATTTAAGGACTGAGTCAAATTGACGACACTCGAACGGATTCCTACTCAGGAACAACTCTCTGAGGCGACGTGGTGGTCCAAAACGTCGGATCAGGTAACTGAAGAACTCAAAACTGATCCCGTGAACGGGCTATCAGTCACCGAAATCGCAACCCGGCAAATCGAATTTGGTAAGAATAGTTTACCCGAAGAAGAGCGTGAGACGGTCTGGCAAAGCCTGATCGCTGCCTTCAAAGATCCGCTCGCGCTCATTTTGACGGCCGCCGCCATCATCAGCGCCATCGTGCACATCTCCAAAGGTGAAACGAGCGAATTGCAGCAGTCCGTCTGGATCATGGCCATTGTCGTGTTTATGGTGCTGGTCGGCTACTTCACCGATCGGTCGGCGGGCAACGAGCTGGAAAAGCTCAAGGCGCTGCAAAAGACGACCGCGAAAGCGGTGCGCGGCGGCAAACTCACGGATTTAGAGGCGAGCGAACTCGTCCCCGGCGATGTGATCGATCTGAAGCAGGGCGACCGCGTCCCGGCGGACGCGCGCGTTGTGCGGTCAACGAACGGCAGCGTGAGCGAAGCCTTGCTGACGGGTGAACCGGAAGCCAAAGAGAAATCGCCCGCACCAATTCCGGCGACATCGGAACTGTCCCAGCGCGATAACATGGTGTTCGCCGGGACGTATATCGAGAGCGGCAATCTGAGCGCGCTCGTCACCAGCACCGGCATCAGCACCGAACTCGGCAAAATCTGGAATGAACTGAGGGCCGTCGAAGAAACGGAAACGCCGCTGCAAAAGCAGTTGGAACAGCTTGGCCGGATGCTGATGATCGGCACGTTGATTGTGTGTGTGCTCGTCATCCTGATCTATGTCATCTTCCAGGGCTACAACATCATCGATGCTCTGTTGGTCGCCGTAGCGCTGGCCATTGCGTTCATCCCCGAAGCTCTGGGCGCGATCATCACGATTGCGCTGGCGCTGGGTGTGCGGGAAATGGTGACCAAGCGCGCCATCATCCGCAAGCTGCGCGCCGCCGAAGGTCTCGGTTCGGTCAGCGTGGTCTGCACGGACAAGACCGGAACGATCACGTTCGGGAAGATGAGCGTTACGCACATCTGGACGCTGGACACGGAGGAAGTCGGCGTCGAACACCAGACGCTCAAGCGTTACAGCGTGGAACTGATGCGGCTGATGGACGTGGCGCGTTTGGCCAATAACCTGAGCGATCCGTCGGAACTGGCGCTCGGTCAGCTCGCCGAGATGGCGGGCTTCACCATCACGCCGGAAGACCGCGCGGCGCGCGTCAAGGAATTCCCGTTCAGCAGCGCGTCGAAGCGCATGGGCGTGATTCATCCGGAGAAGGTCGGTGCGACGTTCCGCTCGAAGGGCGCGCCGGAGATTCTGCTGGAACGCTGCACGCATATTCTGTATCAGGGCAAGCCGCGCGCCATGACGCCGGTCGATATGACGCGAGTGCGCGCCCAGTTGGCGAAGTTTGAATCGCAAGGCTACCGTGTGCTGGCCTTTGCGGAACGCGAACTCGGCGCGGAACACCTCAACGGCCACGCGCCCGAATTCCATGAGAACGAACTGACATTTGTCGGCCTCGTGGCCCTGTCGGACCCGGCACGGCCGGAAGTGGCCGAAACTGTGGCGCGCCTACGTGACGCTGGTATCACGGCCAAAATGATCACCGGCGACAGCCCGATTACGGCGCTGTCGATTGCCAAGAGTGTGGGCATCGTGCCGCAAAGCGCGTCGCCGAGCGCGGTGATCGAAGGGCGTGAATTGGCGGCGTGGGAAAGCGAAGCAGACGCGTGTGGGGATAGTCGAGATATTGTCGCGTGCTGGTCAGAAGAGCAGATCCAACGCATCGCCGATACGCATGTCTACGCCCGCGTCACCCCGCGCGACAAAGTACTGATTGTGCAGGCGCTGCAGCGCGCCAACAAGCTCACGGCGATGGTGGGTGACGGCGTGAACGACGCCGCCGCGCTCAAGCAAGCTGATGTCGGGATCGCCATGTCGACCGGGACGGATATCGCGAAGGATGTGAGCGATGTGGTGCTGACCGGCACTTACAGCGCGATCGCGGCGGCCGTGCAGGTGGGACGCACCATTCTGTACCGCACCCGTTTGTACACCCACGCACTGCTCTCCACTAACGGCGCGGAAGTCGGGTTATTCATCGTCGCGGCGGTTGCCGGGTGGGCGATTCCGCTCACGGCGCTGCAACTGCTGGTGATCAACCTGCTCGGCGACTCCTGGCTGAGCATCGCGCTGGCGACGGAACGCGAAGAAAAAGACGTGATGGAGAAACCACCGCGTCCCTCGGACGAACCGGTGATTACGTCTTACATGTGGTTCAGCATCCTTGTGCAAAGTGTGCTGGTGACCGTCCTGATGGCGATCAGCTTTGTGCTGGCGGGCGATTACGCGCGTTCAGCAGGGCTGGATGTTGAAACCGGGATTGCGCTCCAACGTACCGCCGTGTTCATCACGTTTATGACGCAGAAGGTGCTGCGCAGCGCCTTTACTGCGCGCAGTCTGCGCTTCAACCTGTGGCAGATCGGCTTCTTCACGAACAAGTGGTCGCTGATTGCCGCCGTCATCACCGTGGTCATTGCGCTGGCGGCGATTTACCTGATCGACGTGGGCATGACCGCGCCGCCGTCAGCCATCATCCCCGCGCTGATCGGATTGGGCTTCATCCCGCCCGTGGTCGAAGAAGCGATCAAGTTTGGACGGCGGCAGATCGGCTTGAAGTAGGTCTGTGGCAGAAAAACGAATCTCACTCCCGGCCCCTTCTCCCGCGCAAGTGGGGGAAGGGGAGAAAACAACAGTCTTTGTCCTTCTCCCCGTTTACACGGGTTAGGAATGGCTTGCGCAGCAATTACGGTGAGGGGGGCGGTTTCGTCCGGTTTTCGAAGTTGTCCACCCACTCTGATCGGCAGAACGGGATGCGCGAAAGCGTATTTCTACAGCGCAATAACCCAGAGGGGGATGAGGCAAATTGACCTGCGCATCCCCCTCATCTGTGCTACACTAGTTGCAAACTGCCCTTCTTGGAGGAGATACGCCCATGCCGCGTTGGTCTTCATTCCGCCACTTTTTAGAAGAGGTGAACGCCGCCCTGCCCACCGAGCGTCAATCCCTCGTCACCGAGCTGCTCAACGAGCGTCGAGACTTCCCGTGGGTAGAAGCGCATCAAGCAACCTTCGTCTATAACGGTATGGATGCCGACAGCGTGGCGCTCAACCTCGATACGATTAATGGCGATCCGCCGTTCGCGCCGATGACGCGGATTCCGGACACAGCACTCTGGCACGTGACGCTGCCGTTCGCCAGCGACGACCTGCTCGACTATCTGTTGGCGATCAATGACCCGATGACGCCGCTGCGCACCGAAACCGATATTGTGGCGCGCGTGCGCAATTACTGGCGCATTGACCCGCTTAATCCGCTCAAGATTGAGACGCCGCAAACCAGCGTGTCGGTGCTGCGCATGCCCAACGCGCGCCCCTTCCCCAACTGGACGGCGCTGCGCCGCGTACCGCGGGGTAAGCTGACCGAACACGCGATTGACAGCGAGCATATGGGCTACAAAGCGCGCCGTCTGACGATTTACACGCCGCCCGGCTATGATGCCAACAAAACGTATCCGCTGGTGGTGATGCTCGATGGTCAGTGGGCGACCGGGCCGCTGCAAATGCCGCACATCGTCGATGCGCTGATCAAGCATCGCCATATGCAGCCCGCGCTCCTCGCGTTGATCCAGAGCAGCGCCGATGTTGAACGCAACCGCGAATACATCAGCAATGACAAACACTACGAGTTTTTGATCCGCGAACTGCTGCCCTTCGTGCAGACGCGCCATAAGATCGGCGAGGTGGCGATCATGGGCGTGGCCGTCGGCGCGATTGCCGCCGCGCACGCCGCGCTGATCAACCCGGACACGTTCTCCGGGCTCGGTTTGATCTCGCCGCCGCTGGGCAAAGGTCAGTTTCAGGAAGAACTCAGCTACTACTACCGCCGCTTCTCGGCAGCCGATCGGCTGCCGAAGCGCATTTTCCAGTCGGTGGGACGCTTCGAAGCGCCGTCGCGTTTTGTCCGTCCGGCGCAGGATTTATACAAGGTGCTGCAGACGCGCCGGAATACCGAGTACCGCTATGTCGAGACCGGGAGCGGTCATGGCTTGGTCGGTTTCCGCGCGGTGCTGCCCGAAGCGCTCGCGTGGTTGCTGCCGGGGGACGCGGAGTAAAGCGACCCATCCCGTAGCGAGACGGGAGAAAAGTAGGGATTTATGTAGGGACGAGGCATGCCTCGTCCTTTTGATTCAGCAACTTTCCTAAGGATAAGCGTTATTTGCATATCCCCCTCACACCCAACCCACGCAAGCGGGGAGAGATACCGTCTTGAAAGTCAAGCGGTGGTGGTGTGTGC
>CALKIA010000008.1 GCA_937988705.1 uncultured Chloroflexota bacterium | reverse complement strand
AAGACCAACACGGTCAGCCGTATCCGATGTTGATCCCGGTCGCCAAGCAGCAGGGGATGCTTGCGGCAAACAATGTCCTACGGCAAATTCAGGGATGGAAGCAGCATAACTTTCACTACATTGATCGTGGCATCATGGCGACTATCGGACGCAGTCGTGCGGTGGCCTATATTTTCAACCGCATCAAGCTGCGCGGTTGGCTCGCTTGGATCGCCTGGCTGGGGCTGCATTTGATCACGCTGCTCGGTTTCCAGAATCGACTGCAAGTGTTCCTGCACTGGGTCTGGAACTACTTCACCTACGACCGGTCGGTGCGGTTAATCCTCAATGATCCGTCCCGACAGCCGCCGAACGCCCCCCGGTGACTGGATAGCGAATCCGCCCGCATCTCGATACAATGGTTGATCGATTAACCGGATCGAGGAATAGGGCTATGGCAGAACAAATCCTGCTGAACAAGCGTGATGCAAAGACAAAACCGCACCTGGAGCAGTTTGCGCCGGTGTGGCTGGTTGAGCAAAAAATCATCCTGGAAGATGAAGCGGTCCAGTTCAATGTGGTGTTTCAACACAATGAATATGGTTGGGTGAACCGCCGTTACCGCTTCGATGGGTTTAACCAGGTGCTGTATCACAAGGGGCAAAGCATCCTGAGTGAAGATGAAGTGCTGAAGGTTCAGGAAGCTGAACCGTATATCAGCACCGTGAGCACCGACATCCCGAATGCATACGGGGGCTGAGTAGAGAAGGGCAGGGGAAACACCCCTGCCTTTTTTATTGCGCCTTGAGCTTGTAGACCGTAGTGTCCTGCCCGCCCATGCGGTATTTGTAGATTTCGTTGCCCCGCAGGAAGTCAAACACCGCCTTCTTTGCTTCGATAGCGTGGCGAATGTTATACGCCAGGAGCACGATCCCCGGGCTGAGATGCGCATTCTCTTCGGGGAGCAATCCCGAATTGTAGACTAACGCCCGATTGTTGTAGTCAAAATCAAAATAGGTCGCCGACGGTAAGCCGTCGATCACCAAAAAGCTGAGCTTTAACCAACCGCAATGAAACGTCATGGGCGCAAGGCGTTGGAAAAACGCCAAATTCTTGGGATTCTCCAGAAAGCGGGCTTTTTCGGGATGACTGGCCCGCATTAACGAGAGAAACCGCTCGATCTCCTCGTCCAGATTATGCGTTGAATCGACGATGTACCATTCAATCTTCGCCTCGCTTTCCGCCTTCCGAATCTTACGCCGCACTTCATGCCGCTGTTTCTTGTCCAGCATGCCGAGATAAGCTTCCCAAGTATCTGGTAAATCAATCACCGGACAAACTTCCTGAAACGCGACGTCCACCGTGAAACCGAGTTCCTTAAGTTTATCGGGGACAATCTTCAGGGTTGGCGAAACTTCGGGAATGTTGCACAAGTTGACGCGGTCATAGGTGGAACGATGTTCGGCTAGAACGTTGGCGAGGTGCACGCCGACTTCCTCGACATACGCTGGATCAGCAATAATATCGACATAATCGGTGACATCGACACAGCCAATCGTGCGCACGACCCGTTCACCGTCTTTGATTTCGATGAACCATGACCCGATGCCGACGAGTTTGCCCTCATCCGTGCGACAGGTCACCACAAACAGTTCACCCGCATGGTAAACATCCCACCATGTAGATTGCCATTCCCAGGTACAGAAAATCACGTCTGAGGTGCTGTGATGGAGCAGTTCATTCCATTCGGCTTTCAGTTCCTCAAAAACGCTGCTATCGCGGTAGACCGATAGTTTCACAAACGCCCCCAAAAGTGTGTTTAGCTCACAGCCCGGACATTATAGTTAAGATAAGACGCTTCATGGGTGAGCATCCAATTAAAAAGCCGCCCATTAGACGCGGTGGGCGGCTTTCCTTCTTACAGAGGAGAAAACGGCTTAAGCGGTGGTGTTTGCAGGCTGCGACTGCTTATATTCGTAGGCCAGCGACAGCTGCGTGTCGGCATCAAAGATGTGCATGTTGTCGATATTGAGCGCGACACCAATGCGATTGCCAACGCGGGCGTGCGTGCGCGGGTCGGTACGGGAGATAAACGTCTTGCCGCCATCTTCCAGATACAGGATGATTTCGTTACCCATCTGTTCGACGACATCGACGTTCGCTTCGATGAGCGCCGGGGTGATACCGGTCGGCAGGTATTCCGCATCATGAATGTCTTCCGGGCGGACGCCGAGAATGACACGTTCGCCATTGCTGGCGCGAGCGCGGAACGGTTCCGACTTGGACGCAGGGATCTTGATCTGGAAGCCAGCGGTGTCAACCACCACGCCGCCATCCTGAATGCGAAGCGTACCATCGAAGAAGTTCATCGACGGGCTGCCGATGAAGCCGGCCACGAAGATGTTACGCGGGTTGTGGTACAGGTTGTAGGGCGTATCAATTTGTTGAAGTTCACCAGCACTCATAACGCAGATGCGGGTACCCATCGTCATCGCTTCCACCTGATCGTGGGTCACGTAGACGAAGGTTGTTCCGAGGCGTTGGTGCAATTTGCTGATGAAAGAACGGGCTTCCACGCGGAGCTTGGCGTCCAGGTTGGAGAGCGGTTCGTCCATCAAGAACACGGCGGGCTCACGAACGATAGCGCGACCGACCGCGACACGCTGACGCTGACCGCCCGACAACTGGCGCGGACGACGATCAAGCAGGTGTTCAATACCAAGGCTTTTCGCCGCATCGCGGACACGTTCGTCAATCACGTTTTTCGGAGTTTTGCGCAGACGCAAACCGAAAGCCATGTTGTCGTAAACGGTCATGTGCGGATAGAGCGCATAGCTCTGGAACACCATCGCCACGTCACGATCTTTCGGCGCTACGTTGTTCACGATCCGATCGCCGATCATGATTTCGCCTTCGCTGATCTCTTCCAAACCTGCCAACATGCGCAAGCTGGTGGACTTGCCGCAGCCGGACGGTCCGACGAGGATCAAGAACTCTTTGTCGGCGATTTCAATATTCAAATCCTTGACCGCGACGGTATTGCCAGCGTAACGTTTCCAAACGTTTCTAAAACTAACACTTGCCACGAGGGATCCTCCGTAAGAGAATAGTCGTACAACACTATCGGATGAAATTCACTAGTTGTTGAATCTGCACAAATAAGTTGCCTTGTTGCAAATTCCAACTCTCAGATCAAAATTATAGTGGTGTCCTGAGTTTTTGCAAATTTTCAAGAGAAATTCATGAATCCTAACCTCAACGCAGAGATTATCGCCATTGGCACCGAAATCCTACTTGGCGAGATCACAGATACTAACTCAGTTTTCCTGGCCAGGGGGTTGCGAGATATCGGCATCAACCTCTATTTCATGACATCCGTCGGGGATAATGAAGGAAGAATAGCAGATTCGATTCGACTTGCGCTCAGCCGGGCCGACGTCGTCATCACCTGTGGCGGACTCGGCCCGACGATCGACGATATGACTCGCCAGGGTGTCGCTAACGCTACGGACCGCGGTTTGGCGTTTCATCAACACTTGTTGGATCAGATTGCGGCGCGGTTTGGCACTTTTCGCGTCCAGATGACAGAAAATAACAAGCGCCAAGCGTATGTACCCGATAACGCGATCATCATCGAGAACCCGGTTGGAACCGCACCGAGCTTTGTCGTCGAGGTGGGAAACAAGTGTGTGATCAGCCTCCCCGGCGTCCCGCGCGAGATGAAGTTTCTGTTCACAGAGAAGGTTGTCCCTTACCTGCGCGAACACTACGGCCTCAGCGGCGAAATCATCAAAGCGCGACTGCTCAAGGTGGCCGGCATTGGTGAAAGCCAGCTCGGCGAAATGATTGGCACGGCGCTGCAAGAGGCGACCAATCCCACCGTGGGACTGGCCGCACACAGTGGGCAGATCGACGTTCGCATTACAGCTAAGGCCGCCACGGAGTTCGAAGCCGATCAGATGATCGGTGAAGTCGAAGCCCAGCTGCGGGCTCAGATCGGCTCATATGTGTTCGGAGTCGACAAAGACACCATCGAAGGTGCGTTGATCAACCAGTTGCGCTCAGAGGCCAGCGGCATCGCAGTGATGGAGGTCGGGATTGATCCGGTGATCAGCGGTCGCATTGAGAAAACCGATGGTGGTGCCGGGGTATTATTGAATGTTGAGCATCACGACAGCCCCGAAGCGCTTGCCTTGATTTTGAATGTTACAGTCCAGCCCATCCGTGCACTAGCCGAAGCCGCCGCCAAAACGCTCGCTGCAGCTTCCAGCGCGAAAGTCGCGGTTGCTGTGGTGGCGTTCCCTGATATCAATGAACAAGCCGATAGCGGTGAAGGCAGCGCGCTGGCCGTCGTCGTGGGCGATCAGGTACGATCCCGAGTCTATGGTTTCGGCGGCGAATCCGATACGGCGAAACTATGGACAGGGACGTGGGCAATGTCGATGGCATGGCGGATGTTGAGGGAATATGACACCCCGTAGCTTCTACGAGAAACTTCAGGCCGTCCAGACTGAGCGGGAGAGTGACCTCGCGCTTTTGCTGTCACCCAGATTGCTAAAAATGCCAGCGCCGATTGCCCGCTACGACGATCCATTCTTGCCTTTTGGCAAAGCGATCATCGATGTAACCCGTGATCTGGTGTGCGCCTACCTGTTCGATCTCGCGTCATATCTCGCGCTCGGTGCAGCTGGAGCAGTCGCGCTCGAGCGCACCATCGCCTATGCTGGCGCAGATGGCAGCACAATCACAATCTTGCACGGGCCTTTTTCGGGCACCGGGTATGTCGAAGCCGCCAGCGATCGCGCGCTTCACGTCGATGCGGTAACGCTGGTCAGCGCCGAAGATGTGGCGGCGTATCGTGTCGAACCCGGCCTGGCCGCTTTCCTCATGGCGCAAGAACTAAACACGATACTGTACGACGCCGGGATTTATCACCCGCAAGAGAACTGGTTGCGTTTCTATGACCGCAAACTGCCGCCGCTCAAACTCCGCCAGTTAGGCGAGAAAGTGCTATATATCGACAGCACCGATGGCTTCGCAGCGCAAGTGCGAGCAGCGGTGAGTGCAGAACGAGCCAAACGTTGATCGGTCAGCGCCTCATCCAATCCGGCCTGATTCAGTTCGGCGCTTTTCCGCGACAGGGCCACATCATGCCCTTCGATTTGTCGCTGGCGTTGATCGGCTCGTATCCGGATCTCCTACGTGATCTTGCCAATAACGCGGCCGAACGGCTAGCAGGCGTCACTGTAACACGGTTACTTGCCACCAGCGAGGCGATTCCCTTTGGCGTCGCCCTGTCGCTGCGGCTCAGTGTGCCATTGGTCTATAGCAAAGGCACGGGAACCAGCCCAGTCGATGATCTGGTAGGCGCGTATGATATCGGCCATCCCGCGCTGCTGATCACCAACAGTGTCGGCTTTGATCAATCGATTGAGGCGTTGGTCAAAGGAGCGCGGCGGGTGGGTCTAGAAGTCCATACACTGATCACGCTGTTGGAATGTCGCGTAACACCGCTCGTTGAGTTAGGCGTGGATGTCGTGCCCCTCGTCCGACTATCCGACCTCGTGGATCAACTGGTGGCAGCGGGTGAACTGCCAACCGGACAGGCAGCACTGGTCAAACAGTGGATTAGTCGCTAGTCTGCCGCAGAGAATCAAGAAAAGGCGCAGAGGGGATGTATTCTCTCTGCGCCTTTTTACTTTGATGCCTATAAAAAGACTAATCGTCGTCGCCGAGGCTTAAGAGTGCCATAAAAGCCTCCTGAGGAACCTCAACTGAACCGATCATCTTCATGCGGCGCTTGCCCTTTTTCTGCTTTTCGAGCAGTTTCTTCTTACGGGTAATATCACCACCGTAGCATTTCGCCAACACGTCTTTACGAATCGCTTTCACATCCGCTCGCGAGATGACTTTCTTGCCAACCGCCGCCTGAATGGGTACGACAAACTGCTGGCGCGGAATCAACTCTTTGAGCTTGCTCACCAACTTCTGACCTTTGTGGTAAGCATCATCCTTGTGCACGATGATCGCCAGCGCATCCACCGGTTCGCTGTTCACGAGAATGTCCAGCTTGACTAGATCTTCCGGTTGATACGTGTCGAAGGAATAGTCGAGACTGGCATAGCCGCGCGTGATACTCTTCAAGCGGTCGTAGAAATCGACAATTAGCTCGGAGAGGGGCAGGCGATAGGTGAGCATAACACGCGTTTTATCGAGGTATTCCATCGTGATGAACTGACCACGCTTCTTGATGACCAGATCCATCAAGGCGCCGATGAACTCCTCCGGCGTGTACAGCTGAATTTTCATCCAAGGTTCGCGGATTTCTTCAATGTCGTTGGGATCAGGCAGGAAAGCGGGGCTGTCAATCGTCATTGTCTCGCCCGATTTCTTGAGAATCTGATACTCCACGCTCGGTGCGGTCGCCAGAATATCGAGGTCGTATTCGCGTTCGAGACGTTCCTGAACGATTTCCATGTGAAACAAGCCGAGGAACCCGACGCGAAAACCAAAATTCAACGCCTGCGACGTTTCTGGCTCATATTGGAGCGAGGCATCGTTGAGTTGAAGTTTTTCGAGCGCATCCCGCAGCTCAGCGTAGTCGTCGTTGTCAGTTGGGTACAGACCCGCAAAGACCATCGGCTTGACCTGCGCGTAACCGGGCAGGTGTTCCGTCGCGCCGTTCACCGCCAGCGTGATGGTGTCACCCACGCGGCATTCACGCACGCTCTTAAAACCGGTCGCCACGTAGCCCACTTCACCCGCGCTCAGGCTTTCGATTGGCTTCATCCCCGGATTGAAAATCCCGATTTCGACTGGTTCGAACAGTGCTTCCGTCGCCATGAGCTTAAGAAGATCACGCTTTCCCAGCGATCCATCGATGACGCGCATATACGCGACGACACCCTTGTACGAGTCGTAGTGAGAATCGAAGACAAGCGCGCGGAGCGGCGCATTGAGGTTCCCTTTGGGCGGGGGGACGCGGGCAACCACGGATTCGAGCACATCCTGAATGCCGATCCCCTGTTTCGCAGAGATTCGAATGATGTCTTCCGCGGGAAAACCGATGAGAGTTTCGACTTCCTGCGCTACCGAATCAGGTCGTGCCGCCGGAAGATCGATCTTATTGATGACCGGGATGATTTCGAGGTCTTGGTCGAGCGCGAGATACACATTGGCGAGCGTCTGCGCCTCGATACCCTGACTCGAGTCTACGACGAGGATGGCACCTTCGCACGCTTGCAGCGCTCGGCTGACTTCATAGGTGAAATCGACATGACCGGGAGTATCGATCAGATTGATCTCATAGTCTTCGCCATTTTTCGCCGTATAAGTCATTCGGACGGCGGACGCTTTGATGGTCACACCGCGTTCACGCTCCAAGTCCATGCTATCCAGCAGCTGCTCCTGCATGTCACGGTCAGCCACGGTGTTGGTGAACTGCAACAAACGGTCTGCCAGTGTGCTTTTGCCATGATCAATATGAGCAATAATGCAGAAATTACGAATATTCTCGCGCTTCATCGGACATCCGTTTCAAGATTCGCCAGCAGGAAGTATAGCAGATGGATGGCTAGAGTTGAACCACCGCTTGAATCAGAGGTTCAAACGGTTGCGCAGGTTGACTACTGCCCCACGTTAACCACGCTAGAAACTCGATATTCCCGGCTGGCCCTTTGAGCGGCGACCGGATCAAGCCTTGAACCGAAAACCCGATTGCAGATGAGAAGGTCAGGATTTCGTGCAAAACTCGCGCATGAATTTTGGGATCACGTACGACGCCACCTTTACCGACATCGGCTGGCCCGGCCTCAAACTGTGGCTTAATGAGCGGAATAACATCCGCCGCGGGTGTCAACCACCCCTTAAGGACAGGCAGCAGCAGTTTCAGGGAGATGAATGAGGCATCGACTGAGACGAAGCTTACTTCCTCAGGCAGCGTCTCGACATAGCGTACGTTCGTGCGTTCCATATTGACCACACGCGGATCTTGCCGCAGGGTATATGCAATTTGACCATAACCTACGTCCAGCGCGTAGACTTTGGCAGCACCGGATTGCAGCAGACAATCCGTGAAACCGCCCGTGCTCGCCCCCACATCCGCGCAGGTTCGCCCTGTCACGTCGACGGGGAAAGCAGCCAGTGCCCCCGCCAGCTTGTCACCGCCCCGACTGACGAAACGCGGTCGGGACTTGATCGTGACCTCGGAAGCCGTTTCGATGCGTGTACCCGGTTTGTCGACCGGGTCGCCATTGACGAGCACTTCGCCCGCCATGATCATGCCCCGCGCTTTTTCGCGACTCGGCGCTAAGCCCCGCTCAAACACGAGGATGTCCAGCCGTTCTTTTTCCCTCATGAGTTAGCCTCGTGTTAAGTAGATAGGGACATCAATCACCCCAGCGTCTGGCGCGACCTCAACACCATCTGCCAGCACCGGAATGTAGCCCATTGCCACAATGACCACGCTGTAGGGGGTATTGGGCTGCAAAGGGCGATCAAGTTGGAATCGTCCATTGCGATCAGTGACTGCCAGCGCATAGACCTGATCCTGATTCCAATCGCGCGCGAATTCCGCAGCGGAAAAGTCGGCACTGACGAGCACAATTGTCACGCCCGGTATACCTTCACTGGTCACGGCATCGAGAATCTGGCCGCGCATCTGGATACCGCTGGCCTGCGCGAAGCGGTCAATCGGGAGCTGACCGATGCCGACGCGCGCTTGCGTGTCGGCGAACACCAAGTCGTTGATGAACAACTCCATCCGGTATGTACCATCGGGGACGCCGCCGGGGGCAGACAGACTCAGCATATAATCCTCGCCGCTGTCGGTCCCTGACCACGGGTCAGTTCGTTCATAAAATACCTCATCATCAATCGACCAGCGCATCGTCCACAATGTGCCGGGGCGTATCTGCTCCCAATCGAACAAGGCATAGATCGCGTCGGTTCCGGCGGTGAAGTTGTTAACAGGCGCAGCAGCGATGGCTTCTACTTGGGTAGAGGCAGTCGTAAAATGGCTGTTGGCGAAGATGCGCGCGACCGCGCCTTCCTGCGCGCCAGCCAGCGTGAAATCGGACAGGGCAGCGAGCTTGTTATTGATATACAACGCCAGTCGATAGCTACCTGGGAGCAGCCCATTGGGATCTTGCACGCGAATCGTCTGCGTGCCCTCAACACCGCCGGACCACACATTGCTTTCGCGATAGACCTCGGTGCCTTCGAAGTACCAGATCGCTGTCCACGGCGCACCATCGATCAGATTGCGGTAGATGAACCGCGCACTAGCAGTACTGCCCGTAGGCAGCACGAACCCTTCACCAAACAAATTGCCTTGGATATCCTCAACGCCAAAGACAATATCAGAGAACAGCGGAAGTGGCTCGGAGGAGCCGCCCACGTTGATACGGGCACTATCGATGGGGATACCGTCAATGAATAACGTGAAGTCATACAACCCGTTCGGAATGGGTTGCCCCGTTGTCCCGATGTACCACAGGCCACTGCGGCCGCCACTCCATCGCACGGGTGACAGGCTGAAGGTCGGATTTTCGACACCCTGAATTGTCACCCGCATTTCGTAGACTGTTTCGGGCGTCATATCCTGATAGGAGAAGAAGAGATAGAGACTGTCCGTCCCGGCAGGCAGACTGCTGCTCACGCTTGATGGCATACCAGCAGCATTCACGGAAGGAGCAAAGAACATGCCGCTAAAGTTGGGCGTACCGCCGACCGTGGAACGTTCGAAAAATTCGGTCACAGTGTCGAGAGTAAGTTCCAGCGACGCAGCGCGCAGCAGCGGGCGCACAAAGCTGGAGGGCCGCAGCGCATTGATCACGCCGCCGACGGGCACACAGACATCGTTGGTGTTGACGAGGCCATCCTGATTGCTGTCTTGGAGGGTGATACAGCGCGACTGGGGCGAGTCCGCCGTCACGGGCGCGGTGGTCGGCACACCGATCAGTCGCCCCTGCGCATCATAGGCGCCACCGCCGGACATCGTACCCGGAATTTCCAGCCCCGTCTTGATCCATGACTTATCGCCTCCGCTCGGTTCGGCTGTGAAACCGATCACTGTGCCGCGCAACTGGTCGACGGGGTCATCCCCAAAGTTGGGGAAGCCGACGATCGTAATGGTCTGGTCAAGCGCGAGCGAAGCAGAGTCTCCCAGCTCGACAAACGGCAAGGCGAGGGTCGAACGTTCCACTAAACGACCATCGTTCTGGCGAGTAATGCGCAGCAGGGCGAGGTCCAGCCCATCATCCGCTTGCACAATTTGCGCCTGATACACCGGAACAGGGGCTTCATCAGTGCGCACACTGAGAGAAACAATCAGTGTGTCGCCGGGACAATTTGCGCCTCGCACCGTATTGTGTGCGTTCGTGAGGATCAGCCCGTCACGGCTAACCAGCGTGCCCGTCCCGACACAGCGGATGATGAGTTCATCTCCCACGCTGCTCGCCTGCATGATAAAGACCGTCGCGCGTTCAATACGTTCGAGATCAAACCCGGTCTGCGCGAATGTCGGCACAGCCCAAATCAGGCTGAACAGAAGGATGAGCGCAATCCGTTTAGAATTCGAGATCATTCAAAAACCTCTCGAAAATGGGCAAGTTTTCCTCATAGGTATCGACACTCGAGAGAAAGGTTACGATGATCGCCTGACCGCTCTGAATGGTGATCACATCGAGGCCTTCGACGACCTGCGGCAAGCTTTCCAGAAACGGATTCGCCTCGCTAGCGACGAAGACATACGCCATCGCGGTCGCCTGACGATCATTCGGCAGGGTATACGGATTGGTCGATAATACATCGTAGGCCGAGAGCGCCGGTGCGCGGTTGAGCGTCAGGGTGTCCAGCAGATTGCGCGCCGTGGTATTGATGGTCACAGGCTGCACAGCGACTTCAATGGTTGTCTTGAAACCGGTCTGAGACATATCACGAACACGAAACACATAGCTGTCGCTCGTGTCCAACAGCCAATTCTGCGGGTAATAGGCACGAATACCCGCCGCACTATTGGAATATGGAATGGTCGCAGTGAGGGTGGCCGTGCGCAAGTTAAACCCGATAATGACCGCCAGCATACCATAGATCAGTACAAAATAGTGGCTCCAACGCTGGCGGGCGGTTAAACCACTAGGACGGGACGCAACTTCGATAATGGTCATGGCTACACCTCACGCGCGGCGGCTTCACGGGCACGGCGTTCGGCAGCACTAAACAGAAATGACACAACAAACCCGACCGCAAACAACATAGTGGCGGACAAAACCAAGCCGAATAAGACACCAGGAGTCGATCCTTCCAGAGAAAATCCGGCGTTCACTAAGCCTGACCGCAGCGGAATCACTGCACCATTCAAGAGCGCTGCCAGCGCAATCATGCTGGTGAGCAGGAAGGGATTAGGGTTGTCAAAGCGAACTTCCGCCAGTCCATATGCTGCAACCAGACTGCCGATATAATTCAAAGAGACGTAATTTACGATCTGGATCACAGCTACATCAGGGGTGACCAGGTTGTTGAGGACAAAGCTGAGATTGAGTACCGTCGCGTAACCGACGGCACTGGCCAGTGTATAGGCGACGCTGTCGAGGCGAACACGATACTCATCGTCCCATGCCAGATAGCGCACAACGATATATTTCAGAACTTCCTGAATTATACCAACCGTAAAGGTGTACCCGACAATGCGGTTGGCGGCACCCGCCAGTGACAGCCACCGTTCGGGTTGGAGGATGTTTTCAACGAACGGTAGGGCAAGGGCATTCGCGGCCAACGCCGTGATGAGCGCGACCGTGATCAAGCGGCGCCGCGGTTCGACGGCAGCGCGTTCACGCCACACGGAGAAGATCAGCCACAACAGGGCAGGAAGGAGCGCCAGCAGGATGTTCAACGGCTGAATTAGCGCACGCGGCAGGGTCAACCCCACCAACTGAAAGGCCATATACAACGCCGCCGCCACGCCAAAGAGAAGCGCGCTCTCTATGGTGACGCTCCACCAGACGCGGCGATAGGGATAAATCTCCTCAATTTCGTCCGGCGGCGTCAGCAATCGATAGTTGGTCAAGAAAAGCCTTACCTCTCATCACAACGTCCGCTAAAATCCTAGCGCACTGCGCCAAAGCGGGAAAGGTTGAAATATGCTATTGAAAGCTCTGCGGGTTATGATCCTGCTGGCGTTGACGTTGAGCGCCTGCGCCAGCGCGAATGAAGCGCAACCGCGCAATCGTATCATTTATGGCTTGACTTTGCAGCCGAGCGGCTTTGATCCCCACATCCATGGATCTTCTGAGTTGGGCATACCGCTGCGTTCCGTCTATGATACGCTCGTCTACCGTGATCCAACCACGGACGAGTTTGTCCCCGGTCTGGCCAGCAGTTGGACGGTTTCGCCAGATGGATTGATCTACACGTTTGTACTCAAGCAAAACGTGAAATTCCACGATGGTACGGCCTTCAACGCGCAGGCAGTGGCGGCGAACCTCGATCGCATTGTGAACCCGACGACTGCCTCCCAAAAAGCCGCATCAATGTTGGGGCCGTACAGCAGCTATGAAGTCGTCGACGATTATACTATTCGCCTGATTCTCAGCGAACCTTACAGCCCACTGCTCGATTCCCTCAGTCAGGTTTATCTCGGCATGGCCAGCCCGACGGCCTTGAGCCAGTATTCGAATGAACGTTACCAGTTCAATCAGGTCGGTACCGGGCCATTCCGCTTTGTGGAATATGTGCCCGGAGATCGGCTGGTGATCCGGCGGAACCCGGATTATGCCTGGGGACCATCGTTCTACACGGTCGCCACCGCCGAGTCGGTCGAGGAAGTCGAGTTTCGCTTCTTCACAGACGCGGCGACCCGCGCAATTGCGCTGGAAGGCGGCGATCTGCAGGTAATGGGTGAACTGCTGCCGATCGATGCGCGTGAACTCGCTGTCAGTCAGGACATTGAACTGATGCCCATCAATGTACCGGGGCAACCGCTGCAATTCCTGCTGAATACGACCGTCTTTCCAACCGATGATCTGTCGGTGCGCCGGGCACTGCTCACGGCGACAAACCGCGAAGCCATCATCGATGCGGTGTTTCAGCGTTTCTCCCCAATTGCGTGGTCACCGATCGCGGCGAGCACCACATTCTATAACACCAACCTAGCTGGAACTTACGATTACGATCCGGGGACAGCGCGATCCTTGCTTCAAAGCGCCGGGTATACAGACAGCGATAATAACGGCTATCTTGATACGAACGGCGCCGATCTCACCCTCATCATGATTGTGCCGCCGTGGGGGCTCATTCCAGATGTGGCGCAGCTGATTCAGGATCAATGGCGTGAAGTGGGCATCCGGGTACAGTTGGACACCGTGCCCACCCGCAGTGCGTTGGTCGAAAAGGTGAATGAAGGGACATACAATCTCGTCGCCTACTACGAATTTGGCGCTGATCCTGCGTTCCTCAATCGCTATTTCACCAGTGACGGGGCGAACAACTGGACGCATACCGTCGATGCGGATCTTGATCGGGTCTTGCGTGACGCTGTCGACCAAGCAGACCCGGCAATCCGAGCAACACTGTATGCGGAGGCGCAGCGCATCATCATGGATCAGGCTCTCATCCTGCCAATCCGCGACTACGTTAACCTGAACGCAGCTCAGGCGCGCGTGCAAAACCTCGCGTTTGACGCGTATGGTTGGTTTCCGATCCTCAACAATGTGACTGTGAGCGGCGGGTGATCAAGCAGTTGGGGGCAGCGGTCGGTGTCATGTGGTTGGCGGCGACGCTCGTATTTTTCGCGCTGCGCCTGCTCCCCGGTGATGCGATCAGCGCACAGATCATCGACGGCGGTCTGAGTCCCGCGCAGATTGAGGCTCGGCGGATAGCGCTCGGACTCGATCAACCGTTACTACTGCAATATGGACGCTGGCTAGGTGGTGCTCTGTCCGGTGACCTGGGGGTTTCACTCCTTGATGGGCAGCCGGTGACGGTCATCATCGCGCAGCAGCTCACGCCGACCATCACCTTGGCACTGGCGGCACTATTCGTCGCGCTCATTATGGGCATCGGGTTGGGCTGTGCGGCGGGTTTAGGCGCAGCCCTTGCGCAAATTGCGCTCGATCTGGCGTTAAGCGCGCCCATTTATTGGACGGGAACGCTAGCCATCTGGTTGTTCGCCGTCGTCCTCGACTGGCTGCCCTCGTCGGGCGCTGCGGGCGCGACCGGACTAATTCTCCCCTCGCTCGTGCTGGGCTTTCACACCGCTGGGAGCATCGGGCGTGTGCTTGCCGCGAACGTCCAGGCAACGATACCCGCCGATTTTGTGCTCACCGCGCGGATGAAAGGTCTGCCAGAGCGGGTCATCGTCTGGCGACACATCCTGCGTGTGAGTTTGCTGCCCACCGTAAACGTGATCGCCCTGCAAGCGAGCTTCTTGCTAAGCGGTGTTGTGATCACAGAGATGTTATTCATTCGCCCCGGCATCGGGCGGGTGCTGCTCGATGCGGTCATCAGGCAGGATTATCCGGTCGTACAGGGGATCGTGTTATGGATTGGACTCGTGTATTTGTTGATTAACGCCGCCGCTGACATGCTTTATCGCCAGCTTGATCCACGAGTTGCTGCATAATGCGCCTATTCCTCATACTGCTCCTCCTGGTGATCAGCGCGCCGCTGTTAGCTACCCACGACCCGATGGCAACGGATACCACCGTCCAACGGCAACCACCGACTGCCGAACATTTATTAGGGACAGACGCTTTGGGACGGGATGTCTGGAGCCGGTTGGCGGTCGGCGGTTGCCGCACGTTCAGCATCGCGGCAGGCGCCAGCGGCATCGCGCTGCTGCCGGGTATCATCTTCGGCTTAGTAATCAGTGCTGTGCCTCGGCGAGTGATCGCTGCAACGGATATAATGCTGAATGCCGTGCTGGCATTTCCTAGCCTCATCTTCGCCTTGATCGTCCTAACTTTGTTGGGGCAGGGGGCTGTATCGCTGACACTGGCCGTCGGGTTAGCCCAAATTGCACCGACCATACGCGTGGTTCGCGGCGCAGCGGCGACTGTTCGCACAGAAGGGTATCTGGAAAGTGCGCGGTCGCTGGGGGCTGCACCAGGTCGCCTATTGTTCGTCCACCTACTGCCCAATATCGCGCCGACACTGTTTGCTTACGCTGGAGTGGTGTTCAGCTATAGCTTACTCAACAGCGCCGCGCTGAGCTTTCTCGGCCTCGGCGGCGAACCGGGAATCCCCGATTGGGGGGTGCTACTGGCCGAAGGGCGGCAGGCGTTTCGTACAGCCCCGTGGATTGCGCTAGGCGCTGGCCTAGCGATCACTGCGAGTGTAATGATTGTCAACCGTATGGCGAATCAGGTCGGGCGTCATCCGCGCAGATGAGCGTTCCGGGTTGCTCCTGACCGAGCAAGGCGGCTTCGATCAGTCCGGGCGTGTTGCCGTTGAATATTCGGATCGACAGGTTCGGTACAGTCTGTGTTAGCGCCAGCATATCACGGACTTTTGTCTCCATTCCGCCAGTCACATCCGTACCCGACGAACCACCGAGCGCCTGTTCCACAGCGGATAGGGTCGCTGGGGTGATCCGTGGAATCACCATGCCATGCTCGTCGTAGACGCCATCGACCTCGCCAAGCAGGAAGATCTGGTTGACGGGGAGCTGGCGTGCTAGATAGAAAAAGACAGTTTCCGTCGATACGATTGTCCCGCCGCGCCGGTCGTCCAGCGCGACATCGCCATACACAAGCGGGATCAGTCCATGACTCAGGGCATGGCTGATCGGTGCATACGCCATTTCCACCAAGATGCCATCGCGACTCAACGCGGAAGCTGACGGCTGAAACCGCCACACCGGAACGCCAGCGGCTTGCAGCGTTCTCGCCATCAGATAATTCAGTTCAGCAGCGACTGTCGCGACCTGTGCAAATCCGCGCCATTCTTCGGACGTGTGGACACCTTGCATGGTCTGAAAGCGTTTGGCGACCACATGACCGAATGAGCCACTGCCATGTCCGATGAGCAGTTGCAGCGCTTCGGCCTGCTGTATCGCCGAGCTCACTTCGGCGGCGACCCGCGCCGCAACGTTCTCCCGGAAGCTGTTTTCTACCCGTTTGTCGGTGATCAGGGAGCCACCCAGCTTGAGAAAAACCAGCATTCTTCCCATCTCCTAAGCAATCGTCGTCCGAAATACACGCGCCGCGCCGGCTGTCAGCAAGGCCTGTTCCACCGCCGCCGCAGTGTCCGGAGTTACCAGCGCGAGCATGTTGCCGCCGCGACCACCCCCGGACAGCTTAGCACCAAGTGCCCCAGCCCGCCGGGCCGCCGTAATGAGTCGCTCCAGTTCAGTGGAAGACACAGTAAGTTGGTTCAGCAGTTCGTGATTGTCATTCATCAACGCACCTACGGACTGCTCATCACCATGTTCGATGGCGGCTCGCGCCTGTTCACTGATAACCCCGATCTGCTGGATGGCTCGCGCGGTTGGCTCGCGGTCGGTATCATACAATTTGCGCACGTCGCCGACGGCGATTTTAGTCGACGCACCAACCCCCGTATCGCCGATCAAAAGGGTAAGCGGCGCGCCAATGGTCAGGGTTTCCAGCGTTTTATCGCGCACGAAATACACGGGGCGTTCGTAAACAATCACCGTGTTGTCGATGCCACTGGGTGTGCCGTGATGAATCTTTTCGACCTCATAGATCAGCCGATTAAGATCAGCTTCCGGCAGCGGACAATTTAGGACGAGACATAAAGCGCGCGCCAATGCGGTCGAAACTGCCGATCCGCTCCCTAAACCACTGGCGATAGGGATGCGTGAGCGCAGACAGATGGTCACATTCGGCGGCTCAGCTTGCAGTGCGGTGAGCACTAACTGCGCGGTGAGTGTCAGCGCGTTGTCGACTGATTCCGCCCGAATATCAACCGGCAGCCGTTGGTTAAGATCTGGCGCGTCGATATGCAATCCCGTGACCGCTGGCGGGTTGGCTTCAACCGTTGCATAGGCGCGCAGACTGGCAACCGGAGCCGCGATCGCGGGTTGCCCATACACGGCGGCATGTTCGCCAAAAAGAATCACTTTGGCCGAGGCACTCGCTTCGATCATGTTCTCATCACAGGTGCAAGGTACAGGATTGCGACAAACGTCAGACCCCACAACCCAATGGCAATTTGCAGCGGCCGATCTTTCAAGAGAACTTCATCGGGAGCACTGCCTTCACCTTTGACATGGATCAAGTAGAGGTAGCGAAATAAGGCATACAGCACGAAGGGTACGGTCAGCAAAGCGAGATTGGTGCCAGCCAATAGAATTGATGGCGCTTCAATGGTGTACAGAATATACGTGACCAGCGTCGCCGTCGTTACCATGCGCAGCATATCGTCAAGGAGAGGAAGATTGTAGCTGTCGAGTGTGACGCGGACACTGCCCGCTTTTTCGGCCAGCAGCAGTAGTTCCTGCCGCCGCTTACCGATAACCAGAAAGAGTGCCAGCAAACCGATCGAAGCGTACAACCATGGGGAAAAGGTCATGACGTGCACGAGTGTGACTCCGGCCACAACCCGAAGGATGAAACCAGAGGCCACCGCGAAGATATCCAGCAGGACAACACGCTTGAGATAAAAGCTGTAAAGCAGGTGAATCACGAGATAGAGCAGCAAAACCGCTGCGAAATAGGGGCTAAGCGCAAAACCAACGACGAGAGTCCCTACGGTCAGGATGATACCCGCGACGATAGCCATAGTAATGGGTAACTGCCCGGACGGTATGGCGCGCAACCGCTTCTTCGGGTGCTGGCGATCACTTTCAATATCGACTATGTCGTTGATGATGTAGATCGAGCTGGAGATCAGACAGAGCAAGAAGAATCCTAGCGTAATCCGGAAGAATGAGTCAGGGTTAAAAAGCTGTCCATCGAACACAATTCCGGCGTAAACCACGACATTCTTTGTCCACTGCTTCGGGCGCATGGTGCGAATCAAGCCGATGAGTGCTTGCAAAGAATCCCCCCCTTGGGAGCGCAAAATCACAAGCAGGCATTATAACAGATGTCCCCATTCCGTATAATAGACGCCTATTAGGCAAAGGAGCAGCAGTATGGGTACAGCAACGGCACGAGCGAACGCTAATATCGCATTTATCAAGTACTGGGGAAATCAAAATGATCGGCTGAGACTACCCGCCAACCCGTCGATCAGTATGAACCTCGGCGGGTTATTTGCGGAGACGACAGTCAGATGGGATGCTGCCCTGACGGCGGATACGTTTGCGCTGAACGGGAAAGAAGAGACTGATGCCGCCCTGGATCGCGTGGCAGTGCATCTTGATGTCCTGCGCGAACGCCTTGGTTTTTCGACGCGGGCGCGGGTCGAGTCGGCCAACAATTTTCCGACCGGCGCGGGCATCGCCTCTTCTGCCGCTGCCTTCGCGGCGCTATCCGTGGCTGGCGTAATCGCCGCAGGAGCCGATCTCAGCGAACGTGAACTCACGACCATCGCGCGGCTCGGATCGGGTTCAGCTTCACGTTCGGTGCCCACAGGTTTTGTCGAATGGTACGCGGCTGATCAGCATGAAGGTTCGTATGCCGAGAGTATCGCCGCCCCAGACTACTGGGATATCGTCGACGTAATCGCCGTCGTGAGCAAGAAGCATAAGGATGTCGGTTCGAGCGTTGGCCATAAATCGGCCAACACCAGCGATTTACAAGCCGCCCGGGTCGCTGGGGCAGGGGAGCGGTTCGCAATCTGTAAGCAGGCGATCATTGACCGCAATTTCGCGACTTTTGCCGAAGTCGTTGAGCACGATAGCAACTTGATGCACGCCGTGATGATGACCAGTCGCCCACCGCTGTTCTACTGGCTGCCGCCAACGCTGGCGCTTATGGATGCGGTGCGGCAGTGGCGGGCTGAGGGTCTGCGCGTCTGCTACACGCTTGATGCCGGCCCCAATGTGCATTGTATTTGCGTTAGAGAAGACGCCCAAGCGGTAAGTGAACGTCTGCGCGCTTCGTCTGAGGTTCTAGAGGTACTGGTCGCTCCGCCCGGCAGTGGTGCCCAAGTCACCACCGTAAGTGTTCCATAAGCATTCACCAGTTGGCTTGATTACGAAGTACATTCAGCCGTATAATGTTGGGCAGGTTTAGACCATATAAAGGCAACATTGGATGTTGGATTTTCTGGTTGGTAATGATGCGCTCTCGGCAATCGTAGCGTTCGTACTCGTCTTGATCCCGGCGGTGTTGATTCACGAACTGGGACACTTCTTCGCGGCGAAATCGGTCGGAATCACGATTCTTGAGTTTGGCATCGGTATGCCTCCGCGAATGGTCAAGCTGTTCACCCATGGCGGAACAGATTACACGCTGAATTGGCTGCCACTCGGCGGGTTTGTACGCCCGCTCGGCGAAGATATGGTCGCGCAGAAGGGCACCGACGCGACTGAGCAGGATCGACTGGAAGCAGAGGAACGCGGCTTCGAGCATGCCATGTCGGTAAACGAAGCGAAGCCGCTGCCACGCATCTGGTTCTTTTCAGCGGGCGCGATCGCCAATTTCCTCCTCGCTTTCATCATGTTTATCGTAATTGCCTTGATGGGTATTCCGGAAGTGACTGGCGGGCTCGTAAGCGTCGAAGCGCTGGCCTCCGACTCTGCGCTGGTGTCCTCCGGCTTGCAGCAGGGTGACATCATCGAAACAATCAATGGAGAACGCTTTGCCAGTGATGACGAACTGATTGCCCGTCTGTATGCGCTCAATGGGCAGGAAGTCATGCTCGGTGTCGTACGTGGCGATGCTCAGGAACCGATCATGCTCACGTTTACACCAGAATTCACGGGGAGTGCGCCAGAGAATACCACCTATCCTCTGGTGTTAGCCGTGTCCGAAAACTCCCCGGCCGCCAGTGCCGGACTGCAAGACGGCGATATTGTACTGCGTTTCAACGGCGAGGAATTGACGGGCATTACCTCACTGCAAACGCTCACCCGCCAGCATCTCGACGAAGAAATCACGCTCAGTGTGCTGCGCAACTACACGGATGAGTTGGATGTCACGTTGACGCCGCGGGCAAACCCGCCACAGGGCGAAGGCGCAATGGGCATCAACATCGGCGAAGCAGGTTTAGAGCGGAATCTGGGTTGGGTGTATTTGCAGGGCTCCAACACCGAATTGGTTCCGCAATCTCTGAGTGCAGCCGTGAGTTACTCGGTCAGTCGCATAGTCGGAGTCGTAAACGAGATCGCCAGTATTCCGGGCAAACTCCTCAATCAGTCCGCAGATCCGAACTCACTGCGTCTGACCAGCCCGCTAGGTATCAGTCAGGCCGGTGGTTTCTTCCTCCAGGAAAGCATTGAACGAAATCAGCCGAGTATCATCTTGGAATTCATGGCGCTGATCAGTTTAGCCTTAGGGCTGACGAATCTGCTGCCTATCCCCGCGCTGGACGGCGGACGAATTTTATTCGTGTTGATTGAACTGGTGCGTGGTCGCCCGATTGCACCCGAACGCGAAGGTATTGTCCATCTGGTTGGGCTGGCGCTGCTGCTGTCGCTCATGGTCGTAGTGCTGCTCAACGATATCGCCAACCCGCTTACAGATTTGCTGAGGTAGCGAATTGACTAATTACAATCTCGATGATCAAGACCAGCCCGCGCGCCCGGATATTGAGACGACGCTGAACGATCTGCGCGAAGGGGAAGAAAGTAATCATGTGGCCGCCACCGTGTTCTACGGTTTGTCTGGCCTGCAGCCCGAAGAACTGACCACGCTGGCAGCGGTGTGGGATAGTCTTTCACCCGATTATCGTCGCCATGTTGTGAGCGAACTCGCCGAAGCCTCAGAGACGAATTTCGATCTCGACTACGGCGTGCTCGGTCAATTTGTTCTCGCCGACGATGATGAAGATGTCCGTGAGGCGGCGATCGAACTGCTGTGGGAAAATAACTCGATCGAAGTCATGAACCGTCTGATTGAGATGGCGCGCGCTGATGAGGCGATCCATGTTCGGGCAGCGGCTACCAGCGCGCTGGGGCGGTTCATTCTCTGGGGTGAACTGGACGACCTGCCAATGACACAAATTGAACCCGCGCTGCAAACCGCGCTGCAACTCCTGAATGAACCGGAAGTCGATGTGCGGCGGCGCGCGCTCGAAGCGGTCGCCAACAGCAGTCACGAGATCGTTGCCAGTGCGATTGAATCCGCATACAAAAGTGACGATGTCAAAATGCGGGTGAGCGCGGTCTTCGCGATGGGGCGCACCTGTGACGAAACGTGGAGCGATGAGGTGTTGGCAGCCCTGCAAAGCGACGACCCGGAAATCCTTTATGAAGCGGCGCGTGCTGCGGGCGAGCTCATGATCGACGACGCGATTCGGCATCTGCGCAAGTTAGTTCTAGACGATGATCGTGAAGTCAAAGAGGTCGCGATTTGGTCACTTGGTGAAATTGGCGGATCCGAAGCTTCGAGGATCTTGCAGCGACTGCTGAACGATGCTGAAAACAGCGACGATGAAGAACTGAAGGAAGCAATCGAGGATGCGCTCGGGAGCGCCACATTAGGGAGCGCATCATTCTACATGATGCGTCACGACGAGCAGTAGTAATAAGTCAGGATTTATAAAAACGCCCGGCATCTGACCGGGCGTTTCTATATCTAGCTGATGAGAGGCATTAACTTCAGCGCGAGGTTGGTGTCACCCTGAATCTTGATTTTGCCCGTCATGAACGCTTGCATGGGATTCGACTTGCCCGCGATAATGGCCGCGAAATCGTCGGCGTTGGCCCGCAGTGTCATCTTCGGGTTTTCTGCTTGCCCTTCGCCGTGAGTTGCACCGGTATCTGCGATGCGCAGCCAGTACATACCGCCGTTATCGCCGCTCAGATCGAATTGAATGGTAGCATTGAGTCCCTGCGACTTGCTGGGGTCGAATTTATTGACCATCGTAGGGAACAATCCGGCGATGTCTTCACGCGATGCCATATTTATACACTCCTCAATAAACGTCTCTCATAGACGCTGTGTCGAGAAAAAACACGCGGTAGTATACAATTAAACGAGGTAAAAGCCCAAATTGCTCAGGGGGAACTTATGAAGCGGGCCGGTTTCGCTATGATCGTGCTGCTCTGTTTGAGCGTTACGGTGTACGCCCAAGATGGAAACCCGTTCATTCCGGGGAAAATTGCGTATATTGGCACCGATTTTAATGTATACACCTTAAGCGGCGAAACGCGAACCACCCTCACCGACGACGCTGGACTTGATGGTGACAGGGTGCGGTATTATCAGTTCCCAACGTGGGCCACTGATGGACGTCTCGCTTACTTTGAAGGTGAACTCACGGCGCAGCGCCAAATCACGACCGAGATCTTCGTATCCGTAGACGGTTTGGTGGCTGGCGAGAGTGTTTATGAAGGCGCAGACGAGAGCTTCACTTACGCCTATTGGTCGCCGCGCAGTTGTGGTGCAGACTGCTTTGATCTGGCCGTCCTGCTCAGCAGCGCCCAACAAAACGGGTTTCTCGTCAATGTGATTCGTGACTCAGCCAGTGAGCCGAATGTGACTCAGGTCGGTACAGGATCGCCATTCTACTACAGTTGGAGTCCGGATGGTCAGCGCATGGTCTGGCAGCGCAACAACCGCCAGATTGATATCTTTGATGTGAACGCTAACGAAATTAGCCGTACGTTAGGGGAAGTTCCGGGCGGTTTCTTCGCGCCTGCTTGGTCGCCGGTTGATGACCGTGTCTTATTCGGTGTGGCGAACGGTTCGTTGACCAACCTCGCGGTCGAGGCCAATGGCAGCGTTGAGGTCTTGGTCGAGGCGCTGCCCAGCCCCGTTCGCTTTGCGTGGTCCCCCGACGGAAATCAAATTGCTTACAAAGATTCGGAAAATGCACTCGTCGTCATCGATGCCATTACTGGAGAAGTCATCGCTGAATCGGACACGACCGATGTCTATGCGTTCTTCTGGTCACCGAACAGCCAGGCGATCGCGTATGTATCTCCGCCTGACGAAACAGGTTCCTTTAACGCCAAGCCGAGCGCACAGAGCAACCAGCTTCCCGAACTCAGCTGGACAATTCTTGATGTCGGCAGCGGCGGAGTCCGTCGGTACGGCGCCTTCACTCCAACTTCGGATGAGCTGTACATATTGAGTTTCTATGATCAGTTCGGGCAGAGTCACCGCATTTGGTCGCCAGACAGTCGCCATCTTGTGTACAGTGAACTCGACAGTGACGGCGTACCACAGATTATGCTGCTCGACACCCAGTCGAATTTCGTGCCGCTCTCCGTCGCGCAGGGCTTAGTCGCCGTTTGGAGTTTTGAGTAGCGTGCGTAAGCTGTACCTTCCGTGGTTGTGTCTGGCGCTCGCCGCTTTGGCTTGCGTACGACTGCAACCCGATAATACCGTGGTCATCACGGCAACTTTTCAGGCTGATAGCCCAGTCATCGTTCAGTCGCAAGCGCCTGCGCCGATTCCGCTGCCACAGGGAACCCTCATTGTCCCGACACCGAATCCGACCCGCGTAATCGCGGTGGCTTCCGGGGCAGGGGAATATGTCGTACAGCCCGGCGATTCGCTGTCTGGGATCGCGGCGCAGGCGGGCGTCAGCCTGGAAACATTACTCGCGCTCAACAATCTGGTCGATCCCAACGTGATCGAGGTGGGACAGGTGATTCTGCTGCCCGCGCCGCCGAACGAATTCACGAGTGCGGTCAAAATCCTCCCTGACAGCCGCCTCGTCCGGGCGCCCGGCAGCGCCAACTTTGATGTGTTTGGCTTTGTGGGCAGCCAAGCAGGCTATATTCGGTCAGCGACTGACGTGGTGACAGAGGTTACATACACCGCCGCGCAGATTGTGCAGCGCGTGGCGCTCGAATATAGCGTCGATCCGCGCTTGCTGTTGGCACTGCTCGAGTTCAAATCCCAATGGTTGACGAATGCTAACCCGAGTGACCAAGCGAAAACCTATCCACTGGGAGCTGGCGCATCGCCGCTGGGTTTTGACCGCAACGGATTGTATCGCCAGCTCACGTGGGCGGCTGATCAGCTCAATCTGGGCTATTACGGCTGGAAACTCCGTGGTTTGCAAACGCTCGAATTCGCGGACGGGACACGCTTGCAGTTCGCACCGGATCTCAACGCGGGAACTGTCGGCGTGCACTATCTGCTGGCACAGTTCAACACCTATCCGGTATGG
>CALKIA010000007.1 GCA_937988705.1 uncultured Chloroflexota bacterium | reverse complement strand
ACCACCACCGCTTGACTTTCAAGACGGTATCTCTCCCCGCTTGCGTGGGAGAGGGACGGCTGGCGCAGCCAGCCGGGTGAGGGGTGTACAAAAAACCTACCCCTGACAGGGGGGCTGGCGATGGGTCAGCCTCCGACTAATCTCCATCTGCTCACGCGGCGTTCCCTGAGCTTTTCTCTCATTTATACGATCTGCACAATCGTAAACGGTTACACTATACGAACTTTATGCAAGTTCCTAGGTTGCTGTTGACAGCTTTGGTGTTAATGGTTACGCTAGATTACGATGTTTTATCAGGAATGACGAAATGTCCTTCAAAAATCGCGCACTGATTAGCCTCATTAGCCTTATTAGCGTACTCGTCCTTACGGGCGGGGTATTGGGGCTTGGGTGAGTGTAAAGCGGTCGTAGTCAGCGAAACGTCAGCGAAAAAAGCCCCCAAGCCCTGGGGGCTTTTCTTTTTCCAGGAGTTAGGCACGTGGAACCAAAAGCCAACGGTCAGCACCACCAGTCCAGCCCGCGTCGCGCGGCGCAGGCGGCCGCCATGCCGTGTACCAGTCCGTGGACGGAGCCCTATCAATTCGGCTTCGCGGATGATCAGCGCCAGCCTCACGGCGACGATCCGGATCTTCAGCCGACGCACGACGCGCTTTCTCACATCTACAACCGTGGATATGCTTAGAAAGCGCGTTTTGTTTTGTTCAAGGGAAATAGTCGAAAGTTGAAAGCCGAAGACGATTTCCTCAGCACTTTCAACTTTCGTTTTGGTGGGTTCAAGGGAGAAAACATTCATGCTTATCTGGCGTAACGGGGAGTTCATCGACTGGGAGCAGGCGACGGTTCACGTCACCACCCACGCGCTGCATTATGGGTCGAGCGTTTTTGAAGGCATCCGCGCCTACAAGACAGCGCAGGGGACGGCGATCTTCCGCCTGCAGCCGCACATGAAGCGCCTGCTCAATTCGGCGAAGATCGCGCGCATCGAGGTACCGTTCACCGAAGACCAATTCAACGAGGCCGCGTTGGAAATCGTCCGGCGCAACGGACACGAATCCTGCTACATGCGCCCGATCGTGTTTCGTGGCGCAGGTGTGCTCGGTGTCGAAGGCCGCAAGAACCCGACCGAATGCGTGATCTTCACGCTGGAATGGGGCCGTTATCTCGGCAAAGAAGCCATCGAGCAGGGCGTCGACGTGCAGGTGAGCACGTGGCGGCGCGTCGCCCCGGATACCGGCGCATCACTGGCGAAGATCGGCGGCCAGTATGTGAACAGCCAGTTTATCAGCATGGAAGCCCATGACGGCGGCTTCACCGAAGGGATCGCGCTGGACTACAACGGCACGGTCAGCGAAGGCGCGGGCGAGAATATTTTTGTCGTCTACGAAGGTACGGTTTATACCCCCGGCATCGGCTCGTCGATCCTCAACGGTATCACCCGCGACAGCGCGATCAAGTTGATGGGCGACCTCGGCATTCCCGTGCGCTTCGAAACGATCCCGCGCGACCTGCTGTACATCGCCGACGAGATCTTCTTCACCGGCACCGCTGCCGAAATCACCCCCGTGCGTTCGGTGGATCGCCTCAAGGTGGGCACGGGTACGCGCGGCGAAATTACCCGCTCGCTGCAAGAAGAGTTCTTCGCCATTACGTCCGGCGAAAAAGCGGATCGTCACGGGTGGCTGACACCTGTTTATCAAACCGAAAACCAGCAGTCGTAGGGATGAGGCCTGCCTCATCCGTCTGCGCAACGCAAAGGATGCAACAATGAAACTAACTGGCGCTGAGATCATCATGGAATGTCTGCTCCGTGAAGGGGTGGAAGTGATGTTCGGGTATCCCGGCGGGGCGATTCTGCCCACCTACGATGCGATGACGAAATACCCCCAGATCCATCATGTGCTGGTGCGCCACGAACAGGGCGCTGCGCACATGGCCGATGGTTATGCCCGCGCGACCGGCAAGGTCGGCGTCGCAATTGCGACCAGCGGCCCCGGCGCGACCAACCTCGTGACCGGCCTCGCCACGGCGATGATGGACTCCTCGCCGATTGTGTGCATCACCGGACAGGTGGCGCGCGGCGTCATCGGTTCCGATGCCTTTCAGGAATGCGACGTGACGGGTGTGACGCTGCCGGTCACCAAGCATAATTATCTGGTGATGGATACGCATGAACTGCCGTACATCATCCGCGAAGCTTTCTACATCGCTCGCACTGGGCGACCCGGCCCCGTACTGATCGACGTGCCGAAGGACGTGCAGAACGAAAGCATCGAATTCGTGTATCCCGAAGACGAAATCCGGCTGCCGGGTTATGTCCCGCCGCAGGGTGGCAGCGCCGACGAAATCGCCGCCGCGCTCGACCTGATCGCCAAAGCGCAGCGCCCGATCATCCTCGCGGGGCACGGCGTAGTCATGGGCGGCGCGACGCAGCAATTACGCGAACTCGCGGAACGTGCTCAAACTCCCGTGTCGCTGACCCTGCTCGGCAAAGGCGCGCTGCCGGAAAATCACCCGCTCGCCGTCGGCATGATGGGGATGCACGGCAACGCTGCCTCAAACTTTGCCATCCAGGAATCAGATTTGATCATCGCGCTGGGCATGCGCTTCGATGATCGCGTGACCGGCACGCTTAAAACCTATGCGCCCAACGCCAAAAAGATTCATGTGGATATTGATCCTTCGGAAATCAACAAGAATGTGCATGTTGACGTCGGCATCGCCGGTGATCTGCGCACGGTGTTGCAGCAGCTGCTCCCCAATGTTAAGCCGACCCAGCACAGCGAATGGCTCAACCGCATCCGTGACTGGCACGAAGAGGCCGACGAACGCGACATCATCAAGCGCGATGTCAATGCGCTGATCGGCGCGCAGGTGGTCAACGACCTGTGGAAGTTCACGGGCGGCAACGCCGTCACTGTGACCGACGTCGGTCAGCACCAGATGCTCGAAGCGCAGTATTACCCGCATCAGCGCCCCGCCAGCATGTTGACGAGCGGTGGCCTCGGTACGATGGGCTTTGGTTTGCCCGCCGCCATCGGCGCGAAGTTCGGCAAGCCGGACGAAGATGTGTGGGCGATTGTCGGCGACGGCGGCTTCCAGATGACGCTGTGCGAACTCGCGACGCTGCGGCAGGAGAACATCAAGGTCAACATCGCCATCATCAACAACAGTTTTCTCGGCATGGTGCGCCAGTGGCAGGAACTCTTCTACGAAGAACGCTACAACGCCACGCCCATGTTCAACCCGGATTTCTGCAAGCTGGCCGAAGCCTACGGTATCCCGTCGATGAAGGTCACCAGCCGCGACCAGATGGAAGCGTCGGTCAAGTTTGCGCACGAAACGCCCGGCCCGGTGCTGATCGAATACGTTGTGCAAAAAGAAGAAATGATCTACCCGATGGTGCCAGCGGGTGCCGCCCTGCACGATATGGTGCGCCGCCCCAAGCCTGATGAAGAAGAACAGAAGTAGCGAAACGCGGAGTGTAGGAAATGTCTGAAACACGAGCTAAACATATTCTGGTGGCGCTGGTCGAAAACAAGCCCGGTGTCCTCAATCGCGTGGCGAGCATGTTCCGGCGGCGCAACTTCAACGTCGACAGCCTCACCGTCGGGCGTACCCATAAGCCGCACCTCTCCCGCATGACCGTGGTGATCGAAAGCGGACGCATGGATCCGCGCCGTGTGGCGCTCAACCTGCTCAAGCTGATCAACGTCATCGACGTGGCGGTTGTCTCGCAGGAACCCAACGTCAGCCGCGACCTCGCGCTGATCAAGGTGCGCGCCAATGATGCCTACTCGCGCAATACCCTCACCCAAATCTGCGACCGCTACCCGGCGCGCGTGGTCGATATCGGCCCCGAAGTCGCAATTTTGGAAATTGCGGCACAAGAGGATATTGTCGAGGCGCTGATTGAAGATGTGAAACCGTTGGGAATCGTGGAACTCGTCCGCACGGGCGTGGTGGCGATGGGGCGCGGCGTCCGCATTCTGGA
>CALKIA010000006.1 GCA_937988705.1 uncultured Chloroflexota bacterium | reverse complement strand
TCTTCGCTGTGACCGTCCCAGACTTCCGCGCCTTCCAGCGCGAAGCCCGTCCACAAGGGCGCTGGCAGCGGGCCGAGTCCCTTGTACGGGTAGAGGTTCGGCGCGCCCGTCACCGTCTGTTCGAGTTCCGCGCCGCCGTAATCGACCAGCGCGATTACGAGGCGGTCGGCGTTGGGGTGCGGCTGGACTTCGCGGATCGCGCCGAGCACGATCTTCTCGCGATCCCACACCAGATGATCGGAGATGGGCTGGCGCACGCCCTCCACAAACTGCTGCGGCAGGCCATAGTAGTAAATCTTCGCCACTTCCATCCCGGCGACGGTCATGCGTTCAGCCAGTGCCTCAATCGGCACGGTGATATCGACGTATTGTTTTAACCAACTGATAGGTACGAGCATGTGTTTAGCCTTTAGCCATTAGCCGTTAGCGATTAGCAACTTCCCCCAATTGGGGTGAAAATGTCTGGAACGTGTCGAACCATTTCTCTTGTAGGGGCAAGGCATGCCTTGCCCCTACACACGCTTACGAACCTGAATTCTCAGATAGGCTCTACTCCACCGACTTCGACTCGGTTTCTTCCGCTGCGTCTCGCCGGCGTCCCAAGCGACGCGGGGTTGCAGGCGGCTGATTCTGCGCGACCGCCGTGATAAACCCGGCGAGAATGCCCAGCCCGATGAAGATGTACACAATCGTGAACAGCTTGCCCGCATCGGTTTTGGGCGCAAAGTCGCCATAGCCGACCGTTGTAAGCGTGATCACACTGAAATACAGCGCGTCCAGCCAGCGCCAGCCCTCCACAAAGTGGTAGAACAACGTTCCCGTGAACAGGATGAGCGCCACCAGATACAGCAGCCCGCGGGTATCGGGATTGCGATACAGGGTGCGCAGCGTTCTACCGAAACGGATGAAGAGCTGGGCAATGGCGTAGATCGGCAGCATGATTTAGAACTGCTCCAAGAACCTCAGATCATTGCCCCAGTAGTAGCGGATGTCCTTCACGCCGTACTTCAGGTTGATCATGCGTTCTGGCCCCATGCCGAAAGCGAAACCGCTCCATTCGCGCGGGTCGTAGCCGCCGTTTTGCAGTACGACCGGATGCATCATGCCGCAGCCCGCGATCTCTAACCAGCCGCTGTACTTGCACATCTGACAGCCTTTGCCCCCGCATAGCAGACACTCGACATCCACTTCCATGCTCGGCTCGGTGAACGGGAAGTAGCTCGACCGGAAGCGCACATCTTTGTCCGCGCCGAACAGCCGCCGCGCGAATTCGGCAATCGTGCCCTTGAGGTCGGTCAGATGGATATTCCGGCCAATCGCCACGCCTTCGACCTGATGGAACTGAATCTCACTGCGCACGCTGACCTGTTCGTAGCGATAGCACATCCCCGGCAGAATCACGCGGATGGGCTGCGTGCCGTTCGCGCCCAACTCGCGCATACTGCGGATCTGCCCGGGCGAAGTGTGCGTACGCAGCACGACGCCCGGTGTGGTCGTATGGAACGTATCCCACATGTCGCGTGCCGGATGATGCGCTGGAATGTTGAGCAGTTCGAAATTCATTTCGTCGGTCTCGACGTCGCGGCTGCGATAGACCTGAAAGCCCATCTCCGCCCAGATGGCCGAGATTTCGCGCAGCGTCATCGTCGAAGGATGCAGTCCGCCGACCGGATGTGCCCGGCCCGGCAGCGTCACGTCGATTTCGCCCTGTTCGAGATCGCGCGCCAGTTCCTGATCCTTGACCAGTTGTTCACGATCCGTGTAGGCGAGTTCCAGCGCGCCCTTGACCTCGTTGGCGCGCTTGCCGAAGTCGGCGCGTTCCTCTTTAGGCAGCGCCCCAACGCTGCGCACCAGTTCAGTGATTGCGCCCTTCTTGCCGAGATATTTCAGTTCCCATGCGCGCAGTGCCTCACTGTCATTGACCGCGCCCAGCTCTTGCAATGCTTCCAGATGTGTCGCCTGTAACTTTTCCTGCATAACAGCCTCTCGCCTCCCACAATAGCACCCCTCACCCCCGGCCCCTCTCCCACGCAAGCGGGGAGAGGGGAGCAAACCAGCCAAGCTGGCGTCCCACCCTGAATTCGGGGCAGGGTTGGGGGTGAGGCTAGGTAAATAAAAAAACGCCCTCGTCCCAGACTTCAGGGACGAGAGCGTTGAATCTCCCGCGGTACCACCCTGCTTGATCGATCTCTGCGGATCGACCCGCTTCATTGCGCTGTGACGCCAGCGGCGGCGGAGCGGACTACTCAGAGGCACCTTGATAACCGGAGGACGAGGCATGCCTCGTCCCTACGGAATGTAGGGTTAACTCGTTCACCCGTCAGCGAGTGTACCCGGGTGCGGATACACGGATCAGGGGAATTTCGGCGGGGACGGCCTGCGTCGCTCTCAGTCTACGGCGAACGCTCCCTGTCAAGTCGCTGAACCTGCGTACTTGTCCTGATCATCGCTTCTCACGGGTATTATGAGCACGGTTGGGCGGGCATGTCAAGATCGAGCCGCGGTGCGGAATAACCCCACTCCCGCATATAGAGGAGTTATGCGCTTGTGCAATCGCCTGTGAACCACAAATCGGCCAGGAGAGGTAACATGAAATTTCTGCTCACGTCGGCGGGTATCAAAAACGCTAGTATCCACACTGCGTTGCTCAACCTGCTGGGCAAACCGATTGCCGAGTGCAGCGCGCTCTGTATTCCCACCGCGATCTACGCGCTCCGCAACGGGCCAATCATGGCCTACCATTTCATCAGCGGTCAGGAACCAAGGTGTCCCATGTGCGAACTGGGTTGGAAGTCGCTGGGCGTGCTGGAACTGACCGCGCTGCCCAGCCTCAGCCAGGATCTCTGGGTGCCTTTAGTCGAACAGACCGATGTGCTGCTGGTGAATGGCGGCGATCCTCTGTACCTGGCCTACTGGATGCGCCAGTCCGGGCTGGCCGACCGCTTGCCGGCGCTGAATGGCGTTTACGTGGGACTGAGCGCGGGGAGCATGGTCATGACCCCGAACATTGGGCAGCATTTCGTCGAATGGACTCCACCGACCGGAAGCGATGAAACATTGGGCGTGGTCGATTTTTCGATTTTTCCGCATCTGGATCACGAGCTGCTGCCCTACAATACGCTGGC
>CALKIA010000005.1 GCA_937988705.1 uncultured Chloroflexota bacterium | reverse complement strand
GTGCCCTTCTTCGGGTACATGCCGAAGATGCGCGCCGGGTTGGTGCAGTTGAGTTCGACGAAGCGCTGCGGCGTCAGCTTGCCGCCGTTGACGCCTGCGTGCCACAGCATGACCATGCGATCCTCAATGGCGGGCAGGCCGTTCGGGATCTTGGCGAAGTTGCCCTTGCCCAGTTCTTTACCGGGACGGCGATAGGTCGGGTCTTGCGCTTCATAGGCGGCCCACTCGCCGCCATTGTGTGCCGCTGCCCATTCCTGCCACGGGCCGACGCCGCCTTCAAACCAGAAATCGCAGTGATCGGTGCTGACGACCTGCAGCGTGCCTTCTTTGACCGCCTGCCACAGCACTTTCTGATCATGCGTGGTGCGGATGGGCGGCGAGCAGACATACTTCGAGCCGTGGAAGTCCGGCTGCGCCATGTGATCTTCAACCGTGAGGAAGAAGTACTGCACGCACGTTTCGCCCATCACCGGGTAGCCGAGCGCGCGCCCGCGGCGCAGCGCATCGACCGCGCCCTCGTTGGTCATGTGCACGACATACAGGGGACACCCGCTCAAACCCGCCATCATGACAGCACGGTTGGTGGCTTCGGCTTCGATCACCGCCGGACGCGACGCCGAATGGTAGACGGGATCAGTTTTGCCTTCAGCGAGCAGCGACTTGGTGAGTTCGACCACGACATCGCCGTTTTCGGCGTGCACCATGACGATCATGCCGCTTTTTTCGGCTTGCTGCATGGCGCGGAACAGGGTGGCATCGTCCACCTGATACACGCCCTTGTAGGCCATGAACAGCTTGAGGCTGGTGATGCCTTCTTCGACCATCGTCGGAATTTCGGCCATCACGTCGTCACGCAGATCGGTGATCGCCATGTGGAAGGCGTAGTCGATTTGCGCCAGTTTGGCTTTTTCGCGCCATTCGACCAACCCGTCGCGCAGGGAGCCGCCCTTCGGCTGGATCACAAAGTCGATGTGCATGGTCGTGCCGCCGTAGGCGGCCGCTTTGTGCCCGGTATCGAAGTCGTCGTTGCTGTACGTGCCGCCAAACGACAGATCAAGATGCGTGTGCACGTCGATGCCGCCGGGGAGCAGGTACTTGCCCGTACAGTCGACCACCGTGTGTCCGGTGGCGGGGATGTCCCGCCCGATCAGGGTGACGATTTCACCTTCGACCAACACATCCGCGCGGGTCATCTCGCCCGCTGTGATGACCGTCCCGTATTTGAATAACGTTCCCATAGTTTTGTGCTCCTATGTAGGTTTAATTCCCACTGCAAATAAGACCGTTTGCCGTTCGGGGATACCGTCCGGCGTCCGCAGGCGTTGGAGATGCGTGAACAACTCCGCGATCATAGCATCGCGCAGGCCTTCGGGGGTCATTTCCAGAAAGACGCGTGCGCCGTGTGACCACTGCACCGCCAGCCATTCCGCCTCATCCGCGTAAAAGATGTCGTGATCTTCTTCGATCACGCGTACCGGAGCAAAGCCCCCGTTTGCGACGAATCCGCACAGGCCGGCGACGCTGTGCGTATCCGGCAGATCGGCGGGGGTGGCCGCTGGTTCGGCTGCCGGTGGGTGTTTGGCCATGTATTTGCCCGTTACCTCGAACAGCCAATCCCAGCGCTCGTCACTGCGTCCCCACAGGGACAGCGCGAGCACGCCGCCCGGTTTGAGCACGCGCCGAAATTCCGCCAGCGTCCGCGCCATATCGCGCAGGAAGAACAGCGCGAAGCCGCACAACACCGCGTCGAATGTCTCGTCGGGCCAGTCGAGCTGATCCGCGTCCATGACCTGAAAGTCGACGTTGCTGACGTTGCGCGCGGCGGCCAAATGCCGCGCCTGTTCGACCATCTCCGCCGCCAGATCGACCCCGATCACGCTGCCACCCGCGCCGACTTGTTCCGCCGCGGGAAAGCTCACCGCGCCCGTACCACAGGCGACATCCAGCACCTGACAGCCCGCCGCGATTCCCGCCACTTCGACCAAGCGCTGGCCGAAGTAGCTGAAGAAGCGCGGGCCGATTGTGTCGTAGGTCGCGGCGGCGCGTCCAAACAGCGCGGCGGCCGCCTGTTTGCGGTCGTCACCCATAATTACGCGCTGATACCCTGAAACTTCGGCAGCACGTGCTGACCATATTCTTCGAGAATGCGCTCTTCGTCGCCGCACATCAGGTAAATGTTGAACTGCGTCACGCCGACGCTCTCCAGTTCGCGCATCTTGGCCACCTGCGCGTCGACATCGCCGAGTACGCCGAAGCTGTCGATGATTTCGTCGCTGATGAAGCCGAGATGATCGGCGTTCTTGTCGGCGTGGTGGTGGTAGTCGTAGCCCTTGCGCCCTGCAATATAATCGGTGAGGCGCTTGGGCACAGAACCGCCCTCCTTACCATAGCGTTCCACCAGATCGGCGACATGGTTGCCGACCATCGCCGGGAACCAGCGGGTATTCGCGCGCGCCGTCGCCATGTCACCGACCCACACGGGCGCGGCGGACATCACGCTGAAGTTGGACATATCGCGGCCGGCGGCTCGGCCCGCTTCCAGCGCCTGATCGGTGAACCACTTGACGAGGAACGGATCGGCCAGTTGGATGATCAGGCCGTCGGCGTGCTGCCCGGTCGCGGTGAGGGCTTTCGGGCCGTAGGCGGCGTACCACACGGGCAGATCGAGGCCCGTCGTCCACGGGATTTGCACGGGCGCGAGATCGGCTTCGTACTGCACGCTTTCGCCCTTGACCATCTTCTTGACCGCGTCGCTGAATTCGACCAGCGTTTCGATGGTGAGCGGCTTCTGACCGAGCACGCGCCGCGAGCTGTCGCCGCGCCCTGCGCCCATCACCACGCGCCCGCCGCTCTGAATGCCGAGCGTCGCCCACAGGCTCGCCTGCACCGACCAGTCGCGCACGCCGGGGTTGGTCACGCACGTGCCAAACTTGATCTTTTCGGTGTGTTCAGCGCACATCGCCATCGTGACGAAGCATTCACGCCACAACACATGGGAATCAAAAAACCAGGCATG
>CALKIA010000004.1 GCA_937988705.1 uncultured Chloroflexota bacterium | reverse complement strand
GGGGTCGGGGGTGGGGTGAGAGAAGCGTTATCCATAACTCACGTTATGCAGCCACAAAAGCCAACTTCCAAGCCGCACCCCAAGAACCTGACGGTAGACTTGGCCGGTGACTTGGCCTCCGCTTCGCTTCGGTCAAGTGCCAGCGGAATACGATGGCACGACCTCAAGGCACACCCACCAACAAGCGCTAAGAGATTTGCAGACAGACCTGAGTTTTTCTGACAATTGCCCCGCGTTATTGCCTCGATTTTTTGAACGCCTGGGGGCTTTTCAAGGCACTTCTGATGGGTTGTCCCGTCCAGAGCGGCTTATATTCGCTGTGCGCGAGGTCGCTTAGGCGGACCGAGTCGGTCAGCGTGAGTGCGTGTTTGAAACAGGCGCGCACACATAAACCACAGGCTGTACAGCGAGCCGCATCAAACCAGAGGGTTACCTCGCCCTGTGCATCGACATTCGAAGCGAGCGCTTCGGTCGGGCAGAACTGCGGGCACATCTGGCAGCCAATACACGCAGCAGAGGCGACCAGCGCGCCCCAGTGACCCTCGTAGGTGGGGACGCTGGCGGAAGGTGTGCTGGGCGCTGATTGCAGGGCATGGATCAACAAGGCGCGGCGCGTGTTCACTCCCTGCGTGATCAGACTGTCCACCAGGTCGGTTTGCTTGGGTACACGCAGAGTCTCTGGCTTGAGCAGGGCGCTGAAGAATCCGCGCCGTGTGACGCCCGAATGCTGCGGTGGTCGCTGCGGCTGCTGTGGCGGCGGTGGCTCGTCAGTCCGCACCATTTCCAGTGCGAGTCCCAATGGTTCGAGCAGGCGCTGGGCATCCCGGAGCGCCTCGTCGGCGCTCGTCAGGCCGCTGACCAGCGCGCAGGTTGCACAGTCCGCCGTGTACAGCGTGACTTTGCGGACGCCGTTCGCTCCGAGCGCAACATAGAGCTCAGGCGGCAACCCACAGGCACAGGGGATGCGCACCGTGGCAGCCGCATTGCTGGCGACAGCGCGGCAGGACAAAGCCAGGTGGCCGTCAGCATCCATGGCTGAGGTGGCCTCGTGCCAGATCTCCGTGAGGGTACGTACGCCTTGGAGCGCGCCAACGGGACAGGCCGCGCTGCAGGCGCCACAGGACAGGCAGGCGCTGCCCTCGATCACGGGCATCGGCGTCAACGTGATCGCATTCGTCGGGCAGATGGCGGCGCAGGCCGCGCACTGCCCCGCCCGCTGATGCCGTTGATTCAGGCAGCGGGTGCCCTCGTAGGTGGGCGTGAAGTCGCTGATCTGACCAATGGCGGCGATGACTTCGTTAATGACTGGTGTCATGGTGAACGTTTCGTGTCGGCTTGAGTAAATCGTTTTTCAGGGCATAGTCGACCAGATCGGCGCGCGTGTCGAGCACAAGTTTCTGCATCACACGCCGGCGGTAAGTGTCGACCGTCTTGGGGCTGAGGTAGAGGAGATTGCCAATTTCCGCATTGGTGTGACCATGCGCAACCAGTTTCAAAATTTCGATTTCGCGCTCAGATAGGATCGACTCCGGGGGACGCAGCGGGCTGTCATCAATCAACACGGCGACGGCTTCGGGACGCAAGAACGAGTGACCCCGCTGCACCACGCGAATGGCGTCGAGCAGCTGATCATCGGCGACCGATTTGACCACATAACCATCGGCTCCCGCGTCAAGCGCCAGACGCAGATAGTCGGCTTCTGGATGCATGGTCAGCACGATGATCCGCCAACTCGCGTTCGGGAGTTGTTTAAGCCGCCGAATGGCCTCGATGCCGTTCATGTCGGGCAGGGAGATGTCCATCAGCACAATATCAGGTTTAAGCGCTTCCACGCCCGCAATCGCTTCTGTCCCGTTCTCAGCTTCCCCAATGACCGTAATATCGGGTTCATTATTGATCAGCATACGCAGACCGGAGCGGACGACGAGGTGATCTTCGGCGATGAATACGCGAATCATGGGCTTTCCTTCTGATAGACGGGCAGGGCAATGGCATAGTGCGTGCCAGTCAGGGCGCTGGGGGTAATCGCATAACAGCCACCCAGCGCCGCGACCCGCGCGACGATGAGATCCTCGCGCCAGCCCGCTGCCCGGGTTGCGCCATCCGCCTCGATCACGAGATAGGCAAATTCCTTGATGAAACGCAGTCGCAAGCGCACTTCACTGACCGTGGGCTGCTCCCGCAGGTGTTCCAGCACTTCCTGCAGGCTGCGGAACAGGGCGATCTCGATGACTTTGGGCAGGCGCACGGGCATGACTTCCGCATCCAGAGCGACCCGCACCTGCGTTGAATGCGCAAATTCCTGAACACACGTTTCCATGGCCGGGATCAGTCCCTGACTGTCGAGGGCGGGTGGATACAGCGTGCGCTGTAAATGATCCAGATCGCGCAGTGCTCCAGCCACTAACTCGCGCATCTCTCCGACCAGTTCAAGCCTGGGGGGGCGATCGCCATGCCGTTCGAGAACGCGTAGATTGAGAGCCAGCGCCGTCAGCGCTTGACCAACGTCTTCCTGCAAGGTATGGATCACCGTCCGACGTTCGTCCTCCTGTGTGGCGAGGACGTGGGTCAATACCGAAGACAACACCTGAAGGCGTTCATCCATTTTGTCGGGATCTGTCATGGCACCCATTCAAGCTCTCTACTATGACCAAGGTATCACTATTTCCCGGGGCAGGCTGTCAGGAAAAATCCGCGCAACTTTCAGGAAAAGGCTGACGTCGGCCAGATTCTCAGCGCAGCGGGCAGGTGATGGTGACCGTTGTTCCGCGACCCGGCGTGGAATCAATGGCCACCTTGCCGTGAATGAGCCGTGCGCGCTCGTGCATGCCGACCAGACCAAAAGAGGCCTCCTGATCGACTTTGGAAAGCTGGAAACCTACGCCATCATCGTGGATCTCAATCCGCAGCTGATCGGCGTTGGCCGCGACCAGCAGCTGGACACTGTGCGCATTGGCGTGGCGATGAACGTTGGTCAGCGCCTCTCCGACTAAACGCCGCACCTGATGACTAATCTGCGGCAGGACGTAGACCTCGTCGTGGGTCTCGATAGCGGGTTGGAGACCGGCGCGTTCGGTAAAAGTGGCCAACTCTGGTTGGAGCGCCTCGACGAGATCACAGGCCGCGTCACTCCGCTCCGCTTCGCGCAGACCGCTGACGGCATCCCGACCCTCCTGAATGGCGACCTTACCCAGGTGGCGCGCAGTTTCCACGAGCGGCAGCGCCTCATTCCAATTACCCTGCTGGGCGTGATTGTGCAACACCCGGAGATTGATGTTGAGCGAAATGAGGGTCTGGAGCAGTGTGTCGTGCATCTCGCAGGCAATTTGCCGACGTTCGCATTCGGCGGTCAGCGTCCCCAGTTGTTCATGAGTCTCCGCGTTGTTGATGGCGTGAGCGGCGCGATCCGCGAAAATCTCTTGCAGGCGCAGTTCCTGCGGTGTAAACGTTTTCTCGGCGAAGAAAATCGTCGCGAGTTGGCCAATGGCGATGTTGTTCACCCGGAGGGGTGTGCAATGGAAGGCTTTGACACCCGGTAGACCCAGCCGCTGACACACCAGTTCCAGAGAAACATGGTGATGCTGCTGATCAACGACGACTTGTTCCATAACACTTTCGGCGGCGGCGATGGGAATCTGCGGACTGGCACTGCCAGTGCCGGCACTGGCGCGCAGGTGCAGCTGGTCGCCTTCCCGCTGATACAGGACGCACAGATCGGCGCCAGCGAGCTGGCGTGCCAGTTCGACGGTGGCGTTGAAGGCCGAAACCAGATCAAGTGAGGCGTTCAGTTCGGCGAGGCAGTAGCTCAGCGTATTCAACTGCACCACGCGCTGCACCATATCTGTCCAGCGGCGCTGTGAGTGCTGCTTAAGCGCGAGGTTGTAGCGGTTCGTACAGTCTTCGATCCAGCGGTCAAGCTGCTCATCGAGCCACAGGACTGTGTGGACATCGCTGTCCGCTAACGAAAGGCGAACCGCCGAACGCAGGGCGAGAAGTACCCGCAGCAACTCGTTGAGCGACGGCCGGGCCGTCAGCACCGCCATGAGGTGCTGCATCTCCCATGAAGCTGATTGACCGGATAGGGTGCAGTAGAGGCACTTGGTCGCCTCATGAATCTGGGTTTCGAGGCGCGCGCGATCACAGGTGGGATAGCTGCGGTGCAGGGCGGAGAGCCAGCAAACCTCGATATGCTCACGCGGAGGCAAGGTGATCGATCGGCTCATTATGAAAAAAAGCCTCTATTATTCGGCGTAGGGCAGCCGGAATTCGGCAAAATACAATTTATAAACTGAATCATAGTCGATGACTCCCCATCTCGCCCGTGACGAATGTCAGACTTTTTCTGACACAAGTTACGCTCTCCGCTGACAGACAAGTGCATAAATTCACAATATAGTTTGGATAGTCGTGGAAGGCTTACGCGTTCCGTCGGCGTTTATAAAAATCGAAAATGCCCGTTTGCTTCAGCGATGAGGCGGAACGGGTTGGTTTAAAAGTATTACCCTTCAGGGAGAGAGGTTGTTTTTATGAGCATACATGAGGATACAAACCTGCTCAACCAACTCAATCAAGCTACCCTTAGCCGGCGGTCCTTCCTTCAGTGGTCGGCGGCGACGGGAGCAGCGGCACTGCTGACCTCGAACGTCAATCTCGTCAACGGCCTGTATCCATTGGAACAAGCACTGGCGGCGGCGGGCGACATCCAGGTCATTCCTACGGGCTGTGCGCATAACTGCGGTGGACGGTGCGTTCTCAAAGCACATGTTCAGGACGGCATCATCATTCGGATTACATCAGACACGGATCGCCCCGATGATCCGCTGGATCCGCAGCTGCGCGCCTGCGTCCGCGGCCGTTCCTATCGCCGCCGCGTCTACGCGCCAGATCGCCTCAAGTCACCGCTGCGCCGCACCGGGCCGCGTGGTTCTGGCTTGTATGAGGAGATTAGCTGGGAAGAAGCGGTGGATACCGTCGCGGAGAACTTGATCCGTGTGAAGGAAACGTACGGCAACTCGGCGATCTACTCACACTATGCCACGGGTGGTGGCTCGACCACCGCTGGTTCAGGCACGGCCGCCCGCCTGCTCGATCTGTTTGGTGGTCGCCTCGGCTACTACAACAATTACTCATGGGCGTGCGTGCAAGTCGCGACGCCGACCGTGTACGGCACCCAGAACACCGGTCAGAGCCGTTTGGACTGGCTCAACAGCAAGCTCATCCTGATGTGGGGCTGGAACCCGGCTGAGATGATTGACGGCACGAACACGATGTACTTCGTCAAACAGGCCCGTGCAGCGGGAGCCAAGACCATCGTGATCGACCCGCGCCACACCATGAGCGCGGTCGGCCTCGCCGACGAATGGATCCCCATCCGTCCCGGCACCGACACGGCAATGATGGCGGCAATGGCCTACGTCCTCATCACTGAGGGGCTGATTGACGAGAATTTCGTTAACACCTATGCGCTCGGCTTCGACGCGGATCACATGCCTGCTGGCTATGAAAACGCAGAGTCGTTCAAAGCCTACATTCTGGGTGAGAGCGACGGCGTCCCGAAGACCCCGGCGTGGGCAGAAGAATATACGGGTGTCCCGGCGGACACCATCGCCCGGATCGGTCGCGAATACGGCACCACCAAGCCTGCGATGCTCTATCAAGGCTACGGCATTCAGCGCCGCGCCTATGGTGAGCAGGTCGTGCGCATGGGCTGCGTGCTCCCCGCGCTGACCGGTAACATTGGCATCCCCGGCGGTTGGGCATCGGGTATCGCGTTCGCCATTGGTGGCGAATCAGCGCCGGGTGCAGGCTTCCCGTCCGTAGCGAATGCTGTACCCTATTCCGTTCCGAGCTATATGTACACTGACGCGGTCCTGCGCGGTGCGGAAATGGGACGGGCGGACGGCGTGCGTGGCCTAGCGGAAGGCGAAGAAACGCTCCCCACCGGCATTAAGCTGCTGTACAACGCGGCGGGCAACTGCCTCGCGAACCAGCACGGCAACATCAACCGGACGAAAGAAATTCTCGCGGACGAGTCGCTCGCAGAGTTCATCGTCGTGCACGAGCAGTTCCTCACCCCGTCGGCGAAATTTGCTGACATCATCCTCCCGGCCTGTACGTTCATGGAAACGTTTGGCATGACGGGGAACTGGAAGTACGGCCCCAGCCGCGTGCTGCTGCCCAAGGTCATTGAACCGCTGTACGGCACGAAGAGCGATTACGCGATTGCGGCGATGATTGCGGAACGTCTGGGTATCTATGATGAGTACACCGAGGGTGGTAAGACCGAAGAAGACTGGTACAACCAGTGGATCCAGACGCTGACCACCGACAACGCCGCGGTCTACGGCGACGCCGAAGCGTTTACGGCCCGTGGTTCGATGACAGTGCCGTACACCGAGAATCCCCCGGTTGCGTTCGCTGACTTCATCGCCGATCCAGTCGCTAACCCGTTGACTACGCCGTCCGGTCTGGTGGAGATCTTCTCGCCTGCGCTGGCGGCCATGAATAAACCCGAAGAAATCCCCGCGATTCCGAAGTTCATTGTGGAGTGGGACAGCCCGTGGTCACCCGAAGCGGAGAATTATCCGCTGCAAGCGATTGGTAACCACTATATGCACCGCGTTCACTCGACTCTCGACAACATCGACTGGATGGACGAGGCCTTCCCGCAGCGTGTGTTCATCAACCCTGCCGATGCGACCGAGCGGGGCATTCAAGAAGGCGATATGGTGCGGATCTGGAACGATCGCGGCGCGATGATCATCCCGGCGCGCGTCACCCCCCGGATCATGCCCGGTGTCGTGAATATTCCGCAGGGCGCCTGGTATACACCAGATGCCGACGGCGTTGATCGGCGTGGATGTGTGAACGTCCTGACCTCTGAACGCCCGTCGCCGTTAGCCCTCGGCAACACTCAGCAGACGATGATGGTGCAGGTCGAGAAAGTCTAGGAGATCGAAAATGGCGCAATATGGTTTCTACGTAGACTTGAATGCCTGCATCGGATGCAAAGCCTGTCAGATGGCGTGCAAGGATCGTGCGGGCAATGAACCCGGGATGAACTGGCGACGTGTTCTCGAAGTGGGTGGTGGTGACTGGCAAAAAGTCGGTCAAGCCTGGGTACCGGATGTGTTCGCGTACTTCGTGCCGACCGCCTGCCATCACTGCAGCAACCCGCCGTGTCTGCCCGTTTGCCCGACCGCGGCAATTTCCAAAGACAGCAACGGGATCGTGAAGATCGACGTCGAGCAGTGCATTGGCTGCCATTACTGTGAGTGGGCGTGCCTGTGGGGCGCGCCGGTGTTCTACGAAGAGCAGGGCATCGTCAACAAGTGCGACTTCTGCAAAGACATCGTCGATGCGGGTGGGTCGCCAGCGTGTGTTGAAGCGTGCCCGATGCGTGCGATGGAGTGGGGCGACGTGGAAGAACTCCGCGCGCGTCACCCGGAAGCAACCTTCCAAATCGTGCCGCTCGCCGACCCCCAAGACTTCCAGCCGAACGCGCTGTACAAGGCGAACACGGCAGCCGGAGAGCGAGTCGGTACTATCTTGAACCAGGAAGAGATCTGATCGCGTGTCGCGGCTCTAGCTGGTGAAATAGGACGCCTCGCCCCGTCTGTCGCAATGACAAACAGGGCGAGGCGTCGTTTGGTTGTAAATGGTCGAATGATTCTTTGTCAACTAGTTGCGGATGGAACAGTTCATGAACTACCCCGACAATGAGTGGTCACTCATTATCTTTAACATCATCGGCGATTTATCGGTCGGCGCGTTCATCGCCCTCGGGCTGGCGCATTTCTATGCCGTCCGCAAGCACTCGACGCAGCAGGCCGATTTGCTGAGCACGCGGGCGCTGTTGGTGATCGGTCCGCTGCTGGTACTGGGGATGCTCGCCGTCTTCGGTCATGTTGGCAACCCCGAGCGGGCGTTCAACATGTTGAGCAACGTCGACACTTCGTGGTTGGCGCGTGAAGTTGCGGCCTACGGCGCGTTTCTGGTGATCGGCGGCGCATTCGCGATTTTGCAGGCGCTGACGCTGTTATCGCCGGAGCGCCAGAAGCAGATCGACCAGGCTACGCGCGGGCTGTTGCCCAAAGTGCGTATCCTCCTCGCGTGGATCGCCGCGCTGGTCGGCATCTTCTTCGTCCTGTCCGCGGCGATGATCTACTACGATCCGCGCCTCGCGTCCCGGCAGACGGGGTGGGCGCACATCTACACGCCGATTCTGTTCTTCGTCGATACGGGGTTGCTGGGCAGTCTGGTGCTGGGCGTTGGTTTTGTCGCCAACTACCTGTGGCTGCGCGGACGGAAGCAGATTGAACCCGCCTCGTTAGCGATTCAGGAAGCGCTGCTGCGCGACGTGATTAAAGGTGTCTCGTTCGCGTCGATTGGCCTGATTGGCGTGCTGTTCGTCGCCATTCCGATTTATCTGGTGTATCTGGGAGCCAACCCCAACCCACTCAACGCGCAAATTCTGCTCATGCTGTCCACGGATTTCGCGCTGCACTGGTTCCTGCGGCTGTTCCTCGCATTCACGGGCGCGGGCGTGCTCGCGGTCTTCATCGCGTATCTGTCAGAACGGTCACAGCGCCAGCGCCTGCTGTATTTGATGGTGGTCCTCGCCTTTGTGTGTGTCTTGGCCGGGGAGGTCATCGGGCGTTACCTGTTCTACGCACGAAATGCCACGCTGATGATCGGTGGGATGTAGCCTGATGAACGAGCGTTTCCTCATCAATCAGGCACGACTGAGTGTCTATGCGCTGCTGCAGCGGCTGTATCAGGATGCACCACGCGCCGAGCTGTTGGAATGGCTGACGGTCGAAAGACCCTTTGCCAATTTCCCCATCCAGTTGGACGATGAAGTTCAAACTGACCTTGAAGGGATGGACAGCTCCCTCGCGGTGAACTCGTTGGAAGATCTGCGGTTGGACTTCAAACAGCTCTTCATTGGTCCCGGAGCGATGCTCGCGCCGCCGTGGGAGAGTGTGTACCGGAACGAGGAACATTTGATCTTCGACCGGCATACGCTGGAAGTGCGCGAGTTTTACGCGCGGCACGGCATGGAATTCGTCCGCATTAATCAAGCACCCGAAGATTCGATCACCATAGAACTTGAATTCATGAAGGTGCTGACGGAGCGGGTACTGCAAGCGTTGGAAATGGATGATCCGGAAGCGGAACGCATTTTGCTAGAAGAACAGCTGGCGTTTTTGAACAAACACCTGCTGATCTGGACGCCCGATTTCATCAAGATGACCCAAACGCGCGCCGCAACGGCGTTTTATGCGGGTTTGGCGAGCGTGCTGCGCGGATTTTTGAACTGGGAACGACAAACACTGGCGCTGCTGCTCGCCAGCCTCACGGCTGAGCGCGCAGAAAGTGAACTTATGAGGAGTTGTTCATGACAAGACGGATGCAGGCACTCAGTGTCCTCATCACCCTGCTGCTGATCCTCGCGGCGTGTGGCGGGGCGACGGAACCCACCGCCACGCCGCTGCCGCCGACCGCTACGACCGCGCCGACGCGCGCCCCCGCGCCGACCGTCGAGGTCACGGCGACGCCCGCCATGGAAGCGATGACTCTCGAACAACTGCAGGAGCGGGAAGCAGCGATCGTCGCCGAACTCGCCATTGAACAGCGCCATATGGATGGGGCGTCCGGCTTCGAAGGCGCGCAGGTGCAGGAGACGCTGGATCGACTCAACCGTGAGCTGCGTGAAGTGCGGCAGTTGATGGAAGCCGCCAGTGGCGCGGAAGCGACCGAAGCAGCGACCAGCGAGGCGGGCAGCTAGGGACATCCCGCTGGGCTGCGTGAGGTTGATGATGAAAATTGGAATGCGACGACCGCCCGGGCTGAGCCTGTTGGCGGTCTTGATGGGCTGGGCGCTGCTCGTGGTTGGCAGCGCCGTTGTGTTAGCTCAAGAGGGCGACTATGCCGATCGGTCGCCGCGCCTGTGCGGCAACTGCCACGTCGACGAATACGAAGTCTGGGCGCAGTCGGGACACGGCCGCGCCTTTGAGGATGCGACCTTTCAAGCGGCCTGGGAGCGGGCGCGTTTCGCCGAGGCTTGTCTGACGTGTCACAGCCCCGCCTATGATCCCGTGCCGGGGGCGTGGACATTTGCGGGCGTGGGGTGCGGGGCGTGTCATCGCACTATCGATGAGACGCGCCGGGAGGGCGATGGCTACAAATATCACGGCACGATGAGCGTCGACCGTCCGGTAGCCACCTGCGCCGGCTGTCACGGCGAGGACCATGCCCTGACGTACCCCGAGTGGGAGCTGAGCGCGCACAATGGGGCGCGCACGGTCGATTGTTTTGACTGTCATACAGCGCATTCCGGCGATCTGCTGACAGCCGACAGCGTCACGCTGTGCGGCGGATGCCATCTTCAGGAGGTGCCAACGACCAACCCGCATATGCATCAGGAAGGCGGTTGTACCGACTGCCATCCCGCCCCGGTCAACATGGATAACGTTCACATGCACGGCGACGAGCCGGCTGCCGATTGTGTCGCCTGTCATATGGTGACCGAACCGGATCGCTACGGTCGCTATCTGGCTAATGCCGGGCACACGATGCAGGTTGAACTGGCGGCGTGTACAAATTGTCACGGCGCGCTGCATGATTTGCTGCCACGAGGCTGAGGCTAGCGCGCTGCTGGGCATGACGCCGACGCTGATACGTATGGGGTTTATTGGGAGGATGTTAGGCTCAGTCGGAATTGAGCTTGTATTGAGCTTTGACTTTGGCTTTCAGAAGTGACATAAAACGCTCTACAAACAGGTAGTCTCCCATTTCTTTGCGTTCCTCGGTATCTAACTCCCCCTCACCGTTGAGGTCAAGCAATTCATGGGCGCGCGCCTCCAAGTCATCGGGCAAGCGGTACGCGATGATCTCTTCGGGCGTCGGGTTTGTCGCTAGGAAGTCGGTGATCACACCAAAAACGGTGCGAGTGGGTGCGTGCTGCATGGTTCATTCCCCTGTTCGGCTTCTCTTCTGCTCAATTTTACCACTGTTAAATCGTACGGGCACAGTTCATGGATCGGTAGGTCGCGTTTGAGATATTTGAGGTTTATCGAAAGATGCTAGAATTGGTTCACGCAACGCCAGAGAGGCGGACGCCATGAATGGCGTCCCTACATCCGAGTCTGCGTAGGGACGCGGTCAAAAATTAGCCGAAAGGAAAAACTTGCTGTTTCTAGATCCCCTGTATTTAGGGGAATACCCTAGATCAATAAGGCCTATGATCTAAGCTGTTCGGTTTGCGCAAAGGCTAATCGCTTACATGATCAGTGAATTTTTCATCCTTGTAGTGTTGGTCGCTATAGGGATTATGTATCTTGTCTTCTCTGGTGAGACTCCTGAAAATGCCCAACTGCCGCTCCAAATAGGCGTGACAATCGTAACTGGAGGTATCTTTGTCTTTTTCGAACGGTTCATCACTCGGATTTTCCGCCGGAAAGATGATATTGAAACACTAGATGAGATACGTTTGCTGCGAGAGGAAGTAACCACTTTGACCGTTGAAATTGAGCGGTTACGGGAATGTGTACTTGAGGACACTTCTGTTCGTTAGTCGGAGTAGAGTATGTCTCAGCGTAAGGACGACCCACAACCTACCGACCTGCCGAAGATCGGCGCGCCAGCGACGCGGGCACTCAACGGGGCGGGGTACACTCGCCTTGAGCAGTTGACGCAGGTGACCGAAGCCGAACTCATGGCGCTGCACGGCTTCGGGCCGAGGGCGCTGCGCATCCTCAAAGAAGCGCTCGCCGAACGGGGCTGGTCGCTTAAGGGGTAGGGATGGGGCGGTTACAGCCGTCCCGCCTGCTTGAGTTCGGCGATGTCCCGCGCATGGTCGCGCTCGTGGATGATCGCCCCGTCAATGAATTGAGTCACGGTCTCACTGGCCCACGGAAAGCGTACCAACCTCCCGTACTCGTCAGCGGGGATACTGTCGAGCAGAATCTTGAGCGCAAAGCGGTTGATCTCGCATTCCAACTGCGCGCCGTCCACGGTGGCGCTCTGCCGCTCGGCGACAAACTGCGCGTTGGTCACATCGACGTTGATGTACGGGTAGGGTGTGACCGGGATACCCGCTACCGTGGCACGGAAGATGGTAAACATCAACGCATCCCACCCGGCCATGTGCGCGAAGAAATCGCGTTTGTTCCAACCGGGATAGATCTCGACCGCCGGATCAACCTCGGCCAGCAGCGCCCACAGGTTGTCGCGCTCGGCGTCCAGCGTTTGCAGTAAACTTGCTTTGTCCTGGCTCATCAGTTTCTCTCCTCAAGGTGTCAGAATTGCACAGGTCGAAACGCCGTGCGCGTACAGCTTGCCCGCTGCATCGACTATGCGCCCCTCGGCGGTGGCGATGCGCCGTCCCACGTTGATGATCTCCGCTTCAGCACGCAGCAGCCCGGTGTCTTTGGTGATCGGGCGGATGAGGTTGGTGCTGCCGGTCACTGTTGAGTAGCCAACGCCCGCATCGAGCGTGGTTTGCACGGCGCAGCCCGTCGCGGAATCGAGGAGCGTCATGGCGATGCCGCCGTGCACCAAGCCAATCGGGTTATACAGGTATTCGGCGGGCGTGATGGTGAACACAGCGCGCCCATGCGCCACCTCGATCAGCGTCATGCCGAGCAGATAGGCGAGCGGCGGGCGCGGTATCTCCCCATTGATCATCGCCTGCAAGAAGTCGAGGCCGCGCATGGTGCGGGCCTGCTCCGCGCTGATCAT
>CALKIA010000003.1 GCA_937988705.1 uncultured Chloroflexota bacterium | reverse complement strand
CCATCGCCGCGACGATGCTCGGCAACACGACCAAGCCGCTGATGCGCGTCCGCCCGCAGGTCGAAGCGGAAGGCTACGACTTCGTGATCTTCCACGCTAATGGGGTGGGCGGCGTGGCGATGGACGAACTGATCCGGCAAGGGTATTTCACAGCCGTGCTCGACTACACCCTGAGCGAGATTGCCGCGTATATCGCGGGGGGGTATCACAACGGCGGAGTTCAGCGCATGGATGCCGCCGCGGAAACCGGTGTGCCGCAGTTGATCGTCCCCGGCTGCCTCGATTTCATTGTGTTCGGGGCGAAACACGAAGTCCCTGAGACGCTGCGTGACCGATCCATGTACTATCACAACCCGGAATTCACGCTGGTGCGCCTCACGCCGGAGGAACAGATCCGCGCGACCGAGCATTTATTGAGCAAGCTCAACGCGGCGACGGGCCGAGTCGATGTGCTCGTCCCTCTGCGCGGCGGCTCGGTCATGGATATCGAAGGCGGCGCTTTCTGGCAACCGGAACTCAACCAGACGTGCCGCGATCTGCTCAAACATGGGCTGAAACCCGGCATTCAATACACCGAAATTGACGCGCACATCAACGAGGATCGCTTCGCCGATGCGACGTTTGCTGCGTTGAAAGAGCTGCTCGGTTAGCACGTAGGGGCAAGGCATGCCTTGCCCCTACCGAATGAACAAATACTAGGAGTTTTATGATGGCCGAAAGACAGGCGAAAGCACTCGGTTTCCCATCGTACTGTATGGGCGACCTGAGCTACGTCGATATTCAGGAATATTTGAAACACTCGGATACCATCCTCATCCCGAAAGCGAGCCTAGAGCAGCATGGCCCGCACCTGCCCCTGTACTGCGACACTATCACAGCGACGGAAGTCGCGCAGCGCGCGGGCGAACAGGCGGGCATCCTGTACACGCCGACCATCTGGATGGGCTATTCGCCACAGCACATGCGCGAGCCCGGTTGGGGCGCGGGCACGATCACCCTGCGCGCCGACACCTATCTCAACATGATTTATGACGTGGGGCGCAGCCTGATTCATCACGGCTTCAACCGCCTGATCTTCGTCAATGGACACGGCTCGAACGTCAAGGTGATTGACCCCGTGCTGCGCAAACTGCGCAATGAGACGGGCGCGCTGATCGCCTACTATAAGCCCTACGCGGAACGCTACATCGGCATGTTGAAAGACGTGCTCGAAGGCCCGGTCGAAGAGACTCCCGGCTGGCACGCGGGCGAACTGGAAACGTCGCAGTGCCTAGCGCACAACCCCAAGCTCGTGCGGTTGGATCGCGCGGTCGTCGACAAGGCGCACGCCCCCAAGTGGCTCGGCGAGGCGTGGGCGAAGAAAGACGGCATGCCCGACGCCGAATTCCAGGGTTACCAGTATTTCAACTTCCCGTTTGAGCACGAAGAATTCACCGATTCCGGCATCATGGGCAATCCGCACCGCGGCACCGCCGAAAAAGGCGAGATCGCGTTCTCGCGCTTCTCCCAACACCTGATCGACGCCGTCGAAGAACTCGAAAAAGTGGAGGTGAAGATCAAGAATCGCGACTTCACAGAAGGTAAGTCGTGGGGATGGTAGCCGATCTGCAAAGCCAACTGGCCGCCATCGTCGGGGCGGCCAACGTCATGCCGCAGGACGAAGCGCGCATCCATTACGCCCATGATCAGTGGTGGTACGCGGTCGCCGCGTCCGGCGCGGGACAGCCGATCAGCTGTCCCAGCGTCGCCGTGCGCCCGGCTCGCACTGAGCAGGTCGCCGCGATTGTGCGGCTCGCCAACGAACTGCGCGTCCCGATCACCCCATGGGGCGGCGGGAGCGGCGTGCAGGGCGCGGCCAACGCCGATCAGGGCGGCATTGTGCTCGATCTGCGCGGCATGCAGCGCGTCCGGTCGATTGACGAAAAGTCGCTGACGTGTGTCGTCGAGGCGGGGTTAGCCTGCCGCGACTTTGAAGCCTTGCTCAACGAGCGCAACTTATCGTTCACACACTACCCCGCCTCGGCGGAATGGGCGACGATTGGGGGCAGCATTGCCGCGCGCGGGTCAGGCGTCCTATCGACCAAGTACGGCAAAATCGAAGAACATGTATTGAGCGTGGAATGGGTCACACCGACGGGCGAAATTGTCAACACGCCGAATGTCCCGCGCCACGCCGCGGGGCCAGAACTGACCCAGCTGTTGGTCGGCGCGGAAGGCGTGTTCGGCATCGTGACCGCCGCGACGGTCAAGCTGCATCTGCTCCCCAAGCGCCGCGTGTTCGGCGTATTCACCTTTGCTGATCAGTCCGCAGGTGTCGAAGCGGGGCGGCGTATCATGACGACCGGACTCAAGCCGCCCGTGCTGCGCCTGTATGATGTGCATGCCGCATCCCACAGTCTGGCGCGCGCGGTCGAAACGCCGCTCAATGACCCGACCATGGTCATGATGTTCGACGGCGAGTATCCGGAACTCGTGGAATTGGAAGGCAAAATCGCCGGTGACATATGCCGCGATCTCGGCGGTCAGGAACTCAGCCCGGCGATTGGCGCACTGTGGTGGGATCGACGCTACGTGTTCTACTACCCGCCCTACGCGCCCGAACTGCCGAGCATCTGGGGGACAATCGACGTGGTGGCGGATTTCGAGCACATCGAAGCGGTGTACGACGCCACGACGACCGCCATCCGCGCGGCCTGCCCGCCCGAATTCAACCTGTCGCTGAATACGCATTTCTCGCACTGGTACGAGTGGGGCTCAATGATCTACGCGCGCATGAAAGTGCCGACCGGCCCCGCCAAACTCGAAGATGCGAAGGCGCTGCACGATGCGATCTTCAAGGCGGGCGTCGAAGCGGCCTTGGATGCGGGCGCGGTCATCAATGATCACCACGGCGTGGGGATGCGGCTCGCGCCCTACATGGCCGCGCAGTACGGCGACGATGGCATGGCAACGATGCGGCGCATCAAAGCGGCGCTCGACCCGAGTAACATCCTGTGTCCGGGGAAATTGGGATTGTAGAGATTTTCACCTCACCCCCTACTCCTCTCCCTCGGGAGAGGGGTGGGTCAGCACAGGGCTGGTTCCTCACGCTGATCCTCCGCAGCGCTGGTCTGCTCATGGTGACGGTGCTGTTCATCCTTGGCGTGGGCCTGATTAGCCTGCGCGCACAGGTGGCACCCGCTGCGATGATCGTGTGGATGCGCGGTACACAAGGTCAAGCCCTCTACGTCATCGACACACAGCGCCTTGTGCAAACACGCTGGATTGCCCCGCGGGCTTCCCCGGTCATCGAAGTGCCGCACGTGTCACGCAACGGTCTGCGCGCCGTATTCCAGACTTCTGACGCCGGACGGCTCGTCCTGCAGGTGATGGATGCGCGGCGCGGGCTGCTCTACAGCACCTCCGCGGACTCCGCAGAGCGCTTGGCAGCGATCTCGCCCGATGGCCGCTGGCTCGCCTACTGGATAACCAACGACACGCGCCTGAGCATCCGCTTTCAGAGCTGGCATCTGGCAATCCGCGACCTAAACCCGGGCACAGTGCAAATCATCACCGAGCAGAACGCCCTGCTCCCCTATGATCGCCCGCTCTGGTCACCCGATGGGCGGCGTTTAGCGGTGCGCTACTGGACAGGCGCGCAGGACGACGGCGTGCATCTCATCAACGCGGATGGCAGTGCGAGCGAAGGGATCCCCGAGCTCACGCCGTCGAGTGATCTGTCGTGGTCACCGGATGGGACGCGGATTGCCTTTGATTCCAGCCGCGACCGCAACCCAGAAATCTATCGACTCGACCTCTCCACCCGGCGTTTAGAAAATCTGACACAGCATCTCGACAATGATTTTCAGCCAACGTGGTCGCCTGATGGCGAGCAGATCGCGTTCGTCTCAAATCGCGCGGACGGCGGCGGAATCTATCAAATGAACTCCGACGGCTCGAACTTCCGGCGGGTGACTGAGGCAGGTTGGCAACCGCTGTGGTCGCCCGATGGCACCCAGATCGCCTTCATTTCACAGCACAGCGGCCGCCTCGCCATGTATATGATCAAGGCGGATGGCACCGACCTCCATTTCGTGACTAGCCTCGACGAAACAGCCCGGTTCGTCGGTTGGTACGCCAGCGAAAATTAAGTTATTCTCAAGGAGAAAAGCGAGGTAACCTGATGACACTTAACCCCCAACGCACGATTGCTGAACTTAAAGAACTGCGCGCGCTCACCGGCACCGACGATGGAGCGCAGCGCGTCGCCTTTACGGATACGTGGGTCAAAGCGCGTGACTGGCTGAAATCCAAGCTGGCTGGGCTGCCCGTCGAGTACGAATGGGATGAAGCGGGTAACACGTGGATCACGCTGCGCGGCGCGTCCGACAAATGCATGCTGATCGGCGGGCACATCGACTCCGTGCCCAACGGCGGCTGGTTGGATGGCTGCCTGAACGTCGTCGCCGGGCTGGAAGTGCTGCGCCGGATCGCCGCGGAAGGCACACCCCCCGTCACCGTCCGCCTTGTTGATTGGGCCGACGAGGAAGGCGCGCGGTTTGGGCGCAGCCTGTTCGGGTCAAGCGCAGCCTCCGGCACGATGAACCCGGACGATCTACGCAATCTAGTGGATCGTGACGGCATCAAGCTGACCGATGCGATCGGCCGCTTCGATCTCGACCTCGATCACGCTAAGCAGGCGCAGCGCCAGCTGCAAAATGCAGTGGCTTACCTTGAGCTGCATATCGAACAAGGGCCAGTCCTCGAAAAGATGGGTTTGCCGCTCGGCGTTGTGCTGGGGACGTTTGGCGTCGAACGCCATGCGATCCGCTTCATCGGGCAGTCGGCGCATGCGGGCTCGACACCGATGGATCAACGGCGCGACGCATTGGGAGCTGCAGCCAAGCTGTCGCTGGAAATCCGCGAGATCGGCAAGCGCAACGGCGGCGTGTGTACGGTCGGCAGCGTGACGACCAAGCCGGGCATCGTGACCGCGGTCGTCGGTCAATGCGATATCACGCTGGATCAGCGCCACCTCAATGCCGAATCGTTGGCAACGATGCTGCAAGAAGCTAAAGATGCCAGCGAACGCTTCGCCGTTGAGGAGAATGTCAGCGTTGAATGGAAGCGCATCTGGCAGATTCACCCGATCCTATTCCACCCGGAATTGATCGAAATGGCAGACGCGGCGATCATGGAGACGGCTGGCGTCGTGCATCGACTGCCGAGCGGCCCGCTGCACGATGCGGCGGAAGTCGCACGAGCGGGCGTGCCGACGATCATGCTGTTCGTGCAGAGTCTGCGCGGGCTGTCACATGCCAAAGAGGAAGACACCAAAGAAGAACACATCGCTATGTCGGTCGAGGCGCTGGATAAGCTGGCGACCAAGACGATGCAGTGGCTGGCAGCACAGGCCTAAGCTCACTCCCTAGCCCCTCCTGTCAGGGGTAGGTTTTTAATTGTAGGGACGAGATATGTCTCGTCCTCCCTCGGAGTAGATGGATAACGAGGACGAGGCATGCCGGTAAGTGCTTAGAATACCGTGAAGCACGGTAATTTCGTCGGGTTCTGGGTTTTGCGGACGCGATAAATCGCGTCCCTACGAGAGAAAGTTCTTGTGTAGGGACGCCATTCATGGCGTCCGCTGTCCCCAAATGGACTCCACGCTATTCTGCCGAGCTACCGGCCTGCCTCGTCCCAACAGATTTCTCGGTCTGATTCTGGGTGTATTCAACCGAACTGCGGATAAACCTTA
>CALKIA010000002.1 GCA_937988705.1 uncultured Chloroflexota bacterium | reverse complement strand
CCTGATGCCGCATCTGACGATCGCGCAGAACATCTTCATCGGGCGCGAACCGCGGCAAGGTATCCCCTTCCTGCTCAATGAACCGAAAATCAATCAACAAGCACAAGAGATTCTCGCCTCACTGCATCTGACTTTCAACCCCAAGCAACGTGTCGGTGGTTTGACCGTGGCGCGCCAGCAAATGGTCGAAATCGCCAAAGCCCTTTCCTACAACTCGCAAGTCCTAATCATGGACGAACCGACCGCCGCGCTCACCGAAGCGGAGATCGATGAACTGTTCCACATGATCCACCGCCTGCGCGAAAAAGGCATTGGCATCGTCTACATCAGCCACCGCATGGGCGAAATCAAGAAAATCACCGACCGCGTGACCGTCATGCGCGATGGTCATTACATCGATACCCTGCTCACCCCCGAAACGACCATTGATAAGGTCATTTCACTGATGGTTGGGCGCACAATCTACGAATCGAAACCGGAACTGCCCGCCACCCAACCCACAGAAGTTGTGCTCGATGTGCGTAATCTCAATCGTGGGCGCGTCCTGCGTGATGTGAGCTTCCAGCTCAAGCGCGGTGAAATTCTCGGGTTCGCGGGGTTGATGGGCGCTGGACGAACCGAAGTGGCGCGCGCGATCATCGGCGCTGACCCGTGCGACTCCATCGAATTACGCGTGAATGGATCCGCAGTCACCATTCGCAACCCGCAGGATGCGGTGCAGCAGGGCATCGGCTACCTCTCCGAAGACCGTAAGCGGTACGGGCTGGTTGTCGGGATGGACGTAGCAAACAACATAAGTATGGCCTCAATGAAGCAGTTCTTAACGGGACTCGGCATTGTTGACGACAAGAAGATCACTGAGACGGCGAAAAAGCAAGTTGAGATGCTCTCGGTCAAGACGCCCAGCGTTAAGCAAAGAGTGCGCAACCTTTCTGGCGGTAACCAGCAAAAAGTGGTTATCGCTAAGTGGCTGACCGCCGACACTGACGTACTTATCTTCGACGAACCGACGCGCGGCATTGACGTCGGCGCCAAGAGCGAAATCTATAAGCTGCTCAATGAGCTGGCAAGGCAAGGCAAGTCGATCATTATGATCTCGTCCGAACTCGAAGAAATTCTCCGAATGAGCCACCGCATTGTCGTGATGTGCGAAGGACGCATTACCGGAGAATTGTCGAGCGCCGAAGCAACGCAGGAAAAGATTATGCAGCTCGCCACCCAGCGTACAGGGATTGTGGAAACGGCGTAGCACCGTGCAGTGGACAAGCTGTGCCTTGTCCCACTAAATACTGTTAAGTAAGGGCGCGGTACGCCTCGCCCATCAACAATATTGTGAATCGAGGACGCTTAGATTATGGCAACTGGCTCGCTGCCCCGCGAAAACACTGGACTAGCATTAAAGACCATCTGGAAATCCGAAGCCCTACAGCGCTTCCTGGCGTTTGGCGCTCTCGTGCTACTCATCATCTTCTTCTCGATTCTGTCGCCGCGTTCGGCAAATGGCAACAGCATTTTCCTCGGTGCGAACAATATCGAAGGCATCCTGATCATGACTGCCGTCAATGGCATTCTGGCCATTGGCGTGACCTTTGTCATTGTCACCGGCGGCATTGACCTGTCAATCGGCACGGTCATGACGCTGTCAGCCGTGATCACCGCCAAGCTCGCCTCAGACATTGGTCTGCCACTGCCGCTCGCTATCCTGGGCGGCGTCCTCACCGGGGGCATTGCTGGCTTTATCAATGGTACAGTGATCTCACGAATGCGCGTCCCGCCGTTCGTGGCCACACTCGGCATGTTGTATGTCGCCAAAGGCTTATCGCTCATCATCGCCGAACTCGCGCCGATTTACTTCGACCGCGCTTCCGGCTTCAGCGAACTGGCACTCGGCGTGATCGTGCAGATCCCCGGCGTACTCGAAATCCCCAACGGCGTGTTGATCATGTTCGGGGCAGCGCTGATCGGCGCTTTCGTCCTGACGCGCACACTGCTCGGCCGCTACACCTTCGCGCTCGGCAGCAACGAAGAAGCGGCACGCATCTCGGGCGTAAACACCGCCAAGTGGAAAATGCTGGTCTACACCCTGACTGGTGTCTTTTCCGGTCTGGCGGGCGTGATGATGGCCGCCCGTTTGAACTCGGCACAGCCGTCACTCGGTCAAGGTTACGAACTGGACGCAATTGCGGCCGTCGTGATCGGCGGAACGTCGCTGAGCGGTGGTGAAGGCTCCATCCTCGGTACGGTGATCGGCGCATTCGTGATCAGCGTGCTGACCACCGGTCTGCGCATCCTGTCCGTTCCGCAGGAATGGCAGTTGGTCGTCACCGGCGCAATTCTCATCGGCGCGGTGTTTCTGGATATGGCGCGCCGCCGTTCTGCATAAACACGGCACACTGTCACAGTTTGGCAGTCGGGACGCACAGCTGCGCGTCCGCTGCGACAGACAGAAGATTGTTTCGACAGATACGATCTTCGCCGCGGGCAACACCCAACTTTGGTTAGGCGCTCTCACAAGAGCTTAACAGCAGTTTTTAAGTTTCTTTGCTAAATGGAGTAGACCCATGAAGTTCAGCCTTAAGTTCCTCACATTGTTCGCCCTGTTGTTCGCTTTCGTCATTGGCATTTCGGCCCAGGAAGCTACGCCGGAAGCTACCGCTGAACCGGAAGAGAAATATTGCACGCCGGAAATCGCCGCAGAAAACCAGGCGGCAGGCATCACCATCCCCATGATCTCCAAGGGCTTCCAGCACCAGTTCTGGCAGGCCGTCCGCTTGGGCGCTGAGCAGGCTGCGGAAGACTGCGGCGTCATCATGACCTTTGAAGGCCCCGAGAACGAATCGCAGGTTGACCGCCAGATGGACATGCTGCAAGCGGCCCTTGACCTCGAACCCGATGCCATCGGCTTTGCGGCGCTCGACAGCCAGGCGGCCATCCCGCTGCTGGAACGTGCCCAAGAAGAAGGTATCCCGGTCGTCGGTTTCGACTCCGGCGTTGACAGCGACATCCCCGTGACCACCGCCACAACCGATAACGTCGCCGCCGCTGCGCTCGCCGCAGACGTGATGGCCGAACTGATCGGTGGCGCTGGTGAAGTTGCCGTGATCGCTCACGACCAGACCAGCCGCACCGGCATCGACCGCGTGAACGGTTTCGTTGATCGGATCGCCGAAGCCTACCCGGACATCACCGTCGTTGACGTGCAGTACGGTGGCGGCGACCAGCTCCGCTCGACCGACCTCGCCCGCAGCATCATCCTCGCCCACCCGGAACTCAAGGGTTTCTTCGGCGCGAATGAAGGCTCGATCATTGGTGTGCTGAATGCCGTGACCGAACTCGATATGGCGGACCAGCTCGCGGTCATCGGCTACGACTCCGGCGCGCAGCAGATCGAAGCGATCCGCAGCGGTCTGCAGGATGGCGCAATCACGCAGAACCCGATCGGTATCGGCTACAAGGCCGTCGAAGCAGCCGTGATGGCGCTGCGCGGTGAAGAACTCGACCCCGTCATCGACACCGGCTTCATGTACTACAACGCCGACACCATTGACGACGAAGAAATCGCCGCCGTTCTCTACCAGTAACAGCGGTTGAGACGCAGGTAGTGTAGTAAAACTCGTAGGGGCGGGCATTCAACCCGCCCCTACTCGTCAGCGCGCTATCGCTGAATGTCACGGTTCACACCGCAAAAGAGAAACCGCGAACATGACGTCTGCCAGCAAGAAACGTACCACCATTCGTGACGTAGCTCGCCACGCTCAAGTCGCCCCGATCACCGTCTCCCGCGTGGTCAACAACACCGGTTATATCAGTCCAGACACCCGCCAACGCGTCGAAGCCGCCATCCAGGAACTCAACTACATTCCCAATGCGCTCGCCCAGAGCCTGCGCTACCAGAAGACGAACATGGTTGCGCTGATCGTCACGGACATCACCAACCCGTTCTGGACGACCGTGGCGCGCGGCGTCGAAGATGCCTGTAACGAGCATGATGTCAATTTAATCGTCTGCAATACCGACGAGCGGCAGAACAAGCTCGAAAACTACATCAATTTGCTGCTCCAGCGCCAGATCGACGGCTTGATCGTCGTGCCCACCGAGGGCTATACCGGATCTATGCTGGAGAATCTCTACGCCAACCATGTACCAAGCATCATCCTCGACCGCGTGCTGCCTAACTGGCACAAGCACACGGTCGTCCGCAGCGACAGTGTGCTTGGGGGGTATTTGCTGACCAAACATCTGCTGGATCTAGGTCATCGTCGCATCATGCTGCTGTCAGGGAGTGACAACGTCTCAACGGGTGTCGAGCGCGCAGAAGGCTATAAACGGGCCATGCAGGAATACGGCCTGACGCTGAATCCTGAGCTAATGCACTATGGGAAATTCACGCAGCACAGCGGTTATGAACTCGCCGTGCATATGCTGAAAGAGATTCGCCCACGCCCAACCGCCATTGTCACGGCGAACAACTTCATCGCCTTCGGGGCGCAGACGGCCCTCGACGAGTACGGCGTGCGCATTCCCGACGATATCTCGCTTACGACCTTCGACGATCTGCCAGAGCAGATCAATCCCCGCCCATTCCTGACCAGCGTGATCCAGAATCCGTATTACATGGGGCAAGAGGCCGCGCAGCGTCTGATCGCGCTGCTGGAAGATGGCGATACTCCGGTCGAGGAAGTGATCGTGCCCGTGAAGCTGATCGTCCGCCGCTCCAGTGGGCCACCCGCCACAGCCTAAACGAATTATTTCGGCAGTTCGACAGTGAACGTCGTGCCCTGCCCGACCACGCTGTCTACGTGGATCAGACCTTTGTGGCGCTCCACACACTCTTTGACAATGCTCAGACCCAGCCCCGTACCTTTGATTTCGTTGACGGTCGCTGCCCGGAAGAATGGGTCGAAGATGTGCGGCAAGTCCTCCGGACTGATACCGATGCCGTGATCGATCACACGGAGCACAATATGTTCAGCCGTCGCATCCAGTTCTAAACGCACTTCGCCGCCCTCCGGCGAGTACTTGGCCGCATTCGTCAGCAAATTGAGCAAAATTCGGCTGAGCAAAATTTCATCGACCGAGGCCGTCTTGGTACCGGATACATTGACGAACTTGAGAGTGTGGCCCACGCTGGTTTCGCTGATTTCGTCCACGCTGATCTGACACAGCACATCCAGATTGACGAACGCCGGGTGAAAGATGCGGTGATTCAGGTTGCTGTTGACCAGGCGCACTGTGTCATCGAGCAGTTCGAGCGCGTACTGGAGCTGACGTTCGATGCTGTCGAGCTTTTGCTGGCGTTTTTCGAGACTCAGGCGGTCAAAATAGCGACTGAGAATATCCTTCGCCACCGAGATAACGGACAGCGGCGTACGCAAATCATGCGACAGCGCCGAAATCGTCCGGACGATCAGGAAGTTCTGTTCCTGTTCTTTGCGGAAGCGCGATTTCAGCCGCTCGTGTTCCAGCATAAGTTGTTCGCCCCGGTCGCGCTCCGTCACATCCTGCTTGATGGCAATGAAATGCGTGATCTCGCCACTGCTGTTCCGCACGGGAGTGATGGTTTGCTCCTCAGTATAGAGCGTGCCATCTTTGCGCCGATTGGTCAGCTTACCAAACCACACATTACCCGCGAGGATCGTTTGCCACATCGCCGAGTAGAATTCATCGTCATAGAAGCCGGAATGCACCAGCGCGTTCGGGTTTTTGCCGCACGCTTCTTCAAGCGAATACCCCGTCATCCGCGTGAACGCTGGATTCACCCACTGAATGTCGCCTTGCCCATCCGCAATCATGATCGCGTTCGCGGTCGCTTCGAGGGCAGAATAGCGCAGTTCGAGCAGTTCCTGGGTTTTGCGCTCGTTCGTGATATCCGAGGCGATCCCCACGATGCGCTGCGGTTGACCTTGGTGATCGCGCACCAACCAGGCACGCACGCTCACCCAACGCACTTCGCTGTCTGGGCGCAGAATGGGGAATTCGCGTTCGCTGACCCCCGCTTGCGCCACCTCTCGTTCGATAATGTCCAGCACATCCGCGTATTGGGGATGAACGACCTTCCTCCAAATCGGAGCTCCGGTGTAGAACTCGGCGATGGTTCGCCCGGTGATCGTCTGAACCGCCGAACTAACATAGAGGGGTTTCGAGTCCGGAACGGTGATCGACCAGATGACGTCTTCGACCGAGTCGAGGACTTCGCGCATCAGCGCCTCGCTGTGCTGCAAGGCCGCCTCAGCTTGCTTGCGATCGGTGATATCGCGCGTCATGCCCATAATCAGAACGACCGCATCCTGCTCATTTCGAATGGGCACGGCTGTGAGTGCGATCCAAATCGTCGCTCCATCTTTGCGCCGCATCCGAAATTCAGACCGTGTCACCGAATCACCACTAAGGACGCGTTGGTAGACACTCATGGCCAACAGCATATCGTCAGGGTGAATCATGCCCAGCGCGACCTCGCCCGGCATGGTCAGTAGTTCATCAACCGTATAGCCGAACAGAGCTTCATGAACGGAGTTGGCGTACGTATAGCGACCATCAGGTGAATGCAGCGAGATCGGATCGTGGCTGTTTTCAATTATCAGGCGATAAAGCGACTCTGAATCATGTGCCACGTTGGGGACCGCCGGAGGAGGCTCAAGTAAACGGGTGACCAGTTCATCAACTGTGCACCCCTCCTGCGCAGCGCGCTGAGCCAAAGCCGTCAGCGTATTAGTGCTTATATCCAGAATGTCGGCCATATACTAACCTAGAGAGTTGTAATTTTCTCCACTGTACCATGGATCACTGGCAGCCTGTTTATTAGTCTTTCTTCATGAACCTTAATTTTTTCCACATTTCGCCAATCTCCGGATTGCTCATGAACGACCGCCACAGTAAACCGGTACGGTAGTTTTCAATCATGACCGTGATCGGCGCTTGATTCAGCCCCATGAAAATCCCAGACACCCAATCCTGCGTAAGGTTTATCGCATCCCGGAAGCCGTAAATGCCCCAGAGCGACGAGCCCAGCTCACGGTAAAAATACTTGAGCGCCCGCAGCGATTCTTCAGGCGTATACGGGAAGCTGCCCAAAGCGCCGGTCGGCGTGATCGTGCCGTTATCATTTGGCTCGTTGGCGTCACGCGCCGCATAGCCGGCATAATCGTCGCTGGCGGTCAACCCCCAGCACGCGTCGCTGTAACCGGCGTAGCCGCCGGGATTGGCCACGCAGTAGCGATAATTGATCAGCGTGATATTGCGGTTGTTTTCCGCGTAGTCGCAGTAGGCATCGCGTGCGCCGCGGGGATCAAAGCCCAGAAACGAGTAGTGCGTGAAAAACAACGGCCCGCCCGTCCCGACTCCGACATCCAGCTTGATTCCGTAATAGGTTTCGCCATTGGTGTAGCGGCTACCTGCCCCGGTTTGCCCCCAGCCCGCGCGGTAGTTCTGCGCGATCTCCGACTGGGACGCCCAGCCCGTGTGATACAACTCTGGCGGAATGGGGTGTGTAGGCGAGGCGACCGCCAACAGATAGACGATCAGCGTTTCGTTCCAACCGATCAAGCGATGGTTGATGTGCCACTCGTAATCCGGCGACCAGTGCCAGTACAGAAACGCCGGGTCGGCAGGGTTACGATACCAGTTCCATTCTACTTCTTCCCACAAACGGGTGATGGTCGCGCGAATCGACCGTTCGTCGTCCGTATCGCGATCCAAGTACTGGCGCGCGGTCAACAGCGCCTGCACCATGAAGGCCGTTTCGACCAGATCGCCCCCGTTATCATATTGACCGAATTCGGGGATCGTCTGACCGGTGCGTCCATCGATGAAATGCGCCCACACGCCGTGATAGCGGTCGGCGGTGCTGAGGAAGGCTAACGCCTTGTGCATCCGTTCGATCAACTGGACGCGGCTGATGAAACCGCGTTCCGCACCCACGATCCACGCGAAGATGCCAAAACCCGCCGCACCCAGCGCGACTTCGTGCGGATCGCCGGGAATCGATTCGAGTGCCAGGCCGGCCTCCGGATGCGCGCCTTCCCAATAGTAGCGGAAATGAGCGGCCTGAATCATGGTCAGCAGTTCGTCATCGGTAAACTGGCGGGTGGTCGCGCTCACCACATTCGACGGCGCGGACTTCTTATAAGCTTGGTTGACCGCGCTGACTTGAAAATCGTAGGTGGTGTCGACCTTGACGTACGCGGCGTAGCGGTTCAGGTGCGGATATTGGATGCCGATCGGGGTAAAGTGCTGGCCATCCAGCGACTGCTGAATTTCGATATACTGAACATCCGGATCCGCCACTGCATCCCAGGTGAGATCGACATGTCGTTCATAGGCCGTCGCGCGCAGATTGTTCGGAGCGAACACCGGGGCACTCTCAGCCAGCCACCGGACTTTGATTTCATCAAGGATCAACGTGTGCGCCACGCCGTCCGCGCTGCCCTGCTGCCAGATGATGCGGCGCAGCTGGGCGAAGTCGTACGTCTCGGTTGCAGGTTGGAATGCCGCGAGCGGAATTTGCACATAGACCCACTCACCGGCGGGCAGCTGCTCCACGAATTGGCTCAACGGCAGCGCGGGCGACAGGCTGTCCGACTGCAGCGCGATTTGGAGGAACGGTAGGGCTGACCCAGCAAGCGCCGCGGCGCTGTAGACCCACAGGCAGAGGTGATCGCCGTGTAAACGCGTGCGGCGGCCGCGCCACTCCTCTACCTGAATCTCAGCCGTCCAGTGACCATCGGCATTCGATGTCCACGCCAGTTCCAGCGCATTCGGCGGACTGATCCAGTGGGCATGGGTCACTGGCAGCTTACCCTGCACAGACTTGAGCTCGCTCGGCGCGATCACGGTAGTCTGAGTATGGCTGCAGCTCGCGTTCATGCGGCTGTTGTCGAACACGAGCTGCGTATAGGTGTGATCCGGCGTTATCATGCTCATAGTCCTCTACCTGATCGACCAGTCGAGGCGAACAATCGTGCGCCCCGACGCAGAAAATGCAGCGAAACCGGCTTACGGCCCATTAATTTGCGCCAGATAGGCGGGTGTGACGGCGTAGTCGCCTGCGCTCTCGGCAAAACCCATCGCCGTGACCGCGTTCTGGATGTTCGGGTTGGCCATGAACAGAGACCACACGAAACCGTCCTGCGCATTGGTGAGGTTGAGCAGCACATCGCCTTGATCAATGCCAATGTGATCCCGCGAGTACCAGTCTACATCCTCGTTGATGGCACTGACAAAGCCGTAGTCACGCCATGCCTGCGCGCCGTATTCCGTCAGGACAGCGCGCATACCGGCGAGCGCGATCTCCGGTGTGAAGGGCAGGCACGCCGCCGCCGCATAGGGTGCAATCGTTCCATCGTGGTTGTTGTTCCACGCACCGTAGGCACGGTAACCTTCCGGCCCATCCGACGCACTGAGTCCCCACACGCCATGCTGATAAGTCGCATACTGGTCGCTGTGATCAACGGCAAACTGACGGTTGCGGGCACAGGCCAACGCCGTGTTATTGACGTAATTGGCGTATTGATCCGCTTGGCTCCGTAAATCGAGGAAGGCCAGCGGATACTGGTACACGAACAGCGGTTCACCGGCCAGATAGATATATGCACCAGCGCGGTTGACCGGACGATCCCACAGATCCCACGCAATCGGCGGCACCGGATGAGTCGGCGCACCAATCGCCAGCACATACAGGATCATGCTCTCGTCAAAATGATCCCACGCCGCACCCAGGTAGCCGCCATCCGGCGTCCAGCCCATGCGGACCAGCGCGCCGCCGGGAGCCATCCAGTCCCATTCGACATTGGCGTAGAGTTGATCAGCTAGTGCCGCGACTTCAGTATCAGCAAAATACTGACCGCTCACCAACGCGCCTGCCACGAGCAGCGCCGTGTCAATCGAGGAGAGTTCGCTGCTCCATTCACGTTGCCCCGTCCGCATATTCACGAAGTGGTAGAAGAAGCCATGCAGCCCCTCAACCCCGCCGCTCGTGAAGGTTTGCAGGGTGGTCAGCGCGCGCTGATACCCCTCGTCATAGCTGATCCAGCCGCGATCCACGCCGATCGGGAGCGCCGCTAGCCCAAAGCCGACCGCCGCAATGCTTGCCACCGAATCGGGCGTGCTGCGATCTTTAACCAGCCCATTGTCAGGATTGGCTTCCAGCCAGAAGTAATCAAAGGTGGCGCGCGCCACCGCAGCGATGAAGTCGGCCTCGTTCATGGCCAGCAAATCGGCCACTTCTTGATCGTAGTCGTTACTGATGGTGGTTTCGATCAACCCGCTCAAAGCGGCCGTACCGAGGTAGAACGGCTCGGTCAGTGGGATTTTGCTGCCCGCATCCTTGAAAAACGAGAAGTACAGGTTGTACTGGTGTTCGGGGTTCAGGCTGCGCATGGCCTCGTGCAGCGGGTAGCTGATCGTGTTCCAGCCGGGCTGCGCGTCGCTGCTGCTGAATACGCCCGCGATCCACACAAAGCCGCCATTGGTCACATCCGCCATGCCGAGGAAGAAGTTGTTCGGGTTATCGACATTCTCCGCAGGCAAGTAGATTTGCATGTCTAGGTTAGTGAAGTTCGCCCACGCTGCCAGATCCGCGCCGAGCAGCGGCACCACGATCTTCGTTTCATCCGCTGTACCACCCGGCGTCACCAGCAGCGCGGATATGCCGTCAGCTTCGCTCAGTGCCACGCTCGACCCGGTGTTATCGGCGCCAATCGTGCTGAGTTCTTGATTCTCCCATTGCGCCCATGGGGCGGGGTCGATTTGCGCGCTGGCGGTGCTGGTGATGGCTAAAACCAATATACCGAGACATAGCTGAATAAATCGTCTTTTAAAGCGCCTGATTGGCATAAATTCTCTCCACTCTGGTGGATCTATACTATCGCCAAAAGCGCAGAGGCGCACCCCGGTGCGCCTCTGCAGATGGCTGGCTTACTGACCGCTTTTCCACGCGGCGATGAGTGGTCGCAGCACGTCGAGCGATTGTGAGCCGTACTGCTGACTTGGCTCAATATGCGAATTCTCGAAGTACTCGTTCCAGCTCACGATCAAAATGATACTCGCGCCGCTGGCCGCCGCCCCGTTCCAACTGTTGGTGAGGAATTCGCCGTTGTTGCGCGCACGCGGTGTTGTCGGGTTGGTGCGTCCAGCAATGGCAGACTCATCCCAACCGGGATGAACAGTCGGCGTATAGAACCAGCCGCCCGCCTGATTATTCCGCCGCGCCCACTGCACGGCGGTCGCCGCCGGGTTCGCCGCCCACGCCGTGTTGAACAGGTACAGGCCATCGAATGCGGGCATCAGCCCAGTGCGTGTGCCTTCCATCACCCAGATCGTATTGCGATCCGGGTCAACCTGCTGGCGAATCGCCTGCCACTGCGCCAGCGTGAACCGCCCCTGATTCCAGAAATAGATCACGGGCTTACCCTGAAACCGCAGGTAGCCGCCGTGATTGGCGCGGTCGTTGATCAGGTAGGCGAGCGACTGCGTTGCCTCTTCGACCGTCGCGTTATAGCCGGGATCTTGCATATCCACAACCGCCCCGACATGGAAACCGCGCGCCGACGCTTGGTCGAGCAGCATGTTGAACACCTGATGCGTCAGATTATCATTCTTGGGGCCAAACCAGCTCATCAGGAAGGCATCGATTCCCGCGCCGCGCGCTTCGTCAATGTGCCGCCCCAGCGCGCCTGCATCGCGCGAATCGTAGGGCGCGGCGGGACGATCCGCGAGACGCGCATCCCCCCACGATTCCCCGGTATACCATCCGAAGTAAAAAGCGTAGACCTGCCGCCCCTCCTGCGCCGCCAGCGGCACAGCGGATAGAATCACCCCGATCAACGTCAGCATCAGCAAACATCGTTTGAGCATGTGAAAGTCACCTCTTACCACGGACATCAACCGTGAATCTTAGCGGATCGAGGTGACTTTGCCGAGTGCAATCATTACGAAATTCACAAATTAGGATGTGTGACTCGCTGTCATCTGAGCTAGGACGATGTCCTCAAAGTACTAATCTACTAGTGGGCTGAACTCAGGGAGTCCACGTGGTGAGGAATACATCCGTACCACTGCCGCGGTCACCTTCGATGTACAGATAGAGTGTATCGTCATGGTAAGCGGTCGCCGTGTACCAGAATCCCCCCGAATTGGGCATATTCGCCCGACTCCACAATGGTTCATCGGACTGGATGTCCCAGTGGATGCCATCGTCACTTGTGGCGATGCCCAGACCCATCTGTGAGCCGCTCGCGGGAATCATGCGATAGATCATCAGGTAGCCATCCTCGACACGTTCCACGCGCGGCTGATGGTAACGGTAGTCATCCTGCTCAGACACCAGCACGGGATCGCTTTCCGCGAAGGGCGCTTCGGTTGTCGCGAGATCATCGTACTTCGTCCATATGATCCCATCCGGCGAGGTCGCCATGCCAATTTGTGCTGACCGATTCGCTTCATTTGACCCTGCATAATACATCACATAGCCGTCATCAGTGCGCAGCACGCTCGGCGCATCGACGTGAATTGAGTCCCAACTACCCTCGCCGCCATGCGTGAGCACAGGTTCAGCCTCAATCGTCCATGGTCCCTGCGGATTATCTGCCGTCGCACGCCCGATCTCAGCGGCAGGTGGATTGCTGCGATTCCATGTATAGAAGTACAGCACCCACGTGCCATCGTCCATCACAAGTGCACTGGAGGCGAGCGCAGCCAGATCGGTGAACGGTACATCGTCGCTGCGCAGCACCGGTTCTTCGGTCACTTCCGTCCATGTCATGCCATCCGGGGAGGTGAGATAGCCGACCTGCACGCTGGCAGGCCAACCCTGGAAGCCGTTGCGGAACATGTGAAACTGCCCATCGTGGTACAGAACCGCGCCGGGATCCGTGTAGCGCCCATCCCATTCGCCAAAAGGACCATGCACCACAACTGGATCCGGGCTGTAAAGCGTGAACGGCGACTCCTCCTGTGCGGCGAGCAGGAGTGCCCCGCTCAGTAAGCAGATCAGAACTGCAAGCATCATCATTTTGGTACGCATTATTTCTCTTACTCCTCTGGCTGAATCGGCTCGATTGGAAAAATCAATTCGGTTAAGTAGTTTTCGGTTTCACGGGGGCGCTTCAAGTAGAATTCACGGGTTGGCGCAATCAGTCGATAGTGATATATCTGCATCCACTGCCACAGCGCCTGTATATCGAGCCCACGTTCGCAATCGGACTTGGTTGAAACGAAACTGGCGACTTGCGGATAGGCGGGCACATCCCACACGCACATCTGGCGATCATCTGACAGCTTGATCGGCTGATGCACGACATCGTCTACGATGAAAACCGCTTCACAGCGATGAGGAGGTGTGCGCTTTCCGGTGCGCTGAAACTCCATTGAGCCGGGGTAAATCGTCAGCAAACCGCGAACAGAGCCCGTGAGTCCGTGTTGTTTCAGCGCGCAGTACGCCTCCGCGAAGACGGTGCCGGGGTAATCTACACCGCTCAGCGAGATAACGTGCAACGGGGGCTGTGACTTGATGACGACTTCGCCATCGGGCAAACACCCCTCTGACTCGATGTAACGCAGGCGGTTCTCTACCCGACGCAAACGCGCTGTTTCCGCCTGAATTTGCTGATGCAGCAGCGCCTGTTTCAGTTTGAGCATCCCGCGAATCTCATCTGCGTTCAGCGCGCCGTCTAGCAGCAAACCGATCTCCTCCAGCGACAAACCCAGATCTTTGAGCGCGAGAATGCGGTTAAGCCGGGGAAGCTGCTCGTGATCGTAGTAACGGTAGCCGTTTTCCCGATCGACGTGCAGCGGCTTGAGCAGCCCCATTTCGTCGTAGTGGCGCAGCATTCGGATGCTGATTTGCGCCAGCGCTGCAAATTCACCAATCTTGAGCATGTAGCAGGCACCTCTCTCCCGTGTGATCACACTCTAAACCGTGACACAGTGTGAGAGTCAAGTCGGCTATATAATGTGAACGTAGATCATTCCGATTTGGCAGTTACTACACGGAGTCAGTGCATGGAGTTCACTTCGATCCTTCGACAGACAACGCGGCAGGGGATCGGTTCGCTGCTTCTGCTGCTTTCGGTCAGTGTGGCAACAGCGCAAGCGGTCACGTGCCCGGACTTCGTGGAACGCGCGATCACCGCAGTCAGTACGACCTGCGGCAGTCTGGGACGCAACGAACTGTGCTACGGCAACAATGCTATCGAAGCCGAATTCAACGGGGAAGCACAGTTCGATCTCCCCGGCGACCGTGCCGCGATCACCGATCTCGCGCACCTCGCGACCGCGCCGCTCTTGCCCGAAGACAACATCTGGGGCGTCGCCGTGCTGTCTTTGCAGGCCGACCTGCCGGATCAACTGCCGGGTCAAAACGCGACCTTCATCGTTTTCGGCGACACCGAACTTACCCCGGAAGCCGCCGCGGCCGGCTATGACGCGCCCATGCAAGCCTTCACGCTGGAAACGCGCCTGACCGGAATCGAATGTGGCGAAGTGCCGGAAAGTGGCCTGCTGGTGCAAGCGCCCACCGACACGACGGTCAATTTCCTCATCAACGGCATTGAAGTGAAGGTCGGCAGTTCCGCCATGCTGCAAATTGAAGCCGAGGAACTGGTGGTCGATACGATTGAGGGCTTTGTGGAAGTCACATCGGCGGGTGTAACCGAGGTCGCGGGAGAAGGGGTGCGCGTACGCGCGCGGCGAGGTCAGCGACCGGGACGGGCGGCTCTCATTCGGGCGCGCCGGATCGCCAACGCGCCGTGGCGACTCCTGCCGCGTCAGGTGCGCTCACCACTCCCGCCGCCGGATGGTCAGCGCGTGTCACTCAACGACTGCCTGTACTTCAATGAGCAGCGCGCGAATCGCAATCCGCTGACCGCGCAAGCGGGCGAATCTATCGTACTTGAACTGAGCATCCCGCATCAATCGCTGGAGATCGCGCGGGTGATTCAGCGGCGCTCGGAGAGTCGCCTGCTCGTCAACGGCGTTGACACGCCCATTTATACCCGCATCGGCCCCTGGCACGGCGCCACGGGGGAGTACGATGGATTTTTCGGGATCGAGCTTTACTGGCTGGTGGAAGCGCCCCCGGCAGGCGTGATCGAGGTTCGGCTTGAGTCACGCTCGCTGTCCGGACGCCCAATCAACACGGGCATTGACGGGCCTGACCCGGATAATCAACCAGATATCATCCCAGCACAGCGGCGCACCTACTGCATTATTCGCGTGAGCTGAGTCACTCGCTCCGGTATTGCGCGCAAGAGCAATGGTAGCGGCGCACCTGTGTGTGCCCGCAACCGGGCAGACATGGAGGTCTGCCCGTACATCTCGAAGCAGATAGGGGCAGGCTTGGCCCCTAGCGCAACATTGCGAACGGATTAGCCACCTTCGCCATCACCCGTATCGCCCTCGTCCCCAAACGGAGCTGCTGGGGCAGCACCCGGCGCAGGACAGGATTCCAACACCGCGATGAAGCCCTCAACATCGGCCGCATCTCCCCCGAAGGTGAGCGCTTGTCGCAAGAGTGTGACGTATTCCTGCCGACCCATTCCAGCTTCTGCCAGCACCTGATCCATCATCGGGCAGAACAACGACAGGTCAAGCCCCGCCAGCGCATCGAGATCGATCTCCATGCCTGCGTAATCGCCGCCAACGGCGCCTGTTCGCGGGTTCTGCGCGTCGAGCAGGGTCTGC
>CALKIA010000001.1 GCA_937988705.1 uncultured Chloroflexota bacterium | reverse complement strand
ACACTCATAGCTCAACGAACCTCCGCTTCGTAGTAGACCCAGGCCGCCGACGATCGAACCACCAGCAGCGTGATCACCATGATGATGACGAACAGAATCCACGCCAGCGCGGACGCATACCCCATTTGCGCCATCTGGAAGGCGCGTTCATATAAGTTCAGCATGTAAAAGAGCGTCGCCTCATTGGGGCCACCCCGCGTGAGCACCCAACCGACATCAAAGACTTGCAGCGCGCCAATGATCGCCAGCACGACATTGAAAAAGATGGTCGGGCTGAGCATGGGCAGCGTCACAAAGCGAAAGCGGGACCAACTGTTCGCACCATCGATTTCGGCGGCCTCGTACAGAACTTCGGGGATGCCCTTGATCCCGGCCAGGTAGATCACAATCTGACCGCCAATGCTCCACCAGCTCATAATGATGAGTGCGGGCAGCGCCCAGTTTTCGTCGAGCAGCCAGTTCGGCCCCTTGATGCCGAACAAACCGAGCGCGAGATTGAGCAGGCCGCCTTCCGGGCGGAAGATGTACAGCCACAGGATGGCGACGGCGATGCTGCTGAGGATCGAGGGGATGAAGAAGATCGTGCGCCACACATTGACACCGCGCAGGTTCTGAGCCAACACCATGGCCAGCGCCAACGCGATGATCGTGCCGCCGGGCACACTGCCCAGAGCAAAAATCAGCGTGACTTTCAGCGACTGCCAGAACGTGGCATCGTTGAAAATTCGCTCGTAATTGCGCAAGCCGACCCAGTTGGGCGGCGAGAGCAAATCATAGGAGGTAAACGAGAGATATAACGAGCGCAGCATCGGATAGGCGAGAAAGCCCAGAAACCCGATCAGCCACGGCAGAATCAGGATATAGAACCACAGTGCTTCCCGGCGCGCCAGCGTCGAACCAGCAATCCGTTTGCGGAAACTTTCGGCCATCAGGAAAGTCCTTCACTTGTAGATGACAAGCGGGGCTTGAGGCAAAAAATGCACAGGGGGCGTGATGCTGCTCGAAAGCCGCATACGTCCCCTGCCCATCTTGCTTAATCATTAAGCACGCACGACTGTTGTGCTGTGCCAACGAGCGTTAAACGCCACTGAACCAACGCTTTCGCCGGTTAGTTTTGCCCGCCTTCGGCGATACAGGCATCTGCTTCTGCCGCCAGAGCGTCGAGTTCCGCCTGAATGTCGATCGAATCACCGCCATCAGCCAGCAAACGCTTCATGAGATCGGACGCCGGGGTCGCCACGCAAGTGCTGTAGTAGGGCGAGCGCAGTTCTTCCAGCGGGCCGAGGTGATCGGTCTCCGCAATGTAGACACCCCAGTACGGATCATCTTCGCGCTGCATTTCTTGCGAGACAACCGGGTTGCCACTGAGCGCCTTGAGCGCAAAGACGCGCTGTCCGGGTTCAGTCGTCAACCACTTGAGGAGTTCCCACGCTGCATCCGGGTTCGCGCTCTGGCCAGAGATCCCCCAGCCCATCCACATCAGCACGCTGGCACGGCCGCCGGGGCCAGTGGGAACCGGCACAACCTGCCATTCCAGATTCGGCGTTTCGTTGAACACATCCTGCCACCACGGACCGTGGAAGGTCACGCCGATAGCGATAACGCCATCCTGGAACATCTGCACGCGTCCACCCTCAACCGCGCCGATTTCGGTCGCCGAGGGCGCAACGTGGTGTTCAAAGACCAGATCGCGATACCATTCGAGTCCGCTCACGGCGGCTTCGCTGTTCAGCAGTCCGGTTGTCGTCGTGCCGTCTTCGCTGATCGTCAGCGTGCCCCACGCTTGCAGATAGCTCTGCATGCCGCGCCACCAACCGTCATTGACGATGTCAATGCCCCACTGGACGACATTCTCAGGATCGAAGTCCGGGCTGGCGGCGTTGTTGCCATTGGCATCCACCGTTAGTTCCAGCGCGATGTCGAGCGCGTCATCCCACGTCCAACCTTCTTCGGGGATCGCAATACCAGCGGCTTCGAACAGCGCGGTGTTGATATAGAACGAGCTGGTGCTGTAATCTTTGGGCAGAGCGACGGGCTGACCCGCATAGAAACCCTGCTCGTAAATACCCTGATAAACGTCGGCGCCGATTTCGATGCCGTTATCACCGGT